>NZ_CP061497.1:0-355833 GCF_014678725.1 Thermomonas sp. XSG | reverse complement strand
CGAAGCCGATCAGCATGTGGCCGAAGGCGGTACCCAGCGCGCGCAGCACGGTGGAGTCGGTGAGGTCGCGCTGCCAGCGGCTGATCGGCAGCTTGATCGCGAAGTGTTCGAACAGCGCGCTGGCGATGCCGAAGTTGCCTTCCGCGTTCTCGAAGTCGATCGGGTTGACCTTGTGCGGCATGGTGCTGCTGCCCACTTCGCCGGCCTTGACCGCCTGCTTGAAATAGCCCTGCGAGATGTAGCCCCAGATGTCGCGGCAGAGATCAATGGCGATGGTGTCGATGCGCTTGGCCGCGTCGCACAGTTCGGCCACGCCGTCGTGCGGCTCGATCTGGGTGGTGTAGGGCTGCCAGTCGAGATCCAGCGACTCGACGAAGCGGCGCGAGAACGCCGGCCAGTCCACGTCCGGGTAGGCGGCCACGTGGGCGTTGTAGTTGCCCACCGCGCCATTGATCTTGCCCGGCATCGGCAGGCCGGCCAGCACTTCGCCCTGGCGCTGCAGGCGCGCCACCACGTTGGCCAGTTCCTTGCCGACGGTGGTGGGGGAGGCGGTCTGGCCGTGGGTGCGCGAGAGCATCGGCAGCGCCGCGTGCTCGTGCGCCATCGCGCGCAGCTTCTGGATCAGTGCGTCCAGCTTCGGCAGCAGCACGTCCTGCCGCGCCTGGCTCAGCATCAGTGCGTAGGACAGGTTGTTGATGTCCTCGCTGGTGCAGGCGAAGTGCACGAATTCCAGCGCCGGGCCGAGCTCGGCGTCGTCCTTCAGCTGCTCCTTGATGAAGTATTCCACCGCCTTGACGTCGTGGTTGGTGGTGGCTTCGATGGCCTTGACCCGCGCCGCGTGCTCGACGCTGAAACCATCGGCCAGCGCACGCAGCCGACCGGCGGCGGCCGCGGAGAACGGGGCCAGTTCGGGGATCCCCGGGGCCTCAGCCAGCGCCAGCAGCCATTCGACTTCCACCTTCACCCGGGCGCGGATCAGCCCGTATTCGGAAAAGATCGGGCGCAGCGCATCGACCTTGCCGGCGTAGCGGCCATCGAGCGGGGACAGGGCGGTCAGGGCGTCGGACATGGGGGCAGCGGCTGGCAACGGGGCCGATATTGTAGAGCGGAGGCCGTGCCGCTGCCTTGTGGAAGTGCGCCCGCCCGGCGCAAGCTCCCGCCCTACACGTCAATGAACGGCAGGGCGACATGGCCAGCAGCAAGCGCAAGGGATTCCGTAGCGAACACGACAGCATGGGCAAGCTGCAGGTGCCCGCAGATGCGCTGTGGGGGGCGCAGACCCAGCGCGCGGTGGACAATTTCCACATCTCCGGACGGCCGATGCCGGCGGCATTCATCCGCGCGCTGGCGCTGGTGAAGGCCTCGGCGGCGCTGGTCAACGGGCACCTGGGGCTGCTGGATGGCAAGCGCGCCGACGCCATCGTCGAGGCCGCCACCGCCGTGGCCGGTGGCGCCCATGCCGACCAGTTCCCGATCGACCGCTACCAGACCGGATCCGGCACGTCCTCCAACATGAACGCCAACGAGGTGATCGCGCACCTCGCTGGCAAGGCCACCGGCCTGTCGGTCCATCCGAACGACCACGTCAACCTAGGCCAGAGCAGCAACGACACCATCCCCACCGCGCTGCGGGTGATGGCGGTCCGCGAAACCGAAGCCGCGCTGCTGCCGCAGCTGGAGCATCTGCGCAACACCATCGACGCCCAGGCCAAGGCGATCGGTGCGGTGGTGAAGACCGGGCGCACCCACCTGATGGATGCGATGCCGCTGACTTTCGCGCAGGAGTTCGGCGCCTGGGAGGCGCAGCTGGCGTCGGCGCAGGCGCGGATCGAGGACAGCCTGAAGCGGGTGGCGCGGCTGCCGATCGGCGGTACCGCCATCGGCACCGGCATCAACGCCCATCCAAAGTTCGGCAAAGCGGTGGCAAAGGCGCTCAACGCCGCCACCGGTCTGGGTTTCAGTCAGAACCCCAACACCTTCGAAGGCTTGGCCGCGCAGGACGACCTGGTGGAGCTGTCCGGTCAGCTGAGCGCACTGGCGGTGGCGCTCATGAAGATCGGCAACGACCTGCGCTGGATGAACTCCGGCCCGCTGGCAGGGCTGGGCGAGATCGAGCTGCAGGCGCTGCAGCCCGGCAGTTCGATCATGCCGGGCAAGGTGAATCCCGTGATCCCCGAGGCGCTGTGCATGGTCTGCGCGCAGGTGATCGGGCTGCACCAGGCCAATACCGTGGCCGGGCAGAGCGGCAACTTCCAGCTCAACGTGATGCTGCCGCTGCTGGCCGGCAACCTGGACGAGGCGATCGGCCTGCTGGCGAATGCCATGCGCGAGCTGGCCGACAACGCCATCGCCACCCTGAAGATCCGCCGCGACGTGGTGGCGCAGGCGCTGGACCGCAACCCCATCCTCGTCACCGCGCTCAATCCGGTGATCGGCTACGAGAAGGCCGCGAAGATCGCCAAGCGTGCCTATGCCGAGCGGCGCCCGGTGCTGGAGGTGGCGCTGGAAGACAGCGACCTGAGCGAAAAGCAGCTGCGCAAGCTGCTGGACCCGGCGGCGCTGACGAAGGGCGGGATCAAGAGCGAGGCGGGATGACCGGGGCGAACGCGCCCCGCGGACGGGTGTTGCGCGCGACCCATGCCTTGCCCGGCGCTAGTTGCCGTCCGGGTTGAACACGATCGGTACCGATACCTCGGCTGCCACCGGTTGCCCATTGCGGGTGGCCGGCTGGAAGCGCCAACGGCGCACCGCCTCCAGTGCGGCGCGGTCGAGATGGCGGTTGCCGCTGCTGTCGACCAGCGCCTGCCGTTCCACGCTGCCATCAGCGGCCACGGTGACGGTGATCCGCACGGTGCCGCCGGCGCCCATGCGCAAGGCTTCCGGCGGATAACGCGGGGCGGGCGTGGACAGTGGCTGCGGCTGGGCGCGATCGCCGGGCGCGGGAGCGGCCGGCGCCACGCGCGGCGGCGCGGGACGGACCGGGGCCTCGATGATCCGCGGCTGGTCGCTGCCCGGAGTGGATGACTGTTCTGTGGCGCTGCCCCTGGCGACCGTGCGCAGGCCGCTGGCGGTGGCGTCGCCGCCGTCGCTGCCGGCCACGTCCGGTGGCAACGGCACTGGCAGCGTGTCGGACTGGCCGGCAGCCGCCTCGGTGCCGTCGGCCTTGTAGAAGTCATAGTCTCGGCGCGAATTCAGCCAGACCAGCAGGAACAGCAGCAGGCCGACGCCGAAGGCGATGGCCAGGCGAATCACCAGCCTGGACGGCAGCAGCGGTTGGCGCTGCGGGAGCTGCGGGTCGGGCGCGGACATGGCCGCATTCTTGCACAGCGCCCGTGCCTCGCTGTCATCACGCGCGCGCTCGGCGATAATGTGCGTTCACCCTCGCACCGCGAAGCTCCCATGCTCGATCCCGCCCTGCTGCGCTCCAATCCCGCCGACCTTGCCGAGCGCCTGCGCGCCACGCGTGGCTTCGAACTCGACGTCGTCCGCATCGAAGCGCTGGAAGCCGACCGCAAGCGCATCCAGGTGCGCACGCAGGAGCTGCAGAGCCTGCGCAACTCTAAGTCAAAGGATATCGGTCGTAACATGATGCTGGCTAATAAAGAGGCCGCAGAGGACGGGCTAGATGTCGGCCATTACGAAGGAATTGCGGAGCAGTTAAAAAAGGAGGTGGCCGGTTTCGGCGAGGAGCTGAAGGCGTCCGAAATCGAGCTGGAGCGGATCCGCGGCGAGATCGAGGCGATTGCCGGCGCGATCCCCAACCTGCCCGATGCCAGCGTGCCGCTGGGCGGTGGCGAGGCCGACAACGTCGAGCAGCACCGCTGGGGCACCCCGCGCAGCTTCGATTTTGCGGTCAAGGACCACGTGGAGCTGGGCGCGCGCAATGGCTGGCTGGACGGCGAGACCGCGGCCAAGCTCTCCGGCTCCCGCTTCACCGTGCTGCGCGGCCAGCTGGCCCGCCTGCACCGCGCGCTGGCGCAGTTCATGCTGGACCTGCACACCGGCGAGCACGGCTACGAGGAAACCAACGTGCCGGTGATCGTCAACGCCGAATCGATGCGCGGCACCGGGCAGCTGCCGAAGTTCGAGGAGGACCTGTTCTCCACCCAGCTGGGCGAGCACAGGCGCTACCTGATTCCCACCAGCGAAGTGCCGCTGACCAACATCGTGCGCGACGAGATCCTCGACGCCGAACGCCTGCCGTTGCGGATGACCGCGCATTCGATGTGCTTCCGCTCCGAAGCCGGCAGCGGCGGCCGCGACGTGCGCGGGATGATCCGCCAGCACCAGTTCGAGAAGGTCGAACTGGTCAGCATCGCGAAACCCGAAGAGTCCGATGCCGAGCACCTGCGCATGACGCGCTGCGCCGAAACCGTGCTGGAAAAACTGGGCCTGCCGTACCGCAAGGTTTTGCTGTGCACCGGCGACATGGGCTTCGGCGCCACCAAGACGTATGACCTGGAAGTCTGGCTGCCGTCGCAGGACACCTACCGCGAGATTTCCTCCTGCTCCAACTGCGGCGATTTCCAGGCCCGCCGCATGCAGGCGCGCTGGCGCAACCCGGCCACCGGCAAGCCCGAGCTGGTGCACACGCTGAACGGCTCCGGCGTGGCCGTCGGCCGCGCGCTGATCGCGGTGATGGAGAACTACCAGAACGCCGACGGCAGCATCGACGTTCCTGAAGTGCTGCGCCCGTACATGGGCGGGGCAGAACGGATCGGTTGATCGCCGCCACCGATGCAAAGCGAACGGGTCCGGGAGGGCCCGTTCGCGTTTGCATCGCGGGGCGCCGTCAAGCCGCCAGCGGCAGCGCCTCGTCGATCCGCGCATGGGCGGCGGCCATGGCTTCGCTGCGCATTGCGGGCGAGATGGCCAGGCCCTCGGCCGTGATGAAGCTGATGTCGTCGATGCCGAAGAAGCCGAACACCTGGCGCAGGTAGGGCTCGATGAAATTTCGCCCTTCCTCCACCGGGTACAGCCCGCCGTAGGTCCCGGCCACGATCACCTTCTTGCCGCCGGCCAGCCCCACCGGGCCGGCTTCGGTGTAGCGGAAGGTCTGCCCGGCCACCGCCACCCGGTCGATCCATGCCTTGAGTTGGCTGGGGATGCCGAAGTTGTACATTGGCGCGCCGATGACCACCACGTCGGCGGCCAGGAACTCATCCAGCGCGCGCTGTGCACGGGCCGCCTGCACGGCGTCCGCCTTGGCCAGGCTGGCGCCGTCGAGATGGGGCAGGGCGTGGCTGCCGGCAAGGTCGCGGTGGAGGACCTCGATGCCTGGGACCTCGCGTTGCCAGCGGGCCACGATGGCAGCGG
This sequence comes from Thermomonas sp. XSG, assembly GCF_014678725.1. NCBI lineage: Bacteria > Pseudomonadati > Pseudomonadota > Gammaproteobacteria > Lysobacterales > Lysobacteraceae > Thermomonas > Thermomonas sp. XSG. The sequence goes on along the minus strand of NZ_CP061497.1, from coordinate 350,517 downwards.
AGAGTTCGCGGCTGGCGGAGTTTTCGGCGAGGATGCTGGAGTCCAGATGCAGCAGTTTCATGGTGGGCGATCCCGGTAGGTGCGGCGCAGCCGCGATGGGATCAATGTAGATTGTTGCTTTTTTGGGATAAAGTAAGTCAAATACTACTTTACGTTCCATATTTGGAATTGCCCCAATGCAGGATCTCAACGATCTCTACTACTTCGCCGCGGTGGTCGACCACGGTGGATTCGCCGCTGCCGAACGCGCGCTGGGCATTCCCAAGTCGCGCCTGAGCCGGCGCATCAGCGCGCTGGAGGCGGAGCTGGGCGTGCGCCTGCTGCAGCGTTCCACGCGGCGCTTCGCCGTCACCGACGTCGGCACCAGCGTGCATCGCCACGCACAGTCGATGCTGGCCGAGGCGCAGGCCGCGCGCGAGGCGGTGGACCGGCTCAGCGCCGAGCCGCGCGGCAGCGTGCGGGTCAGCGTGCCGGTGTCGATGGCGCAGCAGCAGATGCCCAAGCTGCTGCCGGAATTCATGGCGCTGTATCCGAAGGTGCGGGTGCAGCTGACCGTCAGCAACCGGCGCGTCGATGTCATCAACGAGGGCGTGGACGTCGCCATCCGCGTGCGCAGCAAGCTGGACGAGGACGGCAGCCTGGTGATGCGCAGCTTCGGCCAGATCCAGGAACTGCTGGTCGCCAGCCCCAAATACCTGGACCGCGCCGGCCGCCCGCGCGTGCCGGAAGAGCTGGCCGACCACGTCACCCTGAGCGTGAGCGAAGACGAGGCCCGCCAGCGCTGGGAGCTGCACGGCCCCAATGGCGAGGTGCGCCGCATCGAGCTGCAGCCGCGGGTCACCGGCTTCGATTTCCCGATGATGCAGGCGATGGCGGAAGGCGGGGTGGGCATCACGTTGCTGCCGGAAACCATCTGCGCCGACGCGGTGCGCAGCGGTGCGCTGGAAGTGGTGCTGCCGGACTGGCGGCTGCCGCAGGGCATCGCGCATGCCGTGTTCGCCTCGCGCCGCGGCATGCTGCCGGCGGTGCGGGTATTCATCGACTTCCTCGCCCAGAAGCTGCCGAAGATGCTGGAAGAGGCGCGGCTGGAATGCAGCGACCCGGAATGCCTGAAGGCAAAGGCCAAGGCCAAGGCCGGCGGTAAGGCCAAGGCGGCGTAGAGGGGGGCGGAAGCGGTGAGATGGATTCGGCCCGTCGCTGGGCCTCACCCCACGCTGTGCGTGGGGCAGCCTTCGGTTGTCCAAATCGGCAGTCCTGCCGATTCGCCGAACTCACGATCCCGCTTTGCGGAATGCAATGCGATTTGGCGGAAGCGGTGAGATTCGAACTCACGGATGGTTTGACCCATCGGCGGTTTTCAAGACCGCTGCCTTAAACCACTCGGCCACGCTTCCCTCGGTCGTCATTGTCGCATGCCATGGGCATCGCCGATGCCTGATTGCACCGGGTTCCCAATCAATCTGCCGATTCGGATAGCTTCTGGGGTAGCCACATGCTTGGTGGGCCAAAGAGGAATTGCTGATGCAGGATTCGGTGAGACAACGCGCGGAGCGATATCGGGTGGAGGACGTGCCGGCGGCCAACGTGCCAGGAACCAGACTTGCCAACATCCTGCAATTGCTCGAGGCGGGTCGACCGGCGTCGGAAACCACGCAAGCGTTCTTGGCCTCGCGCGGACTACATGCCTTGAGCAGCTATGCGAAAGGCGGTATGGCCGATGCTGACTTCGCCAAGGCCGCACAAGCCGAGCAAGAGGCCCGACGCGGGGCCGCGGAGCAAGCGCGGGCGGAGGCGACCGCAAGGGCGGACGCGCGGAATGCGGAGATGCAAGCCCATCAACAAGCCATCGAAGCGGACAGGCTGCGCCGCGAGAGCGACCCGCGTTGCATCGCCCGGAGGAGAAACCAAGCGCTGCGTGAAAAATACGGCATTCCGGGCTATGTCGAGCAGGACCACTTCCAGCGGTTGATGGCCATCCTGACCCGGCTGGACAACCGCGGCCGTGTTGCGGAAACGGAGATGGTCTGGCTTGCGACTGAGGGGCGTGAACATCGGACGGAACAGGTGTTGCGCGCGTATCATCGCATCGAGGCGGATGCGGCCTTGGCCGAGTACCACACCACCGCAAACGTCTGGAAGGCGGTGACGGCAAGCGGGCATTTGCGGAAATGCGGTGCGTCGCAGGAAGCTCACGATTTGCTGGCCAACATTCCGGAGCGGCGTCAGCATTCGCCGAAACTCAAGTCGGCGGTACGCACGACGCACGGAGGTGCTCTGCGCGACCTCAACCGACGCGAGGTAGCCTTGCGCCTGGCGGAAGATGCGCACACATTGCTTCCTGACGATTTTCGTCCCTGCACCTTGTTGGGTGCGATCCACATGGAGCAACGGGAAATTGCCCTGGGGCATGAGTGGTATCAAAAGGCCGAAGAGCGTGGTGCGCCCCCCAAGCATGTCGATTCGGAGATCCGCTCGATCTTGACGCAGATGCCACAGGAGGAGAGGGCAAAGGTCATCGAACAGTTGCTGGTGTTCGAGCCGTTCCGTTATGACTGGCTGAGACAAGCATTTACCGGAGGACATGGGCAGAGAGCGGGCGGGCAGATGAGATAAAGGCAAATGACTTTGCCGAACCGATGTCCGGCTGCCCTGACCCGCAAGGACACTACCCCATGCCCTACACCCCCATCGTCGCCACCCTCGGTTACGTGCTGTCGCCCGATGGCGGCAGCGTGCTGATGATCCATCGCAACGCACGGCCCGGCGATCACCACCTCGGCAAGTACAACGGCCTGGGCGGGAAAATCGAGCCGGATGAAGACGTGCTGGCCGGCATGCGCCGCGAGATCCGCGAGGAGGCTGGGATCGAGTGCACGTCGCTGCGCCTGCGCGGCACGATCAGCTGGCCGGGCTTCGGCAAGCATGGCGAGGACTGGCTGGGTTTCGTGTTCGTGGTGGATGCGTTCGAAGGCGCGCCGCTGGAGCGCAACCCGGAAGGTGCGCTGGAGTGGGTGGCACGCGAGCGCCTCCTGGAGCTGCCGCTGTGGGAGGGCGACCGCCACTTCCTGCCACTGGTGTTCGACGACGATCCGCGGGCGTTCCATGGGGTGATGCCCTACAGCGGCGGGCGCATGTTGTCCTGGCGCTATTCCCGGGTCTGAACGGGCGCAACGCTGCATCCCGGCCGGGCACTCCCCGCGCGGCCGCGACGGGTGCAGAATCTGGCGTTTCCCCCCGACAGGAAGCCGTCATGACCATCAAAGCCTGGGGCGCCCACGCCGCCGACAAACCCATCGTCGCCATGGACATCGAGCGTCGCGCGCCGGGGCCGCGCGACGTGCAGATCGAAATCGCCTATTGCGGCATCTGCCATTCCGACCTGCATACCGTGCGCGCCGAATGGGCGGGCACGCTGTATCCCTGCGTGCCCGGGCACGAGATCGTCGGCCATGTCAGCGCGGTTGGCGCCGAAGTCTCCGGCTTCAAGGTGGGCGATACCGTCGGCGTGGGCTGCATGGTGGGCAGCTGCCAGCATTGCGCCGCCTGCGGCGAAGGGCTGGAGCAGTACTGCGAGCAGGGCATGGTCGGCACCTACAACGGCCCCACCGCGGACGCGCCGGGCCATACGCTGGGCGGTTATTCGCAGCGCATCGTGGTCGACCAGGATTTCGTGTTGCGCGTGCACCACCCGAAGGAGCAGTTGGCGGCAGTGGCGCCGCTGCTGTGCGCCGGCATCACCACCTATTCCCCGCTGCGGCACTGGAACGTCGGGCCCGGCAAGAAGGTCGGCATCGTCGGCATCGGCGGGCTGGGCCACATGGGCATCAAGATCGCGCACGCGATGGGCGCGCGGGTGGTGGCGTTCACCACCAGCGAATCCAAGCGCGCCGAAGCACACGGCCTCGGTGCCGACGAAGTGGTGATCTCGCGCGATGCCGCGCAGATGAAGGCGCAGCGCAACAGCTTCGATTTCATCCTGGATACCGTGGCGGCCAGCCACGATCTCGATGCGTTCTCCGCGCTGCTCAAGCGTGACGGCACCCTGTGCCTGGTGGGCGTGCCGGAGCATGCGCACCCCTCGCCGAACATCGGCAACCTGATCTTCAAGCGCCGGGCGATCGCTGGCTCGCTGATCGGCGGTATTGCCGAGACCCAGGAGATGCTGGACTTCTGCGCCAAGCACGGCATCGTCGCCGACATCGAGATGGTGCGCGCGCAGGACATCGACGCGGCCTACGAGCGGATGCTCAGGAGCGACGTCAAGTACCGCTTCGTGATCGACGCGGCGACGATGTGAGTCGCGACGGTTGTCCACAATCGCTGTGGATCGGTGGTCGCATAACGATGTGGATAAGCGGCTGATCGCAAGCCGTGCCAATGCTTCCAACGGGGTGGCGAATATTTCGCCACCCCGTTCCCGTTGCGACGGCCCGCGCGGTGGCGGTTGTCCACAGCGCTTGTGGATGGAACTCGTATAAGAGTGTGGATAACCACCTGCGCGACAGGCGTGGCGCGGCTGTCAACAGGCGTGGTGAAAAATTCGCCAGAGTTTTTCCGGTTGCCGGCGCGTTCCGGCAAGTGCGTTGTCCACAGCCGCTGTGGATGGAAATCGTATAACGGTGTGGATAACCGTCCGAGCGCGAGGCGGGGTGCGGCTGTCAATGGCGTTGGCTAAAAAATAGCCATGCGGTTCCCTCCCGTGGTGCGGGTCAGGCCTCGATCTGCCGCGCGGGATCCGACAGCTCCAGCTCGCGCAGCACCACGCTGGCCTGGGTGCGGTTGCGCACGCCGAGGCGCTCGAAGATGGCGGTCAGGTGCGCCTTCACCGTCCGCTCCTGCACGTCCAGGCGGTCGGCGATCTGCTTGTTGAGCAGGCCCTCGGCGACCAGCGCCAGCACCCGGAACTGCTGTGGCGACAGGCTGGCCAGGCGCGCGGCAAGATCCGCATCCTGCGGCGCACTCTGCGCCCGCGCCACGCTTGCGCGCAGCGCCGGCGGCAGCCAGGTCTCGCAGGCCAGCACACTGCGGATGGCGTCGCGCAGTTCGTCGAGGCCGGCGCTCTTGGGCAGGTAGCCGGCGGCGCCGTGGTCCAGCGCGCGGCGCACCACCCGCGGGTCGTCGTTGGCCGAAACCACGATCACCGCCACGCCCGGGAACTGCGCGCGGATCGCCGCCAGACCGGCCAGCCCGTGGTTGCCCGGCATGTGCAGGTCCAGCAGCACCAGGTCGACCTGCGGCTGCGCATCCAGCAGCGCCAGCACCTGGTCCAGCGTCCCGGCTTCGAACAGCTGTACGTCGCCCAGCGCGTCGCGCGCGGCCTGCCGCAACGCGGCGCGGAACAGCGGGTGGTCGTCGGCGATCAGCAGGGAGGCCATGGCGTTACTGCGCCGTCCAGCCCCCGTCCACCGGCATCGCGGTACCGGTGATGTTGTGGGCCTCGCGCCGGCACAGGAACACCGCCAGCGCAGCGATTTCGGCGGGCAGGGTCATGCGCAGGCTGGGCTGCTTTTCCGCCAGCAGCGCGCGCACGCCGTCGTCGCAGCTGCCGCCCTGCATGCGCGCCTCGATCTGCGGCTCGATCAGCGGGGTTTCCACCCAGCCCGGGCAGATACAGTTGACGGTGACACCGCCGGAGTCACGGTTGCCCTGCGCGGCGTATTCCAGCGCCGCGACCTTGCTCAGGCCGACGATGCCGAACTTGCTGGCCACGTACGGGGCCTTGTCCTTCGAGGCTACGAGCCCGTGCACCGAGGCAATGTTCACTACGCGACCGTAGCCGCGGCCGGCCATTGCCGGCATCGCCAGGCGCATGGTGTGGAAGGCCGAGGACAGGTTGATGGCGATGATGTCGTTCCACTTTCCCACCGGCATCTCGTGCAGCGGCACCGCGTGCTGGATGCCGGCGTTGTTGACCAGAATGTCGATGCCGCCGTTCGACCAGCCGGCAAGATCGGCCATCATTGCTTCGATGGCGGCGGGGTCGCGCAGGTCGGCGCCGAAGTGCCGGGTCCCGCCATCGCCCGCGGCATCCACCTCGGCGATCGCGGAAGCGATCTGCTCGGGCGAGCCCAGGCCATTGATCGCCACCTTCGCGCCGGCGGCCGCAAGCCCCTTGGCGATGGCCAGCCCGATGCCGGACGTGCTGCCGGTCACCAGCGCGGTGCGGCCCAGCAGGAAGGTGTCGCTCATGGTGCGGCTCTGCAACGGAGGAGAGGCGCATACGCTAGCAGGAACGCGACGCCGCCTGCTGGTACGAAAGTACGATGCGACGCGCCGCGGCAGCAGCTATGGTCGCAGCATGAACACACTCCGCCATTGCGCCCTCGCCGCGACCGTCGCCCTGATGGCCGGCTGCGCCAGCCTGCCCGCCGCGAAGGAAACCGCCGCCATGTTCAGCCAGCCGCGTGCCACCGAACATCGCGGGCAGGACGACCTGCTTACCGGCGGGCTGGGGCTTGCCGGCCTGCAGTCCATGCTGCCGCCAGGCTTCGCCGACGCCGCGCGTCCGGCCCCGGCCGAGCTGCGCAAACGCGCGCTGTGGAGCAACTGGCGCGGGATCGCGGATCTTTCGCCCGGCGGTGGTTACGGCAGTCTTTACGGCAGCGTCGCCGCCGTGCCGGGCCGCGAGTTCAGCGCGTTCGCCAAGCTCGCCGGGGCGACCCAGCCGCATCGCGTGCTGGTGCAGCTGCCGGACGCCTTCGATGCCGGCAAGCGCTGCGTAGTGGTGGCCGCGTCATCGGGGTCGCGCGGCATCTATGGCGCCATCGCGGTAGCCGGTGCGTGGGGGCTGCCGCGCGGCTGCGCAGTGGCCTATACCGACAAGGGCGCGGGCACCGACTATTTCGATCTCGATGCGGGGCAGGGCGTGGCCGCCGACGGTACGCTGGCCTCTGCGGATGCGGCGTTGGCATTTGTTCCGCAACCGGCCGGTGGCAGCGGCGTGGCGTTCAAGCACGCGCATTCACAGGACAACCCGGAGGCCGACTGGGGTCGCCACGTCAAGCAGGCCGCGCAGTTCGCGCTGGCCACGCTGGATGCGCAGCTGCCGCAGCAGGCGCCGTTCACCTTTGAAAACACCCGCGTCATCGCGGTGGGCATCTCCAACGGCGGCGGCGCAGTGCTGCGCGCGGCGGAAGACGGCGAGCCGTGGCTGGACGCGGTGGTGGCCGGCGAACCCAACGTGCTGGCCGAAGGCGCGGGTGCGCGCAGCCTGTACGACTACACCACCGAAGCCGCGCTGCTGATGCCGTGCGCGCTGCCGCAGCTGGGCATTCCGGCGATGCCGGGACTGGATGCGAAGTGCGCGGCGCTGTCCGCGCGCGGCCTGCTGTCCGGCGCCAGCGCGGACGCGTTGCAGAAGGACGCGCTGGCGAAGCTGCGCGCGGCCGGCTGGACCGATGCGGCGCTGCGGGCGGGTGCGATCAGCGTGGGCTTCGACCTATGGCGCGCGGTGGCGGTGGGCTATGCCTCCGCCTATGGCCGCTACGCGCATGACGCCCATCCCTGCGGGTATCGCTATGCGGCGCTGGGTGCGGATATGCAGCCGCGCGCGGTGACCGATGCCGAGCGAGCTGCGTGGTGGGCCGACGGCAGCGGCATTCCGCCGGGCGCCGGCGTGGGCATCGTCGATCCACAGCCGCTCGCCGATCTGGGCCTGACCGGCCTGCAGTGCCTGCGCGCGCTGTGGACGGACGACGGCGCGGATGCGCAGCGCGTGCGCGACGGCATCGCCCGGACCCGCGCCAGCGCGCCACGCACCGGCCTGCCGGTGGTTGTCGTCCATGGCACCGACGACGGGCTGGTGCCGCAGGCGTTCTCCAGCGCGCCGTACGTGGCGATGGCCAAGGCGGCCGGGCGGGACGTGCGCTACTGGCAGGTGCGCAACGCCCAGCATTTCGACGGTTTCCTGGCGCTGCCGCATATGGCGGCGGCCTACCTGCCGCTGCTGCCGTACGTGTACGAGGCGCTGGACCGCATCGATGCGTACCTGGACGGCAAGGCCGCGCTGCCGGCCGATGCGGTGGTGGCCACGGTGCCGCGGATGGGCAAGCCGCTGGCGCCGGAACACCTTGCGATGCCGCGCTGACCGCGCGGCCGACTCCACGCAGGCCACGCGCGCGGTGGGTTAGGCTCTGCCTACAGGCCAACCGGAGCAGCCGATGAAGCAGCGCCATTTCTCGATGTTGCGGGAGTTCCACCTCGCCGACTGGTTCACCCTGGCCAATGCCTTCTGCGGAACCGGCGCGATCTTCGCGGCGATGCGGTTCCTGCAGGACGGCGTGGTGCGCGACCTGCTCATCGGCATGGCGCTGATCCCGCTGGCGTTCGTGTTCGACGCGTTGGACGGGCGCATCGCCCGCTGGCGCAAGGTGTCTTCGACGTTGGGGCGCGAGCTGGATTCGCTTGCCGACGTGATCAGCTTCGGCGTCGCCCCGGCGGCGCTGGGCTATGCCTGCGGCCTGCAGGGCGGCTGGGACTGGCTGATCCTGAGCGGCTTCGTCGGCTGCGGGGTGAGCCGGCTGGCGCGCTACAACGTCACCGCGGAGACCCTGGCGGATGGGGGCGACAAGGTGAAGTACTTCGAAGGCACGCCGATCCCGACCAGCGTGGTCATCGTTGGCATGCTGGCGTGGGCGGCCTGGCGCGGCGACATCGGTGCCGACCTGTGGCTGGGCGTGGTCCGGCTGGGCCCTTGGCAGCTGCATCCGCTGGCGCTGGTGTTCGCGTTGTCCGGCGCGCTGATGATCAGCAAGACGCTGCGCATCCCCAAACCCTGAGGTTCCTGCAATGGCGGTGTCACCGCGGCGTTGCTAGCATCGCTGCATGGACGGAGGGGACATGGCGGACGCATCCAATGATTTCGCGGCGCTGACGCGCCAATATCTGGACTTGTGGGGGCAGGCGCTGCGCGGGAGCGCGCCACAGCCCGCCGCTGTGGGCGTGCCCGGGCTGAACGACATGTTGGAGGCGTGGGGGCGCAAGGCCGGCGGGCAGGGTGGGCTTGGCCCCGCGATGGAGCACTTCAACCGGCAGAGCAGCGACTGGTATGCGCAGATGCAGCAGGTGGCGTCGCGGTTCAGCGGCCGCGACCACAGCGCGGGCGACGTTGCCGGCGCTTGGCGCGAGGCGTTTGCCGGCACCCACCCGTTCGCAGGGCTGATGGAAAGCATGCGCGGGCCGGGGCTGGAAACCATCGCGCAGTGGGGAGAGGCGGGCATGCCGTCGCTCCACGGCCTGCGCGCGGAGACCGCAGCGGCGATGCGGATGCCGGCATTCGGCTTCGCCCGCGAGCACCAGGAGCGGTTGCAGGCGCTGGCGCTGGCGCAGTTGCGCTGGCAGGAGGCGCAGCAGGATTACGGCAGGCTGATGGCGAAGGCGTCGCGCGACGCGTTTTCGCGCTTCGAATCCAAGCTGGCCAGCCACGAGGAGCCCGGTCGGCAGATCTCCAGCGTGCGTGCGCTGTTCGATCTGTGGGTGGAGGCTGCGGAGGAGGCCTGGGCGGAGTTGGCGCTGTCGCAGGAATACCGCCACGCGTTCGGTGCGCTGGTGAACGCGCAGATGCGCCAGCGCGCCGCCGCACAGGCCATTGGCGAGCAGGTGGCCAGCACCTACGGCTGGCCGGAGCGCGGCGAGCTGGACAGCGCCCACCGCAAGATCGCCGAGCTGGAGCGCCAGCTGCGGCGCATGCAGCGCGCGCCCGTGCCGGCGGCTGCCGGCGACGTGGAACCGCGCAAGGCGCCGTCGAAGCGGACGCCCGGGGCCAAGAAGCCGCCCGCGGCCAAGGCTGCATCGGCCAATGCGCCGGCGAAGAAAGCGCCGGCAGCGGGTGCGGCCAGGAGAGTTGCGACGAAAATGGCAGGGAAGATCGTGAAGCCGGCCGCGAAGGACAGTGCGGCCGGGGTGAACGCGCGCGCGGGCAAGCCCGCCGCCAGGAGGCGTTGAGATGATCGGGCCGCTGAACATCACTCTGGAGTCGCTGGCCGAGGAAACCGGCCGGTTTCAGCGCAAGCTTTCCGCCAGCGTGGAAACGCTGCGCGAAATGGGCGACGTAGATTTCGGGGTCACCCCGCGCGAGGAGGTCTGGCGCGACGGCAAGGTGGTGCTGTACCGCTTCAAGGGCGAGCATGCGCCCACCGCGCGGGTGCCGATCCTGATCGCCTATGCGCTGGTCAATCGTCCGTACATGGTCGACCTGCAGGCCGACCGCTCGCTGGTCAAGGGCCTGCTGGCGCGTGGCGAGGACGTCTACATCCTCGACTGGGGCTACCCGGACCGCTCCGACCGCTTCCTCACCCTGGAGGATTACATCGAGCGTTTCATCGGCGGCGCCGTGGACTACCTGCGCGACGCCCATGGCCTGCCGTCGATCAACCTGCTGGGCATCTGCCAAGGCGGTGCGTTCTCGCTGTGCTACGCCTCGCTGCATCCGGAGAAAGTCAAGAACCTGATCACCATGGTGACGCCGGTGGACTTCCACACCAGCGACAACATGCTGTCGAACTGGAACCGCGAGATCGACGTGGACCTGCTGGTCGACACGCTCGGCAACGTGCCGGCCGACATGATGAACTTCACCTACCTGATGCTGAAGCCCTGGCGGCTGTTCGCGCAGAAATACGTGGGCATGGTCGACATCCTCGACGACAGGCAGGCGATGGAAGACTTCCTGCGCATGGAAAAGTGGATCTTCGATTCACCCGACCAGGCCGGCGAGGCGTTCCGCGAGTTCAGCAAGCAGTTCTTCCAGGAGAACCGCTTCGTCACCGGCGGCGCGAAGGTGGGCGGGCGCGAGGTGCACCTCGGGCTGCTGGAAATGCCGATTCTCAACATCTACGCCGAGCAGGACCACCTGGTGCCGCCGGATGCCTCGCGCGCGCTGCGCGGGCTGTGCGGCAGCGAGGACTACACCGAGCTGTCGTTCAAGGGCGGCCACATCGGCATCTACGTGTCCGGCCGGGCGCAGAAGGAAGTGCCGCAGACCATCCACGACTGGCTGGCGAAGCGGTCGCGCTGAAGATGCGCGCGCCGCCGCGCTGGCTGCTGCACGCGGTGCAGTGCCTGGGCATCCTGTGGGCGTCGCCGGTCAGCGCGATTGGGCTGGTGGCAGGCCTCGCCGCGCTGGCGGGTGGGGCGCGCATGCAGCTGAGCCGGCGCGACCTGGCCTGCACCTTCCACCGCGTGCCGTGGGGGCCGGGCGGCGCGCTGACGCTGGGCAACGTGATCCTCGACACTGGCGATGACCTAGGTCGTTCCTGCAATACCTATGCGCACGACGCCGGCCACGGCCACGAGCCGCGCATCCGGCTGTGCGACCACGAGCGCGCGCACGTCCTGCAGTACATGGTGCTGGGGGTGCTGTTCCTGCCCCTGTACGTGCTGCAGGGTGGAGTGGCCGCGCGCAACCCGTTCGAGCGGGCGGCGGACCGCTACGCGCGTACCGGCCGCGGTTGGTGGCCCTGGCTGCGCGACTGAATGCGGCTGGCCGACGGGCGGTTCGCCTGAATGGACGCTGCTTAGCCTTTTCCTAACCTGACCGGCGGTAACCTCGCCGTACCGGAGAAAAACTCCAAGGCGCGCAAGGCGTCAAGGAGAATCGCTCCGGCCCCGACCCGGTCCCCTCCAGGCGCAATGCCCGCGAGACCGGGTTTTTCATGCGCGGCGTGCGGCCTGCCGCGTACCGCCGGCAAGGCATGACCGCAAAAAAATCCCGGCCATTGGCCGGGACTCTAGGGGTGCCTGCTTGGGCGTGGATCAGAACAGTTCGACGCTGCCGGCGTCCATCGTCTGCTGCAGGACCGGCTTGTGCGGCGGGCGTTCCCATTCACCGCGCATCTGCGCGATGCGGTTGCCGATGTTGGCCAGCGCCTTTCGCATTTCCGGGTCCTGGAAGCCGTGGCTGCCGCGCAGCAGGTCGTGCAGGGTGGTGGCTTCGTTGTTGATCTGCTCCAGTCGCTGCAGGTGCACGCCGGCGGCGCCCAGCGCCTGGGTCGCGATGTCCTCGAACTGCAACGAGCGGACCGCTTCCGCCACCGAGGCGTCGATCGCCCGGCCGCAGTCCGCGATGTCACGCATGCCGTTGCCCAGGCTGCGGTGGATGCCCTCGACGCGGTCCATCATCGAGGCCGACTCGCTGCGTGCGACGCGGACCCGGTCGAGATCGCGCGAGGCGGTCTGCGAGACGGTATCGCGCACCTTGGCAATGGATTCCTTGGCGTTGTGGGCGAGCTTGCGGATTTGTTCGTTGAACGCGGTGCTGCGTTCGGAGAGATTGCGGACCTCGTCGGCCACCACTGCGAAGCCGCGGCCGGCCTCGCCGGCGCGGGCCGCCTCGATGGCGGCGTTGAGCGCCAGCAGGTTGGTCTGGTCGGCGATCGACTTGACGTCCTCCAGCAGGGCGAAGATGCCATCCAGGTGGCCGGCCATCGCGTCGATGTGGCTGACGGTGACGCCGCTCTGGCCGCTGGCCGCTTCCAGCGCCTCGACCAGCTGCTCCATCTGCTGGGTGGCCTGCTGCGCGAAGCGCGAGATGTCGATGGAGCCGCTGTCGTCACCGGTGCGCTCGACCAGCCGTGCCACCACCGTGCTCTGCTCGCGGGACTTGCGGTTGACCGCGTCGAAGCTGCTGCCGAGCTTGGACACCGATTCCCGGATCAGGGTGCGGGTGCGCTCGATCTCCGCGTGCGAACCGCTGATCTCGTTGCCGACGAAGCCGCGAAGCTCGCCCAGCAGCTTGGCGTGGTCGCGCAGCACCTGGGCTTCGGCCTTGTTCGGCAGCGAACGCCAGACCACCGCGCACCAGGCGGCGGCAGCGGTGACCACCAGGGCCATGCGGACGGCCATCGGCCAGTTCAGGGCCTCGGCAATGAACAACAGCAGCATCAGCACCATCGGTGCGGCGATGCGGAGCAGGGCGCGGGGTTCCATCGTCGATCTCGTCGGGGACTCGATGGAGATAACGGCCGAGGGGGCCGTCAGCTTTAGCAGCGCCGGTGGCGGCGGTCAGGTGCCGCCGGCGTTGGTGCTGGCCAGCAGGGCGCCGGCGATCTCGGACAGCGGCAGCACCTGCTGGGCGGCGCCAAGGGTGTAGGCGGCCCCTGGCATGCCCCAGACCACGCTGCTGGCCTCGTCCTGGACCATGGTGGCGGCGCCGGCCTTGCGCAGCGCCAGCAGGCCGCGCGCGCCGTCGTCGCCCATCCCGGTGAGCAGGACGGCACTGGCATTGGCGCCGGCGGCCTGCGCCACCGATTCGAACAGCGCATCGACGCTGGGACGGTGGCGGCGGATCGGATCGTCCTCGCCCAGCCGGCAGCGCCAGCGCGCGCCGCTGCGCTGCACGCGCAGGTGCAGCCCGCCCGGCGCGACGTAGGCATGGCCGGCCAGCAGCTGCATGTCGTCCTCGGCCTGCACCACGGTCATCTTGCTGTGCCGGTCCAGACGCTCGGCGAACGGCTTGCTGAAGGCCGCCGGGATGTGCTGGGTGATGACCGTGGCCGGCGCGTCGGCCGGCATCTGTTCGAGGATCACGCGGATCGCTTCGGTGCCGCCGGTGGACGCGCCGATGGCGATCAGACGATCGGTGGTGCGGTACTTGATCGCCGTGGGCTGCGTGCTGGCCGCGGATGCGCCGGGTTGCAGGCGGGCGACCCGGGCGCGGGCCGCGTGGCGCACGCGCTCGCAGAGCTCGCTGGCGTAGTTGTTCAGGCCGCGCTCCACGTCGAGCTTGGGCTTGGTGACGAAGTCCACGGCGCCCAGCGCCAGCGCGTCCAGGGTGACCTGCGCGCCCGCCTCGGTGAGCGAGGACACCATCACCACCGGCATCGGCCGCAGCCGCATCAGGTTCTGCAGGAAGGTCAGCCCGTCCATGCGCGGCATTTCGACGTCGAGGGTGAGCACGTCGGGTTCGAGCTGCTTGATCTTCTCCCTGGCGATCAGCGGATCGGACGCGGTGCCGACGACCTCGATGCCGGGGTCCTGGGAGAGGATTTCGCTCAGCACCTGGCGCACCAGCGCCGAGTCGTCGACGACCAGTACGCGCACCTTGCCCGGGCGCTGGGGGGTCTGCATGGCCATCAGAACAGCTCCACCGAACCTGCCACCGGCTTCTGCGCCAGCTGGCTGCGATAGGCGCGCTCGACCCGCGCGATCTCGCCCGCCGCCGGCAGGCGCTTGACCAGGGTACGGCCGGTGCGCACGAAGAAACAGACCTTGCGCGGCTGCACCCCGAACAGGTCCTGGGCCACGATCGGGATGCGTTCCGCGGTGAGGTAGTTGAGCACGAAATTGCCGTTGCGCGTGCCGATCGGGTCCAGGGTCATGCCCGGCAGCACATTGCCGCCGCCGAACACCTTGGCCTGCAGGCGCGAACGCATGGCGCCATGCTTGAGCAGCCCGTTGATGAGCAGTTCCATCGCATGGGCGCCGTAACGCGCGCTGCCGTCGCCGGGTGCGGCGTCCGGCAGCATGAAATGGTTCATTCCGCCGACGCAGGCGCTGGGGTCATAGAGGCATGCGGCGACGCAGGAACCCAGCACGGTGGCCAGCGCGATGGGGTCGGACGAGACCCGCCACTCCGCCGGCAGCAGCTTGATCACGTCCGCGTCGAGCGCCGGGTCGTAGTAGGTGCCCGGCGGCGGTGTCCGGGCCGTGGCGACGCTGGCCGGCAGGACGCTCATCGACCGTCCTGGGCTGCGCGGTAGATGGTCCTGCCGCAGGGCTGCACCACGTCCAGCGCGTGGGCGAAGCTTTCCGAATGCCCCGCATAGAAGCGGCCGCCCGGCGCCAGCAGCGGTGCGATCTTGCGCAGCACCTCGTACTGGGTGGGCTTGTCGAAGTAGATCATCACGTTGCGGCAGAACACCGCCAGGAAGCGCTGGCGCATCCCGTAGTCCGGTGCCAGCAGGTTGAGCTGGCGGAAGTCCACCAACTGGCGCAGGTGCGGCTTGACCCGGACCATGCCCTCGTTGGGCCCGGTACCGCGCAGGAAGAAGCGGCGCTTGCGCTCGGGCGACAGGTCGGCGATGCGGTCGGCGCCGTAGCTGCCGGCGGCGGCGGTGGCCAGCGCGTTGGTGTCGATGTCGGTGGCCAGGATGCGTACCGGCGGGGTGTCCGAACCGAAGGCCTCGCAGGCGGTGATCGCCAGCGACCAGGGCTCTTCGCCGGTGGAGGCTGCGCAGCACCAGATGTCCACCGGTTCTCCGCGCGGTACCGCGCGCAACTGGTCGCGCAGGGCATCGAAGTGGTGGGCCTCGCGGAAGAACGAGGTCAGGTTGGTGGTCAGTGCGTTGATGAACGCCTGTTCCTCGCTGTCCGGGTCGGCTTCGACCAGGTCGAGGTAGTCGGCGCAGCTGGACAGGCCGCGTGCACGGATGCGCCGCGACAGCCGGCTGTAGACCATGTCGCGCTTGTGCTCGGCAAGGTGGATGCCGGCGCGGGTGTAGATCATCCGGCAGGCGCGACGGAAATCGCGGTCGTTGAACTCGAAGCCCGTGCCGGTACCGTCGCGGTCGCTGGCGCCCTCAGCCATGGGCCATCTCCGCCTGCTGCGCCAGCAGTCGCGTCTGCAGGGCGGCCGCGTCCAGTGCCGGGGCATAGAGGTAGCCCTGTGCCTCCTCGCAGCCGTGGTCGTGCAGCCAGGCCGCCTGCGGCATGTCCTCCACGCCTTCCGCTACCACCCGCAGGCCCAGGGCGCGCGCCAGCATCAGGATCCAGCGGACGATCGCGGCATCCTCGCCGTTGTCCAGCATCCCGCTGACGAAACTGCGGTCGATCTTGACCCGGTCGATGCGGAACCGACGGAGCATCGACAGCGACGCGTAACCGGTGCCGAAGTCGTCGAAGGCCAGGTTCACCCCGCGCGAGCGCAGCGCCGCCAGCGCCTCGGCACCCGCGCTGTCCTGGGTCAGGGCGATGGTTTCGGTGATCTCCAGCTCCAGCCGCTCCGCCGGCAGCCCCGCTGCCGCCAGGGCCATCTGGACCTCCGCCACCAGCGACTCGGCGAGCTGGGCGGGGAACAGATTGATGCTCACCGACGTATCCGGGTCCGGCCACTTCGCGGCGTCCTGGCAGGCGCGCTTCAATACCCACGCGCCGACTTCCGCACCCAGCGGGCTGCGCGCCAGCAGGTCGATGAAATCGCCCGCCGGAACCATGCCGCGCTGCGGATGTCGCCAGCGCAGCAGCGCCTCGGCGCCGCAGATCCGCCCGGTGCCCAGTTCGACCTGCGGCTGGTAGTGGAGCTCGAACTCGCCCTGCGCATAGGCGCGGCGCAGGTCGCGGTCGAGGTCGCGACGCGTCAGCGCGTCAGTGCGCATTGCCGCCTGGTAACGGCAGACCTGGCGTCCGCCTGCCGACTTGGCGCGGTTCAGCGCAAGGTCGGCGCTGGCCAGCAGGTCGCCCTGGCCGCGGACATCCGCGCGCAGGGCGATACCGACGCTGACGTCGATGTTGATCTCGTGCCCGCGCACGCGCAGGGTCTGTTCCAGATTTCGGACCAGCGCCGGGACCATCGCGGCATCGCTGGTGGCATGGTGTTCGCAGGCCGCCAGGCGGGCGTCGCTGCAGGCCACCGCGAATACGTCGCCGCCCACGCGGGCAAGGCAGGCGTCGGCATCGGCATTGGCCTGCAGGCGATCGGCGACCGCCTGCAGCACGCGGTCGCCAACCACATGGCCAAGCCCGTCATTGATCCATTTGAAGCGGTCGATGGCGAACAGCGCCACGCCCCAGTCGGGGTGCCGCTCCAGCGCGTCGAGCAGGGCGTTGCGGTTGGGCAATCCGGTCAGCGAGTCGTAGTGCGCCAGCCGGTCGAGCTGGGCGCGCTGGTGGGCCGCCTCGGTGATGTCATGCAAGACCAGGGTGACGCCCCGGTCCGGGCCGTAGCGCCAGGTGGAGCGAGTGGCATCGAGCAGGCGCAGGCTGCCATCGGGGGCCACGATGCGCAGGTGCTGGCTGCCTTCGATGCGCCCGGACAGCCACGCCTGGGCAATGTCCTGGTCGGATTGCAGGCGCAGCGGGAACAGCGAGAACAGCGGCTGGCCGGCAAGCTGGCTGCCGAACAGTTGTTCGGCGGCACGGTTCTGCCAGCGCACCCGTCCGTGCCGATCGCCGACCAGAACGGCTTCGCGTGCCTGTTCACCGGCCTGCGAGACGATCAGCGCGCGGCGCTCCAGGTGCCGCTGCTCCAGCAGCGTGGCGGCGATGCGTGCCAGCCGCACCAGGGCATCCAGCTGGTCTTGGCCCGGTGCTTCGCGGCGCTCGTGGGCAAATACCGCCAAGGTGCCAAGACGCTGACCGGCGCGGCCGCGCAGGGCGACACCCGCGTAGAAGCGGGCGCCGCAACGCGGGTCCGCCGGCATGTCGGGCAGCACCAGCAGCGGGGTGTGCTGCTCCCAGGTGCGCACGATCAGGTGGTCGCGCGAGAGCTGGCGCGGACCGCCTTCGACGCCGTGGCCGGCGAGCATCAACACTCGTTCGTCGTCGCAGGCGGCGACGACGCCCATCGGCGCCTGCAGTATCGCCGCGGCCAGCGTGGCCAGATCGGCCAGACGCGCCGACGCCTCGCAAGCCGGAAAGGCCGGCGAAGTGGAGGCGGCATCGTGCAGATCGCGGGCGGGCGGAAGCTCGAATGTCATCTGCGCGAGGCGGGACCGAAGGGGGAAGGGACAGCAAGAACCGGGCGGGGCAGGGCCCCGCCCGCGGCGCGCATCAGAACTCCTGCCAGTGCTGGTCGCCACCGCTGACCGTTGCCGGCGTGCGGGACCGCAGCGGCGTGGGGGCGGGGGGCGCTGCGACGGGGGCGTCATCACCCCGGGTCTTCCGCAGGGGCGTGGACTGGCGGCGCGCGCTCGCCGGTGCCGGTGCTGCGGTCGGCGTTGCCGCACGGGGTGCGGCGGCGCGTGCGGGCGGTGCGGCCGCGGCCACGGCAGCGGCCGCGGTCCTGAACGCGGACACTGCTTCGACCAGCTGGGCGGCCTGCTGACGCATGCTTTCCGCGGAGGCGGAGGCCTGCTCGACCAGCGCGGCGTTCTGCTGGGTGCCCTCGTCCATCTGGGTGATGGCCTGGTTGACCTGCTCGATGCCGCTGCTCTGCTCCTGCGAGGCGGCGGAGATGTCGGCGATGATGTCGGTCACGCGCTGCACCGACGACACGATCTCGCCCATGGTGTTGCCGGCCTGGCGCACCAGCGCCGAACCGTCGGTCACCTTGCCCACCGATTCCTCGATCAGCTGCTTGATCTCCTTGGCGGCGCCGGCGCTGCGCTGCGCCAGCGCGCGCACTTCGCCCGCCACCACCGCGAAACCGCGGCCCTGTTCGCCGGCGCGCGCCGCTTCCACCGCCGCGTTCAGCGCCAGGATGTTGGTCTGGAAGGCGATGCCGTCGATCACGCTGATGATGTCGGCGATCTTCTTCGACGAAGCCTCGATGGCGCTCATCGTGGCGACCACCTGCTGCACCACCTCGCCGCCCTGCGCCGCCACGCCGGCCGCGCCCTGCGCCAGCTGGTTGGCCTGGCGGGCGTTGTCGGCGTTCTGCTTGACGGTGGAGGTCAGCTCCTCCATCGACGAGGCGGTTTCCTCCAGCGACGCCGCCTGCTGCTCGGTGCGCATCGACAGGTCGCTGTTGCCCGCGGCGATCTCGCCCGCGGCGGCGTTGATGCCGTCGGAGGTCTGGCGGATGTTGCCGACGATCTGCGCCAGGCCCTCGACGGTGCGGTTGGCGTCGGTGGCCAGCTGGCCGAACTGGCCGGGCAGCTTGGCGTCGATGCGGCGGCTGAGGTCGCCGTCGGCCACTGCGGACAGCAACGTGCCGACTTCGTTCAGGCCGTTCTGCGAAGTGGCCATCAGCTGGTCAAGGCGTTCCACCAGCTCGCGGTAGACGAATTCGAAGCGGCTGGCGTCGCCGCGCTTGCTGAAATCGCCGGCCACCGCCGCGTCCACCAGCGTCTGGATCTCGCCGTTGACCGCCAGCAGGCTGGCCTTGACCGCGTCCACCGACTTGATCGCTTCGGCCTTCTTGCCGGGCATGCGGTTGACGTCGCGGGACAGGTCGCCGCGGCCGTAATCACCGATCACTTCGATGATGTGCAGGGTTTCGTCAATGAAGGAAGCCACCAGGGTGTTGACCTGCTCGGCCATCACCCCGAAGGCGCCGGGGAAGTTCTCCGCGTCGATCCGGCTGTCCAGGTCGCCGGCCTGCTGCTGTTCGAACAGGGTCTGCTGGGCCTGGGCGAACTTGCGCAGCGCGGCGGCGGCGTCCTCCATCCCGCGGCCGATGTCGTTCAGTTCGTCGCGGGTGTCCACGTGGATGCGATCGGAGAACTGGCCGGCGGCCAGTGCGCGTGCGCCGGCGCCGATGCTCTGCAGCGCCTTGCGGGTGCCGCGGGTGAAGCCCATGAAGAGGTAGGCCGCGGCCAGCAGCGACAGTGCCACGAAGCCGAGCGTGGCGAAGGCCTTCATCTGTAGATTGGCGATGGCACGGTCGCCGGCAGCATTGATGGCGGCGCTGGTCGCCTTCATCGCCTTGTTCATGGCGGTGCGGGTGGCTTGATCCTGTTTGGCCAGGACAGCCACCGGGGATTCCGGCGTCTCCGCGTCCAGGATCTGTTCCTGGATCATCTTGTTCTGCCTTTCCATCGCTTGCAGTGCTGCGGCCATCGGCTTGCCGAACAGCACGGCGCCCTCTGGCAGTTCCTTCTCGATGTACTTGCCGCCGTCAGCAATATAGCCAGTCAGATAGCCCTGCATGTTCTTTCGTACCGCCAGCTCGGTGCGGTCGCTCACCCAGATCGCGCCTTCGCCCAGCACGCGGATACCGACGATGGCCTGCTTGGCGCTGGCCGACGCCAGCTCCGGCAGCAGGTTGCCGCCGATCTCGCCACCTCGCAGCATCGCGGTATCGGAGGCAGTGGCGGATATCGCAGTGAACGCGATGTTGCCGATTTCCTTACGCAATGCTTCCAGCGCGACGGAGTCCGCTTCCGGGCCAGCTTCGCCCTCGGTGGCAACCGCTTTTTTCCAGGCTGCACTGGTGGCTTTCATCGACTCGACCAGGGCGCGGTCGTCGAAGCCTGCCTGGCTGCGCCAGCTGTCGAATGCCGCCAGCGCCTTGTCCGCCCTTGCTGCGGCATCGGTGATGCCCTGGTCGGTGACGGTAGTGTCGTTGGCCAGCTTGCGCGCTCGCAGTTGGCGGTGGTCCTGCATGGCCAGCTGGGCGTCGTGGAGGATGTCCAAGCCAACGGTGGCGGAGCGAGCGGTACGCGCATCCGAGATTTCGCCCAGTGAGCGGGTGACCACCAGTCCTGCCAGCACGCCGCAGGTCAGCGTGAACGCCGCACCGATCAGGATCGCCTTCTGGCTGAAGCGCAATCGCCCCATCAGGTTCGTGGCGGGCGCGAGCAGGCGATCGGCGAGAGAAAGGCTTTGCGGCATTGTGGGGCCCCTGTGCGGCGCAATCGAAGGTTGGGTCAGTGGCGGCATCGGCCCGGCGGCCCGAATCTTTAATGGGAACCGAACGGCGACGGGCGCAGCGGTGCGCAATCGTGACGCGGATCGCACTCTGGGCGACCGGCCCGCCCGTGCGCTCAAGTCCGGCCGCACGCTGCCGATGCAGGTGACGAGCGCATGCGCGCCTGCACATCATCACGGAGTTCCTGCCATGTCCCGACCCTTCCATCGGATTCTGAATGCGGCGATGTTCGCCGGCGCGATGGCCCTGTCCCTGCCGGTGCTGGCGGGGAGCCCGATCAAGCGGGTCGACCCCGTGTACCCCGCCGATGCGGCCCGTTCGGGCACCACCGGCTATGTGGAACTGGAGTACAGCATCGGTCCGGATGGCAAGGTTTCCGACGTGTCGGTGGTCGATGCCAAGCCCGGCCGCGTGTTCGTCGCCGCCGCGGTGAAGGCGGTCAAGCAGTGGGAGTTCGCCCCGGGCGAGAGCCGCGGCAAGGTCAAGCTCGAGTTCAAGCTCTGATCGATCCCGCCGGCGGTTGCGCCGGCGGCCATGTCCAGCAATGGGGCGCGCCGGCTGCCGGCGCGCTCTTTTTCGTGCCCGAACGGCAGCGGCTGCTGCATGCTGCCCGGATGCCGGCGACGCCCCGTCGTGACTGCTGGGTAAGCCGCCGCCTGCGCGTTGGCGCAGCTGCGTCCGTCGATGGCCGCTGCATCGGCAGCGGCCGGCGCGCACTCAGCGCCGGGTGTTGAAGGCGGCCACCAGGCCCACCAGTTCGTTGGCCTGATGCTCCATGCTCTGCGCGGCGGCGAACGCTTCCTCGACCAGTGCGGCGTTCTGCTGGGTGCCCTCGTCCATCTGGGTGATGGCCTGGTTGACCTGCTCGATGCCGGCGCTCTGTTCCTGGGAGGCGGCGGAGATGTCGGCCATGATGTCGGTGACGCGTTTCACGCTGTCGACGATCTCGCTCATGGTGCGGCCGGCCTGGTCGACCAGCGCGCTGCCTTCCTCCACCTGCACCACCGAGTCGGTGATCAGCTGCTTGATTTCCTTGGCGGCACCGGCGCTGCGCTGCGCCAGGGTGCGCACCTCGGCAGCCACCACCGCGAAACCGCGGCCCTGTTCGCCGGCGCGGGCGGCCTCCACCGCGGCGTTCAGCGCCAGGATGTTGGTCTGGAAGGCGATGCCGTCGATCACCCCGATGATGTCGGCGATCCGGTGCGAGGACGCGGTGATGCCGCTCATGGTTTCCACCACTTGGCCCACCACCTCGCCGCCGCGCACGGCGACCCCGGCGGCGCCGTGGGCGAGCTGGCTGGCCTGGCGGGCGTTGTCGGCGTTCTGCCGGACGGTGGAGGTGAGTTCCTCCATCGACGAGGCGGTTTCCTCCAGCGCCGCCGCCTGCTGTTCGGTCCGGCGCGACAGGTCTTCGTTGCCGCGGGCGATTTCGGACGCCGAGGCATTGATCGATTCGCTGCCGGTGCGGATCTGGCCGACGATGCCGGTGAGATGCTCGACGGTCCGGTTGGTGTCGCTGGCCAGTTCACCGAAGCGGCCCGGCAGGCGGGTGTCGATGCGCCGGGTCAGGTCGCCATCGGCCACGGCGGACAGCACTTCGCCCACTTCGGACAGGCCATGGTCGGCGGTCGCCATCAGGGTGTTCAGGCTTTCCACCAGTTCGGCGTAGACGAATTCGAAGCGGCGGGCGTTGCCGCGCTTGCCGAAATCCCCTGCCACCGCGGCGTCCACCAATGCCTTGATCTCGGCATTGATCGCCAGCATGCCGGCCTTCACCGCGTCCACCGCCTCGGTCACCCGCGCCTTCTGGCCGGGATAGCGTTCGATGTCCTCGGCCAGGTCGCCGCGGGCGTACTGCGCCACGATCCTGATTGCGTTCATCTTGACCTGGACGTGCGCGGCCACCACCGAGTTGATGCCTTCCGCCATCCGTCCGTAGGCGCCGCGGAACCGCGAGGGATCCATGCGGAAATCGATGTTGCCGGCGTCGTGCTCGCGCTCCAGGTGCGCCTGCGCCGCGGCGAATTCGCCCAGCGTCGCCGTCATCCCGCGCATGGCGCGGGCCAGGTCGCCGATCTCGCTGCCGTCGTTGCAGGCGAGGCGGCCGTCCAGGTCGCCCTGCGACACCGCGTTGGCCACCCCGACCACTTCGCGCAGCGGACGCACGATGGAGCGGCTGATGCCGATGGCGCCGATCGAGGCCAGCACCAGCGCCACTACCAGCAGCACCGCGATGGCCAGCAGGCTGAGCCGGTAGCTGCGCTGCTGCGCCTCCACCGCCTGGTCCAGCCGCTGCATGTTGTAGTCCAGCAGGCTGCCCAGCTGGTCGGCGGTGGCCTGGCGCAGGTCGGCGGCGCCCTTGGCCGGACCCATGTCGCCGACCTTCAAGGCCTCGACCAGCTTGCGGCTGTTGTCGAAGTAGCGGTCGGCGCGCGCCATGGTTTCCTTGTACAGCGCGCGGTCGCGGGCATCGCTGATCTTGGATTCGTACGTCTTCGCGAGGGCGAAGAAGGCCTTGCTGCCTTCCGCCAGTTCGCCGGCGTATTCCTCGCGCTTGGCCGCGTCGTCGGCGCTGGCCACCAGGCCGCGTTCGCTGACCCGGTATTCGGCCAGCATGGTCGCCAGCCGGCCGAGGTCGCGGATCGCCGGCACCGACTCGTCGGTGACCTTCTGGACCATGCGCTGGGTATTGCCCATGCGCAGGGCGGAGAACGCGCCGGTGACGAGGATCAGGACCGCGAGTGCGGAAAAGCCGATCGCCAGGCGCTTGCCGATGGTGAGGTTCTGGAGCATGGCGGATTCCCGGTCAGTAGGTGAACTGCACGCGCAGGCCGACGGTCAGCGGATCGTTGGCGATGCCTCGGCGGCTGCTGTCGTATTGCAGGAGGTTGGCGATCACCCGCATGTTCGGATGCGGGTAACAGGTGGCGGCCAGGCCCCAGCTGTCGGCGCGGCCGCCGCGCATGGCCGGGCCGTCGTTGAGGTCCATCACGCTGTAGCGCAGCGCCAGTTCCCAGCCGACGTGCCCCTTGGGCGAGGGTGCGGTGGCCACGCCGCGCTTGTAGCTGCGGCCATCGCCGGTGGGCGACCAGGTCAGCTGCACGCTGGCGGCATCGCCGCTGACGTCGCCGGTATCGCGGCGCAGGAACACTTTCGCGGATTCCGCCTGCAGCGACCAGGTGCCCCGCACCCATAGGCCCTCCACCGCGGCGCGGTCGATCCGGTCCACGCCGGTGATGGCGCCGGTGGACGCCACCCGCAGGTCGCTGAGCACGCTTCCGGCGTTGAGGCTGTAGCTGGCGCTGTGGCTGCGCGGCCGTTCGCTGGCCAGGCTCAGGCCGACGTGGGCGCTTTCCTCCTTGCCCGAGCGCAGCAGCCAGGTGCCGCGCATGGTGGCACCCGGCGAATCGCTGGTGCCGTCCAGGCGATGGCCGAACAGGGCAGCGTTGAACGTGCCGCGCTTGCCCCAGCGGGCGTATTCCGCGCCGATCCGGCGGCTGATCGCGAAGGCGCCCACCGGGGACGCCTCGAGGAAGGCGGTCTGCTTGTCGGCAATCGCGTCTTCCAGCGCGAACGGCTGCTTGAACTGGCCGAGCCGGAAGGAGTGGCCTTCACCCGGGGTCAGCTCGAGGTAGGCATCCGGCGGCGTCCTGTCGGCGAGATCGTGGTCCACCACCACCTGCCAGCGCTTGTTGTCGCCCTTCAGTCGGAAGCCCAGCCGCGCGCGCCGGAAGCCGTCCTCGGTCTGCAGCGGGCCGAGGTCGGAATCCACCCGCGCCCACTCGTATTGCACGTTGGCGATGGGTGCGATGTCGAACGGCAGGTCGGATGCGGCCGCCGGGGCGATGCAGGTAGCGAGCAGGGGGAGGGCGAGGCGGAGCGACGGCGGATGGCGCATGTGGATTTCCGGGGCGATGTTGCGGGGACAGCGGGCGGCCCGAGCCGCGCGCGCGGGTCGGACTGCGGGTTCTCCATTGGCTACGGCGGGCGCGGGTGATTCTTGAGTGCCGCCGGGGCGCGTTGGTGGCGGTCCTGCCGCCACCGGGTGCGTCGTCGTGGTGCAGGTCGCGGGGGCGGGGCATGCTGGCGGTTTGCGCATTCCGCCTTGCCGGTTCGGCGGCCAGCGACAGCCGGCGGAAGCGCAGCCCTGCCAGCAGGCGTCACGCGGAACCGTATCGGCCCGGCGCCCGCGGGCGCCAGGCCGATGGCGTCAACCGCCCCGGGCTTCAGGCGTAGTCGGCCAGCGCTTCCGAGGAGGCGAGGGCGGCATCGCTGCCCGCCGGGCCGTCCGTGCGCGGGCTGGCGTGCGTGCGTGCGGTGCTGCCGTCCAGCCGGAACACCGCCACTGCGGCGCTCAGCTGGCGCGCTTCGTCCTCCATCGAGCGGGCGGCCGCGGTCGCTTCCTCCACCAGCGCCGCGTTCTGCTGGGTGGTCTCGTCCATCTGGGTCACCGTGCGGTTGACCTGCTCGATGCCCGAGCTCTGCTCCTGCGAGGCCGCGGAAATCTCGGCCATGATGTCGGTGACGCGCTGCACCGAGGTCACGATCTCGCGCATGGTGCTGCCGGCCTCGCGCACCAGCGCCGAGCCGTCGGTCACCTTGTCCACCGACTCCTCGATCAGCTGCTTGATCTCCTTGGCCGCGCCGGCGCTGCGCTGCGCCAGCGCCCGCACTTCGCCGGCCACCACCGCGAAGCCGCGGCCCTGTTCGCCGGCGCGGGCGGCTTCCACCGCCGCGTTCAACGCCAGGATGTTGGTCTGGAAGGCGATGCCGTCGATCACGCTGATGATGTCGGCGATCTTCTTCGATGACGCTTCGATCGCGCCCATGGTGGTCACCACCTGCTCGACCACGTGTCCGCCCTGCGCCGCCACCCCGGCCGCGCCCTGCGCCAGCTGGTTGGCCTGGCGGGCGTTGTCGGCGTTCTGCTTCACCGTGGAGGTCAGCTCCTCCATCGAAGCCGCGGTTTCCTCCAGCGAGGCTGCCTGCTGTTCGGTGCGGCGCGAGAGGTTGTCGTTGCCGGCGGCGATCTCGCTGGCGGCGGCATTGATGTTGCCGGCGGCCTGCTGGATGCCGGAGACGATCCCGGTGAGCTGGGCGACGGTGGCGTTGGCGTCGTCGCGCATGCGTGCGAATACGCCGCGGAAGTCGCCATCCATGCGTGCGGTGAGGTCGCCGCGGGCGATGGCCTGGAGCAGGCCGGAGATCTGGCCGAGGTTGTCGTCGGTGGTCTGCATCAGCCGGTTGAGGCTGAGCAGGATTTCGCGGAACTCGTACTGGTAGGCGGCAGCGTCGCCGCGCAGGCTGAAGTCGCCCTGTGCGGCCGCATCGCCCAGCTGCCGGATGCTCTGGCTGATCGCGCCGAGGTTGCGTTTGATGGTCGCCATCGTCTCGGTGATCTCGGCCTTCTCGCCGGGCAGCGCCGGCATGTCCTGGCTGAAGTCGCCGACGGCATAGCGCTGGGCCAGGGCGATGACCTGCATTTTCACGCCGATGTGGGTGGCGACCAGCTGGTTGGTGCCCGCCACCATGGCGCCGTATTCGCCCGGGAACGCGCTTTCGTCCATCCGGTAGCTGATCGCGCCGGCTTCGTGCTGGCGCTCCATCTCGCGCTGCGCGGCCAGCACCGCCTGGATCCGGTCCTGCATGCCGCGCATGCTGCCCAGGAGCTGGCCACATTCGTCGGCGGTGGTCTGCACGATGACGTTGTCCAGACGGCCGTGGGCGATCGCATCCGCCACTGCCGTGGCCTTGCGCAGCGGTTCGACGATGCGGTTTCCGATCAGCCAGCCCAGGCCGAGCAAGAGCAGCACCAGGATGCCGCCGGCCAACGTCATGATCCCCGTGAAGCGCCATGCCTGTGCCTGCACGTCGTCCATGTAGACGCCGGTGGCGACAACCCAGCTCCAGGGCTTGTAGAGCCGCGCATACGCCATCTTCGGCACGGGCTTGTCGCCGTGACCGGGCTTGGCCCAGTGGTAGGCGGTATAGCCGTCGCCGCTGCGCACCGATTCCAGCTGGTCGTGGAACAGGCGGTCACCGTGCTCGGTGCGATAGTCCTTCAGGTCCTGCCCGACCAGATCCTTGCGCAGCGGGTGCATCAGCATCCGGTTGCCGGTATCCAGGACGTAGAAATAGTTGTCGTTGTCGTCCGTGTGCATGGTGCTCAGCGCGGCCAGGGCCTGGCGCTGGGCGTCGGCGCGGGGCAGCTGGCCACTCTGTTCCAGCGCGTGGTAGTGGTCGATCACGCTGTTGGCCAGCTGCACGCGGATATCCAGCGCCACCTTGCGGGTCTTGTAGACGTCCAGGTACTGGAAGCGCGCCGCGATGACGGATACGGCGATGATCCCCACTGCGGCGATCAGCGTCAGCAGGATGAGTTTGCGCTGGACCGACAGGTTGGCGAGCTTTTTCGACAGCGACGTGAGGATGCTCATGCGATCTCGGATACCGGGGTAGGGGGCGCGGGATCGGGGCAGGGTGCGCGCACCGCCCCGGCTGGGGACGGTGCGGCGGGCGTGCTCCGGTCGGCGTCAGGCCGCCTGCGCGGCGGCGTTGTCGACCACCAGCCCCATCTCGGTGCTGGTCATCAGGCCTTCGATGTCGAGCAGGATCAGCATCCGCTCGTCCAGCGCGCCGATCCCGGTCAGGAAGCGGCGGTCGATGCCGGTACCCACCTCGGGCATCGCGCGGATCTGCTCGGCGGTCAGCTGCACCACGTCGGAGACGCTGTCCACCACCATGCCCACCACGCGGTTGGCGACGTTGAGGACGATCATCACGGTCAGCGCGTCGACCTTGGCCTCCAGGCGGAACTTCACCCGCATGTCGATCACCGGCACGATGGTGCCGCGCAGGTTGATGACCCCCTTGATGTATTCCGGCGCGTCCGGCAACCGGGTCACCGCGTCATAGCCGCGGATCTCCTGCACCTTCAGGATGTCGACCCCGTATTCCTCCTGCCCGAGGGTGAAGGTGAGGAATTCGCCGGCGGTAGCGGCCTTGGCGGAGGCGCTGGTGGCGGAATGCGGCGCTGCGGGGCTATTCATGGAATATCCGGGTTCAGGGTTTGGGCAGTCATGTCATCGGCCGGCAGCGCGGATTCTTGAGGCCGGGCCTGCAGCGCCCGGGAATCCGTGCCCACGGCGTTGCCGGGCCGCGGCGCGCCGGTACGGAAGACCGCGACGGAGGCCACCAGGGCGGTGGACTGGTGGCGCAGGTTCTCGGCCGCGGCGGCGGCTTCCTCGACCAGCGCGGCGTTCTGCTGGGTGCCTTCGTCCATCTGGGTGATGGCCTGGTTGACCTGCTCGATGCCGGCGCTCTGTTCCTGCGAGGCGGCGGAGATCTCGGCCATGATGTCGGTGACGCGCTTCACGCTGTCGACGATCTCGCCCATGGTGTGGCCGGCGCGGTCGACCAGGCTGCTGCCGTGCTCGACCTGGGACACCGAATCGGTGATCAGCTGCTTGATTTCGCGTGCGGCGCCGGCGCTGTTCTGGGCCAGTGCGCGCACCTCGGCGGCCACCACCGCGAAGCCGCGGCCCTGCTCGCCGGCGCGCGCGGCCTCCACCGCCGCGTTCAGGGCCAGGATGTTGGTCTGGAAGGCGATGCTGTCGATCACCCCGATGATGTCGGCGATCCGCCGCGAGGACGCGGCGATGCCGCCCATGGTTTCGACCACCTCGCCGACCACCTCGCCGCCGCGCACGGCGATATCGGTGGTGTCGCGGGCCAGCTGGCTGGCCTGGCGGGCGTTATCGGCGTTCAGGCGGACCGCGGACGTCAGCTCTTCCATCGAGGAGGCGGTTTCCTCGAGTGCGGCGGCCTGCTGCTCGGTGCGCGCCGAGAGATTGCCGTTGCCGGCGGCGATCTCGCCGGAGGCACTGTTGATGGCGTCGGTCGCCTCGCGGATGCCGGTGACCACCCCGGACAGCTGCATGACGGTGCGGTTGGCGTCCGCCGCCAGCTGGCCGAACTGGCCCGGCAATCCGGCATCGGCACGCTTTGCCAGGTCGCCGTCGGCCACCGCGGAAAGCAGCTGCCCGATCTCGGCAAGGCCGGCATCCGCGGTGCCCATCAGCCTGTTCAGCGACTCGATCAGTTCGCGGTAGAAGTGGGTGAAGCGCTGCGCGTCCGCGCGGCGGGCGAAGTCGCCGGCGATGGCGGCATCCACCAGTCCCTTGATTTCGCCATTGACGGCCAGGAGGCCGGCCTTGACCGCGTCCACCGCGGCAATCGCGTCGGCCTTCTTGCCGGGCATGCGGTCGACGTCGCGGGACAGATCGCCGCGCCCGTAGTCCCCGACCACGTCGAGGATGTGCAGGATGGCGGTGATGTGCGAGGCCACCAGCTCGTTGGTCTGCGTCGCCATCCGCGCGTAGTCGCCCTCGAATTCACTGGTGGGGATGCGGTGGTCGATCTCGCCAAGCTCGTGCTGCTCGAACATGCGCTGCTGGGCGGCGGCATAGCGGCGCAGGACGGATTGCATGTCCTGCATGGAGCCCAGCATTTCCGCCATTTCGTCCTTGCCGTTGCGCCGGATGCTGGTGTCCAGCCTGCCGTGTGCGATGTCGCTGGCCACCCGGATCATCTCCCGCACCGGCTGCAGCAGGCTGCGGGTGGTCAGCCATGCCAGCAGCGTCGCGACGACCAGCGCGCCGCAGGCCAGCAGCATCAGCTTCATTCTTGCCTGCCTGTAGGCAGTCAGGGCTGTGGCGTAGGCCGCGTCGTTGCTCTTCTCCTGGCGGGTGATGGCCTCTGCCAACCCGCCCTGCCAACGCTGCAGCGAGGGCGCCGCCTGGTCGTGCAGGAATGCCATCGCTTCGGGCATCCGGTTGGCGGCGGCCAGTTCCATCACCTTGTTGTTCAGTGGCAGGGTGGCCGCGCGATTGCGCGCGATCTCGGCCAGCACGGCCGTTTCCTCCGGGCTGGCGGGCAGCCGCGCCAGCGCCTCGGTGGCCCTGACGTAGCCTTCGCGTGCCTTGGCGATGGCCCCGCGATGCTCCTGCATGCGCGCTGCCTCGGTTTCGAAGGAGATGTCGCGTACGGCGATGACGATGCGGTTGCTTTCGTCAACCATCGCGTTGAGGTGCTTGGTCTTCGCCACGTTCTGCAGGACGATCGTGTCCAGCTGCGACTGGATGGTGCGCAGACCCGACAGGGTAATCGCGGCCAGCAGGGCGAGCAGCAACAACATCCAGCCGAAGCCCCAGGCCAGGCGGGTACCGATGCGGAAATTCTGGAGCCAACGGATCATGGTGTTCCCCCCCGGAACATGTGTTTGCGGATGAAATGGTGCGGGTGCGCCGCGGATGCCGGCGGCCATCCAGCGATCGCGCGCGGCCGCGTGATTTGATTCCGATCAGAATCCGCGGGCCCGGAATGGATTACCCTGCGGCCCGATCCATCAGGCAGCGCCCTCGTGCGCGACGTTCGCGAGGCACGCATTTGGGCTGTAGCCGGCTGTTCAAGGACACGACGATCCGAGGGCGCCTGACCGGGGCGCTGGCCGTGCTGCTGTTGCTCTGGTGCGCGGCGTCGGCGGCGATGCTGTCGGAGGTCGCGCGCATCCACCAGCGCGCCGAACAGATCGGGCTCGAGCACCTGCCGCGGTTGATGTACGCGAATGCGCTGATCGACCGGGCCAACCAGACCGCGCGCCTGATGGGCGAGATGCAGCTGGTGGATGACTCCGGGCGGGTGCGTGAGCGCATCGGCCGGATCCGGGCCATCCGCCAGCAAGTGGCGGCGGATGTGCGTTGGTTCGAGGCCCGTGCCGCCCGCGAGGAGGTGCGGAAGCTGCTGGGCGGCATCGCCACCCAGCGCCTGCGCTACTGGGCGGGACAGGATCGGCTGTTCGCCCTCGTCCAGCAGGACCCGCAGGCGGCCAGGGCCTACTACCTCGCGGACGTGCTCGGCATGCAGCAGGACTACGTCCGCCTGCTCGGCCAGCTGGTCGATCTGGAAAACGCACATGCCGGCGCCGCCGCTGCACGCACGCGCGTCGAATACGAGCGCACGCTGTATCTGCTGATGGGCGTCTCCGCCATGGTGCTGCTGCTGGCCTGGTTGGTCGGCATCGCGGTGCTGCGCAGCATCACGGTGCCGCTGGAGGATGCAGCGGTCTGGGCACGCGTGGTGGCGCAGGGCAATCTCGATGCCGAGCCCGCGGCGCGCGGCCGTGACGAGGTCGGGCAGCTCGCCGCCGCGCTGCGGCAGATGGCCGAGTCCCTGCGCCTGGATCGCGCGCGCCGTCAGGCCACCGAGCGGGCGCTGCGGGAAAGCCGGGCCCAGCTGCGCCAGTGGGTGACGCATGCCGAATCCCTGCAGGAACACGAACGGCTGACGCTGGCGCGGGAACTGCACGACGAGTTCGGCCAGTCGATCACCGCGCTGCGGATGGAACTGGGATTGATGCGGATGCGGTTCGGCGGTCTTGATCCTGCGCTGGCGCCGCAGGTGACGCGCAGCAAGGCCATCCTCGATGCCATGCTGCGGTCGATGCGCAGCATGGTGTCCACGTTGCGTCCCGGCCCCCTGGACGAAGGCCTGGTTCCGGCTGCCGAATGGCTGTTGGCGACGCTCCCGGAGCGGGCCGGGCTTGCCTGCAGTCTGGCCGCCGCTGCGGACGTGCCGATGGGCCAGGCGGTGCGGACCGCGGCGTTCCGGATCCTGCAGGAAGCACTGACCAATGTCGTGCGTCACGCGCATGCGCGCTCCGTGCGGGTGGTCATCACGCTTGATGACGCTGGTCGCCTGCAGCTGCAGGTCGTCGACGACGGCGTCGGCGTCGATCCGGAGATCCTTTCGCGCGCCCGTTCGTTCGGCGTCGCCGGCATGCGCGAGCGCGCGCGCGCTTTTGGCGGCTGGATCGATTTCAGGGAGACCGCCGGCGGCGGCACCACGCTGATGGCCGTGCTTGACGCCGGTGCGGAGCACGCTGGCGACAGGGAGGCTGCGGATGCCGCTGCGCTGGCGCCGGGGTCTCCCGGCCGCATCGCGGCTGGCGCCGGAATTTGCAGGGACCGCGGCGTCGACGCCGGACCTGCGCGGTGTCGCACTGTCGCGACACCCGAACAGATGCAAAGGGGAGCAGCGACATGATCAGGGTATTCATCGCCGACGACCATGCGATCTTCCGCGAGGGGCTGCGCCGGGTCCTCGCGTTCGCCGGCGACATGGAAGTGTCCGGCGAGGCACGCAGCGGCCGGGAAGTGCTGTCGCAGGCGCCACGGGGTGGACACGACGTGCTGTTGCTCGACCTGAACATGCCCGGTCCGAACGGTATCGAGCTGATCAAGCGGGTTCGCAACGAGTTGCCGAAGCTGCCTGTTCTGGTGCTGACCGTCCACGACGAGGCGGAAATCGCGCGGCGCGCGATCGCGGCCGGCGCGGCCGGCTACCTCACCAAGGATGGCGAACCGGAAGCGCTGTTCGACGCGGTTCGCACGGTGTCGCGCGGCCGGCCCTACGTGGAGCAGGCGGTGGCCTCGCGGGTACTGTTCCAGGGCAGTGCCGAGGAAGGAGCCGTGCCGCACCACCAGTTGTCCGACCGGGAATTCGACGTGTTCCGCCGCTTCGCCGGAGGCGACACCATTCCGGCGATCGCGGCTGCACTGGGGATTTCCCCCAAGACCGTCAGCACCCATAAGTTCCGGTTGATGCAGAAGCTCGGCGTGGCGTCGGATGGCGAGTTGATTCGCTATGCACTGCGGCACCGGCTGGTGAAGTGAGCGCGAGGGTAGCGCGTGGAAATCCGCTTCGAATGCGGTCGCGGAAAATGAATCCTGCGCCTACAGCGCAAGTAATCCTGTGCTGATGGCCACCACTTCACGGCTGCTGCAACGATGCCGGGTGGCTGGTACCAGGGGGTGACGTGACGCATGTGTCGGAACGACAGCACGTGGCGGTAGACGCAAGCGCGGGTCACCGGCGCTTGTGGGTGAAGCTGCGCCAGTGGTTGGGCACCGGCCGGCCGGGCGACGACGGTGCCAGCCGGGTGGGCTTCGATCCGCTGACCGGATTGCCTGGACGGGTCTGGCTGCAGGACTGGCTGGACCGCAGGCTGCGGTCAGCGCCGGCCTTCCCGGTCGCCGCACTGTTGCTGGATCTCGACAATTTCCGCGCGATCAATGATTGCGATGGCTACGAGCAGGGCGACTGCCTGCTGCTGCGGGTCGTCGAGCGGCTGCGGGCCGGCCTGCCGGAAGAAGCGGTGCTGGCGCGGATGGGCGGCGATGAATTCTGCGTGCTGCTGCCCGGCGTCGATGCCAAAGGCGCGCGCATGCGCGCACTGCAGCTTCGCGAAGCGTTCATGGAGCCATTCCGGGTCGGCCCGGGCCTGCGCTACAGCAGCTGCAGCATCGGGTTTGCCGCATATCCCGCGGATGCCAATACCGCCGCCAGCCTTGTCTGCCGCGCCGACATGGCGCTGTATCGCGCCAAAGCCCAGCGCCGTGGCGGTGTCTGCAGGTTCCGGCCGGAACTGGCGCAGCGGGCTGAGGACCATCTCGAGATGCAGTCGCTGCTGCGCGAGGCGCTGCGCGCCGGCGACCAGCTGACCCTGCATTTTCAGCCGCAGTTCCACCTGCCCGGTGGCCATCTGCAGGGGGTGGAGGCGCTGCTGCGCTGGACCCATCCGCAGCATGGGGACATCCCGCCATCCCGCTTCGTTCCCGCCGCCGAAGCCGGCGGCCTGATCGGCGAACTCGGCGATTGGGTGTTGTCCGAAGCCTGCCGCTGCGCCGGCATGCTGCATGACGCCGGCTGGCCGCTGCGTGTCGCGATCAACCTGTCCGCGCTGCAGTTGTGCAGCACCGAGCTGGTGGAGCGGGTGCGCATCGAGTTGAGCAAGTACGCGCTGCCGCCGGAGTCCATCGAGATCGAATTGACCGAGAGCGCGGTGGTCGAGAGTCCGGAGCTGGCGGCGGCGGTGATGCGCGAGCTCGCGGATTTCGGTGTCCGCACCACCATCGACGACTTCGGCACCGGGTTCTCGTCGCTGTCCTATCTCTGCGGTCTGCCGGTAAGCGCCATCAAGGTCGACCGGTCGTTCGTGCGCCAGCTGGAGGTGTCGGAAAAGGCGCGCAAGCTGGTCCAGGGGCTGGTGCGGCTGGCCCACAGCCTGGATCTTGCAGTGATCGCCGAGGGCGTGGAAACGGCGCGGCAACTCTCGCTGCTGTGTGGCTACGGCTGCGACGGATTCCAGGGCTGGCTGGCCAGCAAGGCTTTGTCCGTCGCCGACCTCTGCGAGTTCCTGTCGGACTACCGGCCGGGCACCGCATGGGGACTGGCCGGCTGCCGCGGGGAGCTGCTGGCCTGCGGCAAGTCCAGTGACTGCTGCGCGCTGCCGCTGCTGGGAAGCGTGGCGATGGCCTCCTTCCGGCCGGCGGGCGGCGCCTGCGGATACCAGACCGGATGACGGCGGAATTCCGTCACAGTGGTTGGGCGGTCCGCGGATACCGGTTGTACTCGCTGCTGGCCAGTGCACTGATGGTGCTGGTGGGCCTGTGCAGCAGCCTGGAATGGTGGCTTGACCTCAACCTGGTGCCGGACCTGGGCGGGCGTGACATGCGCCTGACCGCAGCCCTGTGCATCCTGCTGTCCGGGCTGGCGCTGGCGGCGGTCGGCCTTGGCGGCAAAGCCCTTCGGCTGGCCGCCAGCCTGCTGTGCGCGGCGATAATCGGCCTTGGCGCCGATGCGCTGCTTGAACACGGTGTCGCGGGGTATCGCGGCGTGGCCGGCTGGTTGGATGCCGTGTCCGGTGCAGGGGTGCGACCGCCGGTGCTGATGGCGGAGCTGGCGGCCTGTGCCTTCGTGCTGCTGGGCGGGCAGGGCATCCTGGTCCTGAATTCGCGCGCGGTGGTGCTGCGCGAGGCGTTCGGCCTCGGCGTCCTGGCCATCGCCATGGCCAGCGTGGCCTCGCTGGCATTCCTGCTGGCGCAGCGCGGTGAAAGCCTGCTCGACCACCTGCCGCCGCTGACCGGCATCTCGCTGCTGTTCGGCACGCTGGGATGGATGTCTTCGACACCCACCACCGGGCTGACCCGGATTAGCACTGCCGCCACCCTGGGCGGGGTGTTCGCCCGCAGCCTGCTGCTGCCGGCGCTGCTGCTGCCGCTGGCCTACACCTTCGCGTTCAAGCTGCTGGAGACGCGCTTCGGCGTGCCGCAGATCATCGCTTCCACCTTGGGTGCGGTGTTCACGGGCGGTTCGGTGGCGTGGATGATCTGGCTGGTCGCCGCGCTGCTGGATCGCAGCGAGCGCCTGCGCGAAGCCTCGCTGCAGCTGCGCGACGTGGCCGATACGGATTCTCTCACCGGTCTGGGCAACCGCCGCAAGTTCGACGCCGAGATCGATGCGCTGTTGCGCGAATACCGGCAGCAGCGCACGCCGTTCTCGCTGCTGGTGCTGGATGTCGACCACTTCAAGGCCTACAACGACGGTTACGGGCACCAGGCCGGCGACGAGGCCCTGCGCGAGATCGGCCGGCTCCTGCGCACCGTGCTGCGCCCGCGCGATGTTGCCGTGCGGTACGGCGGCGAGGAATTCGTCCTGCTCGTCCACGGCGTGCGCATGCCGCAACTGCCGGTGATCGCGGCGCGGATCCTGCACACCATCCGCGCCAACGACTGGCCGCTGCTGCCCTTGACCGCCAGCATCGGTGGGGCCGAGGTCTGCGATGCCGACTCCGCGGCGACCCTACTGCAGCGTGCCGATGCGTCGCTGTACCGGGCCAAGCGCAATGGCCGCGATCGTTTCGAGGCGATGGGCTGCGCCGAGTGCTTCGCCAGCCGCAGTGCGCCGCCCGCGCTGCGCGCGCGGGAATGGGACCAGCCGCCGCCGGGATGCCGCGGTGGCGTAGCGGCATGATGCCGTCGCTGCTGCCGGTTGGTGCCGGCGTCGGACCGGGCTGCTGCGGCCCGGGCCGTATGGCAGCTGACTGGTTGGGGCTGCGGCCGCGCAGCCCGGGAATATATTGACTCCAGTCAACAAGGCCGGGGCCGGTCCGTGCCTACGCTGCGTTATCCGCCGTGTTGCATGCGCGTGCGGAGGCCACGGGGGGCAGGCACTTGGGCAACAGTCCGGCGTTCACGACCACTCGCACGCGCGATCCGGCGCGGGTCCGGCCGTGGCCGCGACGCCGTGGCCGCCGCCGGGGGAGCCAGGGATGAACACCGAATTCGTCCACAGCCGCTGGGCGATGCGCGGCTACCGGCTGTACTCGCGCCTGGCCAGCCTGCTCATGATCGGGGTCGGCCTTGGCAGCAGCCTGGAATGGGCGACGCAGGTCGATCTCTTGCCGGACCTGGGCGGCCGCGACATGCGCCTGACCGCCGCGCTGTGCGTCCTGCTGTCGGGGCTGGCGCTGGCCATGGTCGGTACCGGCCGCCGCTGGGTCCGGCGTCTGGCCAGCCTGCTGTGCACGATAGTCGTGGTGCTGGCGGCGGATTCGCTGCTGGAATACACGCACGCCGGCTATCGCGGCATCGCCGCGTGGCTGGATGCCGCTTCTGGCGCCGGCCAGCGGCCGCCGGTGCGGATGGCGGAGCTGGCGGCCTGCGGCTTCCTGCTGCTCGGCGGGCAGGGGCTGCTGGTCCTCAATGCCCGCGCGCTGGTGCTGCGCGAGATGCTCGGGCTCGGCGTGCTGGCCATCGCGATGGCCAGCCTGGCCTCGTTCGCGTTCGTGCTCGCCGAGCACGGCGAAAGCCTGCTGGAGCGCCTGCCCATCCTCACCGGCGCGTTGCTGCTGTTCGGTACGCTGGGGTGGATGTCGTCGGTGCCGACCACCGGCCTGACCCGGGTCAGTACCGCCGCGACGCTGGGTGGCGTTTTGGCGCGCAGTCTGTTGCTGCCGGCGCTGCTGCTGCCGTTGGCCTACACCTTCGCGTTCAAGCTGCTGGAGACCCGTTTCGGCGTGTCGCAGGTGGTTGCTTCCACCCTCGGCGCGGTGTTCACCGGCGGATCACTGGCGTGGATGATCTGGCTGGTGGCGGCGTTGCTGGACCGCAGCGAACGCCTGCGCGAAGCCTCGCTGCGACTTCGCGATGCCGCCGACACCGATGCGCTGACGGGGCTGGGCAACCGGCGCAAGCTGGATGAAGTGCTGCAGGGGCTGCTGCATCAGGACCGCCGCCAGCGGCTGCCGTTCTCGCTGCTGATGCTGGACCTGGACCACTTCAAGGCCTACAACGACGACTTCGGTCACCAGGCCGGCGACGACGCCCTGCGCGAGATCGGCCGGCTACTGCGCGCCACGCTACGTCCGGAGGACGCGGCCTTCCGCTATGGCGGCGAGGAGTTCGTGCTGGTGATCCACGGCGCCCACCTGCACCAGCTGCCGGCGATCGCCGAACGCGTGCTGCATGCCATCCGCGCCAACGCGTGGCCGCTGCGGCCGCTGACCAGCAGCGCCGGCGGCGCCGAGGCCTGCGATGCCGATGTGGCGGCCGCATCGCTGCTGCAGCGTGCCGACGCCGCGCTGTATCGGGCCAAGGACCTCGGACGCGACCGTTTCGAGATGACCGGTTGCGCGGAGTGCCTGGCCGGCGGCAGCGGGCCAGGCGCGATGCGGGCGCGCAGTTGGGACCAGCCGCCGCCCGGATGTCGCGCGGCCGGCCAGGCTTGACCTGCGCCGACGCCGGTTGCCGGCGTCGGCTGTGGCGGGCGTGACTCAGTGGTTGCCGGCGAACAGCTCGCGGCCGATCAGCATGCGGCGGATCTCGTTGGTGCCGGCGCCGATCGCGTACAGCTTGGCATCGCGCAGGATGCGGCCGGTCGCAAATTCGTTGATGTAGCCGTTGCCGCCCAGCGACTGGATGGCTTCCAGCGCCACCTGCACCGCCGCCTCGCTGGAGTGCAGCAGGCAGGACGCGGCGTCGATGCGGCTCTTGTGGCCGGCGTCGTAGTCGCGCGCCACCTGGTAGGCGAAGGCGCGGCTGGACTGCAGCGCGGTGTACATGTCGGCGATCTTGGCCTGCATCAGCTCGAAGGTGCCGATGGCCTGGCCGAACTGGCGGCGTTCGCGCACGTAGGGCAGGGCGATGTCCAGCGCCGCCTGCATCAATCCGATGGGGCCGCCGGACAGGACGAGGCGCTCGGTGTTCAGGCCGCTCATCAGCACCTTGACGCCGTTGTTGACCTCGCCCAGCACGTTTTCCTGCGGGATCTCGCAGTTCTCGAACACCAGCTCGCAGGTGTTGCTGCCGCGCATGCCCAGCTTGTCCAGCTTCTGCGCGGTGGAGAAACCCTTCATGCCCTTCTCGACGATGAAGGCGGTCATGCATTTGCTGCCCAGCTCGCGGCTGGCGGTGCGCATGTAGACGATCAGCACGTCGGCCTCGGGGCCGTTGGTGATCCACATCTTGTTGCCGTTGGCGATCCATACATCGCCCTTGAGCTCTGCGCGGCAGCTCATCGAGCCCACCACGTCGGAGCCGGCGCCGGGCTCGCTCATTGCCAGCGCGCCCTTGAACTCGCCGCTGCACAGCTTGGGCAAATACTTCGCCCGCTGCGCTTCGTTGCCGTTCGCGTACAGGTTGTTGACGCAGAGGTTGGAATGCGCGCCGTAGGACAGGCCGATCGCGCCCGAGGCGCGGCTGATCTCTTCCATCGCCACCAGGTGGGCCAGGTAGCCCAGGCCGCTGCCGCCGTATTCGCCCGGGATGGTCATGCCCAGCAGGCCCATCTCGCCCAGCATCGGCCACAGCTCCTGCGGGAACCAGTTGTCCTCGTCCGCCTTGGCCGCGCGCGGCGCGATCTCGGTTTCGGCAAAACGGCGGACCGCCTCACGCAGGGCATCGATGTCTTCGCCAAGGGGGAAGGGACGCATGGGATTCCTCGAAGGTGTCGGAAGGCCCGCTGGCTGCGGGCCGGATAGGTCAATTGTAATTGACCGGCAACAGGGCCCTCGCCGTACAAAAACGCCCGGCAAGCCGGGCGTTTCAGCGAGGCAGCTCCACTTGCCAAGCCCCCTTGAGTCAAGGGGGCGCCACGACAGCGGCGGGGTTGTGGAAGCCCATCAAGAATTGATCGGGCAACGCCCGATCAATTCCCGCGGATGCGGCCCTGGAAGCGGGTGCGGCCGCGGCCCAGCGGCAGCTTCAGCTTGCCGATCTTCTCGATGCGCTCTTCGGCCAGGCGGTCGGCGGCGCGGTAGGTCGGGATGCCGTCGCGGTCGGAGATTTCGTAGATGCGCGAGAGGTTGTGATAGATCGTGCGCATCATGCGCATGGCGCGCTCGCGGTTGTAGCCGTCGAGCTCCAGCGCCACGTTCATCACGCCGCCCGCGTTCACCGCGTAGTCGGGCGCGTACAGGATGCCGCGCTTGACCACCTCGTCGCCGATCTCGTTGTTGGCCAGCTGGTTGTTGGCCGAACCGCAGATCACCTTAAACTTGAAGCGCGGCAGGGTCTGCTCGTTGACGGTGCCGCCCAGCGCGCACGGCGAATACACATCGGCCGGCACGTCGTAGATCTCGTCCAGGCCCACGGCCTCGGCGCCGTACTCGGTCACGGCCTTGTCCACCAGCGCCTGGTTGATGTCGGTGACGAAAATCTTGGCGCCGCGTTCCTTCAGCAGCTTCACGTATTCCATGCCCACGTGGCCCAGGCCCTGCACGGCGTAGGAATACTTGCCCACGTCCTCGTCACCGAACTTGCGGTTCAGCGTGGCCATCAGGCCCTGCAGCGAACCGTAGGCGGTGAACGGCGAGGGATCGCCCGAACCGCCGTGGACCTGGTGCACGCCGGTCACGTACTCGGTCTCGCGGTACACGTATTCCATGTCGTTGACGTCGATGCCGACGTCCTCGGCGGTGATGTAGCGGCCGCCCAGCGACTCCACGAACTGGCCGAACGCGCGGAACAGCGCCTCGGACTTGTCGGTGGCCGGGTTGCCGATGATCACCGCCTTGCCGCCGCCGATGTTCAGGCCGGCCACGGCGTTCTTGTAGGTCATGCCGCGCGACAGGCGCAGCACGTCGTTCAGCGCTTCCGCCTCGCTCTTGTACGGCCACATGCGGGTGCCGCCCAGCGCGGGGCCCAGCACGGTGTTGTGGATGGCGATGATCGCCTTCAGGCCAGCGTCCTTGTTGTGGCAGAACACGACCTGCTCGTGGCCGTAGATGTCGAGCGTTTCGAAGATCATTGCAATAACTCCGGCCGGGTCCGTCGCGAACTACGGAACCGGTGGCTATGGGATGGAAGCGGATATGGTGGCTGTGGCCGGGTGAACCCCCCGTCACAGCCGGGCATTTTAGGCCATTCTCCGGAGCGGGGTCGGCATACGGATGGGTACGGCCCCCGGCGGGGCCATCAAGGCGCGCTGCGCAGTGCGAGTGGCGATGCGCCGCCGCCGCCGCGCGCCGCACTCAGCCAGCGGCTTTCGGGGCCTTGAAGCCGGCGCAGGGATCCGGGCGCCGGGCCGCGGGGATGCGGTGAACCTCGTCGAACGCGGTCGGGCTGGACATGGGCTCCAGGAAGCCCACCGCGCGCGGTGCCATGCCGTCGCCGCGCAGCCAGAACGGCACCGCGATATCGCCACGCACATGGCCGTTGCCGGCAATCAGCACCACGCCGCTGGCCGCGTGCATGCGCATGGTCTCGGTCATCACCACGTCGCGGGCGATCTGCGCTTTCGCCATCGGCGCCACCAGCGATTCCGGCAGCGCGCCGCAGTGGCTGTCGCGCACTTCGGTTTCCTGCGCTGCCTGCACTTCCGCAGGCAGCGCGTCCAGCCTGTAGCGGGCGATGAGTTCGGCCGGCAGCGCCGCGGCGAAGCCTTCCTTCACCACCTTGGATGCATCGGCGCGCGACAGGTTGGCGGCCAGTAGCGGCAGTTTGTACTCCAGCGCCAAAGCGATCACCGGCTGGTAGTACGCCCACGTCCAGCTGGCCTTCGGCGGGGCCACCCGCGCCACCACGCAGGCGGCATCGCCGCATTCGGCCATGGCCGCGTCCAGCGCCGGCTGCTGGCTGGTGTCGAACTGTTCCATCGCGACAGCCGGCCGCCAGCCCGCTTCCAGTTCCCTGCGCAGCAGCGCGGCGCGGGCGGCGTGGCCGTCGGCGTTGTCGTGCACCTCCCCCAGCAGCAGCATCCGCGGCTTGGCCGGCGTGGCCTCGGTTGTCGGCGGCGCGTGCTGGCAGGCAGCCAGGGCAAGGGAGAGGAGGGCGGCGGAACAGGGCAGCAGGCGTGGGCGCATGGCAAGGACACGGTGGCGTTCGGGCCATCCTACCCTGCGCGTTACAATCGCGGATTGCCCAATTTCCATGCGGATGCAGTCATGAGCACCACGGCCGAAACCCTCCCGCAGCAGCCCCCTGCGCTTGACGAAAACCGCACGCCGTTGCGCTTCGTCACCGCCGCCAGCCTGTTCGACGGCCACGACGCCGCCATCAACATCATGCGCCGGCTGATCCAGGCGCAGGGCGCGGAAGTCATCCACCTGGGCCACAACCGCAGCGTGGAAGACGTGGTGCGCGCGGCGCTGCAGGAAGACGCCGACGCCATCGCGCTGTCGTCCTACCAGGGCGGCCACGTGGAATACCTGAAGTACATGGTGGACATGCTGAAGCAGCGCGACGCCGCGCACATCCGCGTGTTCGCCGGCGGCGGCGGCACCATCACCCCGGAGGAAATCCGCGAGCTGGAGGCCTACGGCGTCGAGCGCATCTACCACCCCAACGACGGCATGCACATGGGGCTGGTGGCGATGATCGAGGACGTGGTCAAGCGCGCCGAGGCCGCACGCCTGCCGGTGGAAACCCCGCACAAGGTGGGCTTCGACAACGAGATCGAAATCGGCCGCATGCTCAGCGCCATCGAGGAGCAGGCGCTGGACGAAAGCACGCTGGCCCACCTGCGCAAGGAATGGCAGCTGGCCGGCGGCAAGACCCCCGTGGTGGGCATCACCGGCACTGGCGGCGCCGGCAAGTCGTCGGTCACGGACGAACTGCTCAACCGCTTCCTGGCCAACTTCCCGGACATGCACGTGGCCGTGATCAGCGTGGACCCCACCCGCCGCCGCACCGGCGGCGCGCTGCTGGGCGACCGCATCCGCATGAACTCGCTGCGCAGCCCGCGCGTGTTCATGCGCTCCATGGCCACCCGCCGCCAGCACATGGCCACGAATGTGGTCTTGAAGGACTGCATCGCCTTCCTGAAGTCGCTGGGCTATGACCTGGTGATCGTGGAAACCGCCGGCATCGGCCAGAGCGATTCGGAGATCGTCGACCTGGTCGATTTCCCCATGTACGTGATGACCAGCGACTTCGGCGCGCCCAGCCAGCTCGAGAAGATCGACATGCTGGACTACGCGGAACTCGTCGTCCTCAACAAGTTCGACAAGCGCGGCGCCGAAGACGCCCTGCGCGACGTGCGCAAGCAGTGGAAGCGCAACCGCGTGGCGTTCCAGACCAAGGACGAAGACGTCCCGGTCTATCCCACCATCGCCAGCCAGTTCAACGACCCCGGCCTGAACTGGATGTTCGCCAACCTGTGCCGCCTGCTGCGCGAGAAGCTGGGAGGCGGGAAAGGAAAAGGGGGTCAGAGTCACTTTTCGGATGCAGGCAGTGCTGGTGGCGGTGAGGGTGAGTCGAAAAGTGACTCTGACCCCCTTTTCCCCCTTTCCCTCCTTGTCCCCAACATCGACACCACCCTCAAGGAACCCCGCGCCACCGTCCTCATCCCCGGCAACCGCGTGCGCTACCTGGCGGAGATCGCCGAGCAGGGCCGCAACATCAACGCCCGCATCGAATCGCAGGCGGAGATCGCCGACCGCGCGCAGTCGCTGTGGGACGCATTGAAGGAACTGGACGACGCCGCGTTGCCCAGGGCGCTGGACCTGTACCCGGCCGAAGCCCTCACCGAAGGCGACGACCGCAGCCTCAAGACCCTGCGCCAGCGCTACAACGACGCCATCCAGTCGCTGGATTCCGAGGCGCTGAAGCTGCTGCGCGACTGGCCGGCCCGCCTGAAATCCATCACCGAGCCGGTGAACGAATACCAGGTGCGCGACAAGACCATCCGCGTCGAGAACTACCGCGAGTCGCTCAGCCACCAG
Organism: Thermomonas sp. XSG; assembly: GCF_014678725.1. Classification (NCBI taxonomy): domain Bacteria; kingdom Pseudomonadati; phylum Pseudomonadota; class Gammaproteobacteria; order Lysobacterales; family Lysobacteraceae; genus Thermomonas; species Thermomonas sp. XSG. The sequence continues at coordinate 307,993 of NZ_CP061497.1, read as the reverse complement.
CAGATCCCCAAGATCGCCGCGCCCACCTACAAGGCCTGGGGCGAGCTGCTGGTGTTCCTGCAGAAGGAAAACCTGCCCGGTTACTACCCCTACACCGGCGGCGTATACCCGTACCGCCGCACCGGCGAAGACCCCATCCGCATGTTCGCGGGCGAGGGTACCCCGGAGCGCACCAACCGCCGCTTCCACTACCTCAGCCTGGGCCAGCCGGCCGCGCGCCTGTCCACCGCCTTCGACAGCGTGACCCTGTACGGCGAAGACCCGGCGCCGCGCCCGGACATCTACGGCAAGATCGGCAATTCCGGCGTCAACGTGCCCACGCTGGACGACATGAAGAAGCTGTACTCCGGCTTCGACCTGTGCGCGCCCACCACCAGCGTGTCGATGACCATCAACGGCCCCGCACCGATGATCCTGGCGATGTTCATGAACACCGCCATCGACCAGCAGGTGGAGCAATACCTGAAGGCCGACCCGGCGCGCTGGGCCGAGGCGCAACAGAAGATCGACGCGCTGTTCGAGGGCAAGCCACGCCCGCGCTACGCAGGCGAGCTGCCGCAGGGCAACAACGGCCTGGGCTTGGGCCTGCTGGGCGTGTCCGGCGACCAGCTGGTGGACGCCGAGACCTACGCCCGCATCAAGGCGCAGACGCTGAAGACCGTGCGCGGCACCGTGCAGGCGGACATCCTGAAGGAAGACCAGGCGCAAAACACCTGCATCTTCAGCACGGAATTCGCCCTGCGCATGATGGGCGACATCCAGCAGTACTTCGTCGACAACGGCGTCCGCAACTTCTATTCGGTGTCCATCTCCGGCTACCACATCGCCGAAGCCGGCGCGAACCCGATCAGCCAGCTGGCCTTCACCCTGTCCAACGGCTTCACCATCGTGGAGTACTACCTGGCGCGCGGGATGAAGATCGACGACTTCGCGCCCAACCTGAGCTTCTTCTTCAGCAACGGCATGGACCCGGAGTACACCGTCATCGGCCGCGTGGCCCGCCGCATCTGGGCCCGCGCCATGCGCGAGCGCTACGGCGCCAGCCCGCGCAGCCAGATGATGAAGTACCACATCCAGACCAGCGGGCGCTCATTGCACGCGCAGGAAATCCAGTTCAACGACATCCGCACCACGCTGCAGGCCCTGTACGCGCTGTTCGACAACTGCAACAGCCTGCACACCAACGCCTACGACGAAGCTATCACCACGCCCACGGAAGAGTCCGTGCGCCGCGCCGTGGCCATCCAGATGATCATCAACAAGGAGCTGGGGCTGAACTTCTGCGAGAACCCGTGGCAGGGCAGCTTCATCGTGGACAAGCTCACCGACCTCGTGGAAGAGGCCGTGTACAAGGAGTTCGAGGCCATCAGCGAGCGCGGCGGCGTGCTGGGCGCCATGGACACCATGTACCAGCGCGGCAAGATCCAGGAAGAAAGCCTGTACTACGAGCACAAGAAGCACGACGGCAGCCTGCCGCTGGTCGGCGTCAACACCTTCCTGCCCAAGGAACACGGCGGCGACATCGTCACCGAGATCGAGCTGATCCGCTCCACGGAAGAGGAGAAGGGGCAGCAGATCGCGAACGTGGCGGGGTATCAGGGCAACCGCAACGGGTTTGCTTCAGAAGGGCTGAAGGGGCTGCAGGCGACTGCGCGGGAGAGGCGGAATGTGTTTGAATCGCTGATGGAAGCGGTGAAGACGCATTCGCTGGGGCAGATCAGCCATGCGTTGTATGAGGTGGGCGGGGAGTACAGGCGGAATATGTAGCGCAACGAAAAAGCCCGCACTGATGCGGGCTTTTTTCTCAGCGTTTAGTTCAGAACGGATATGGGGGTAGTAAGGTGCAAATTTATCCGAAGGAGTCGGTTATTCGAGCAGATCCGAGTGCTCGGATTCTGATTGACCACCTCAAGAAAAACGAGGCACCGTTATCTCTAGAAGATGCAATCATCTTTTTTAACTTTCCGCTTTTTAGGGAAGACGAGAAGCTACTTGTCGCTGATCTAGTTTTAATTTCGCCGATGCATGGAGTGCTTTTGATCAGCACTCCGGGCGCGGATGTTGATCGAGCTAAAGAGCAACTGGATGGCGCTTTCAATCAGGTGTTTTCCCGTTTGGTGAGATATCCACGTCTGCGTGCGGGTCGCGCCAATCTAAGATTCAACTTGGATGCATGTATTTGGATCCCAGAAGGCGGCGCGGGCGAGAATATCCAAGTTGGGCTGGCCGGCCTCGACTCCGCGCTCGCGTCCATGAAGCTTGGTGCACAAATCGACGAAGGGGTTTTTGCGGAACTCGTTTCGACGTTAGACGGGTCGAAAGCTCTCATCAAGGCGAAGGAGCGCCCTGTCGAAAATTTCGCACCCGAAGCAAAAGTAGGAATAATCGCTCGGCTTGAAGACGAAATACGTAGATTCGATCGCGATCAGCGTGTTGCCTACATGACCGAGACCACGGGGCCGCAGCGAATCCAGGGTCTGGCGGGATCGGGGAAAACTGTCGTTCTTGCGCTTAAGGCCGCGCTAACCGCGGTGCGCGAACCAGACGCTCGGATAGCGGTCACGTTTTACACAAAGAGCCTCTACCAGCACATCAAGCAACTAATAACTCGATTCTACAGGATGCATGAGGATCGAGATCCGGACTGGAAGAAGATCCAGATATTGCATGCATGGGGAGGGGCGACAGTCGATGGGCTCTATCATCAGACCGCTCGACGCTTCGGCCATACTCCGCTTAACTTCGCCGAAGCTCAACGAATCTCGGCGCGGCAGCCTTTCGCGGCCGTGTGCCGCCCTCTGCTGGCCGACCCCAACGTAATCAACTCATTTGATTATGTGTTCGTTGATGAGGCTCAAGACTTTCCGCCGGAGTTCATGAGGTTGGCACTTCGGTTAGCCGTCGACGAAAAGTTAGTTATCGCGTACGACGTATTTCAAACAATCTTCGACGTCGAGACGCCAACCGCAGCGATCCTGTTTGGAACCGACGGTGAGGAAGTCCCGCACGTCAATTTTGAGGAGGAGATCGTGTTGCACAAGTGCTACCGAAATCCCCGGGAAATTCTGGTTTGCGCTCATGCAATCGGCTTCGGCATTTACGGCGACAAGGTAGTGCAAATGCTTGAGTCTAAGGACCACTGGGAAGACTTTGGTTATGAAGTTGAGGGTGAGCTCGCGCCTTTGAAGCCTGCAGTCATCGTGCGTCCACGTGAGAACTCACCTTCGTCTATCAGTGACTCGTGCTCAGCGGACGAAATAATTTCATGTCAGGTCTTCGGTCGGGCAAATGAAGAGGTCAGCTACGTCGTTGAGCGTATCCAGTCCGACATCCAGCAGCATGGAGTTCCTCCGGAAGATATTTTGGTCATTTGCGCAGATGACCGGAATACCGGGATGTACTTGAATGCAGTCAGCTCCGCACTCCGAGCCGTTGGTATCGTGGTCAACAACATCCATGCGCAGTCCTACGGCGTGCCGGACTTCCAGCAGGAGGGAGCGGTAACTCTTTCCACGGTCTATAAAGCGAAAGGTAACGAAGCCTACTGCGTTTACTTGGTGGGCATTGATGCGCTGTTCTGGCGGCCTAGTCCTCGATCTCGAAATTGCGCCTTCACCGCGATGACAAGAGCCAAAGGGTGGCTTTGCGTAACCGGCGTTGGTAGCGCCGCCCAAGCTTTCGCTGCTGAGCTCGCGCGTGCAAAGGCGCAGTTTCCTGCACTGCGATTCACTCAGCCTAGTGAGCAGGATTTGGTGTTCATGAAACGGGATCTGGTCCAAGCGGAGCCGTCGGAGGTGGATGAAGAGATCTCTCACTTGGGGCAGTCGTTGGATCCCGAGGACTTTGAGCGAATCCTGCGGAAGAAGCTTCGCGAGGTGCAAGCGCAGAAACGCTCCAAGAAGCGGTTCAAATAGCGATGTACAGGCAACGTCTTCAAGCGATAGCGCGGGAGGCGGGATTTCCCGTTGACGAATATGGGGACGCCCACTTTGTGGTTTCGCATGAAGTTGTGGGCGAACTGCGTACATTGCAGTACGTGGATCAGTGGCGGTCTGCGCTAGCTAACCGGTGGTACCACTTGCGAATGCAAGACCACTCCTTGTTTCTTTTTTCTGAAGGACTGTCGCCTTCGTACTCGTTTATTCATTGTCCTTTGGAAATTATGACGTTTCCTGACTATCTGGCCGAACGCGGCGAGGAGAACAACCCTCGCATCCGGCGCGAGATGGCAGGCAGTTATCAAAACGTCATAGATACGGCAGCGGAAAGACGCCATGTCACGCCGATACGTTACGACTACGATCCGAGAGGCTACCAGGAAGGCGTCCATCCCGTGGCGCACATTCACATTGGCCTAGGCAACGAAGTGCGGCTCTGCAGCAACAAAATGAGCGCAGCATCATTTGTCCTTTTTGTCATGCGACAGATGTATCCGAAGAGCTGGGAGCAGCTCTTGACTCGCAAGGGTCTGAATCGCTTTGTCAACTCAATTCGTGAGCCGTCCACACGCTTGGAAGAGAGATACTTCGGTGCGGTGGATCGCATCGAGCTGCACCTGACATAGCAGAAAACAGGGGTCAGAGTCGACTTTCTCTGCCAAAAAGGGTGCAAAAAGGGGGCGGAGTGGACGAAAAACGGGGTCGAAAAACGGGGTCAGGTTCATTTATTCCATAACCGATGATTTCGCCGGCCGATGCGCCGGCCTCACGCCGGCTAACCGCTGGGTCTTGGCTTTCGACCAGGAAAACGGGGTCAGGTTCACTTATTCCCGTTTCAATGATTGATTTGGCCTTGGCCGGTCGATGCGCGGGCAAACGCCGGCGAACCGTTGGGTTTTGGCTTCGACCATCGCGCGGAAGTCGTCGCGGCCATAGGCGCGTTGCTGTTGCAGGTAGAGGCGGAGGGCGGCGAGGTCTTCTTCGCTCAGGGCTTCGGCCAGCAGCGCCCGATAGCCGTCTGCGCCCAAGGTGCGTTGCACGGGATGCGGCGCCAGCAGCGGGTCATCGCGCAGGCCGCACAGGCCGGCGCAGCTGGACCAGGCGAACGCGGTGGGGGAGTCGGTCATGCGGGCGCGGACCGGGTTGAGGTCGATATAGCGGGCGCAGCGCAGCAGGTAGTCGGTGGTATCGACCAGGCAAGCCTTGTAGCGGCCTTCCCACAACGTGCCGGTGCGGCCGTGGCGGGCGTTGAACTGGCCCACGTACTGGCGGCCCAGGTGCTGCATCAGCTGGCCGATGGCGCCGGCCCGGTGCGGCGTGACCAGCAGGTGCACGTGGTTGTCCATCAGCACGTAGGCGTGCAGCCGGCAGTCGCTGGCCAACAGGGCTTCGCGCAACAGTTGGCGGTAGCGGGCGCGGTCCTCGTCGTCCAGGAAGCAGGGCAGGCGGTTGTTGCCGCGCTGCACGACGTGCTGCGGGATGCCGGGGAGGTCGATGCGGGGGTGTCGGGCCATGGCGGCAGCCTCACCCGGGCGGCGCCGGTGGCCCATCGGTCAACGCAGGCGTGATGGGTCGGTGGGTATGCCGCAGTCGTGTGGGAAGTGAACCTGACCCCGTTCCCTATACTGCCCACTCCCAGATAGCCCCGAATGCCCGTGCAGGATCCAGACGATCAGTACCTCCGCGTCGCCATGATGGTCATGCTCTCGCTGGCCCTGCTGGCGGGCGTTTGTGCGACGGCGATCCACTGGCTGGGCCCGGTCCATCGCCCGATGGATCGGGTGCTTCCGCCCGTGGCCAGCGCGTTGTTTGCCGGTCTCCTCTGCGCGCTGTGGCTGCGGCCCGCCTGGGTGGGCATCATCACGCGCATCGCCCTGTGCCTGGCGGCCCTCGCGCTGATCGCGCCCGCGTGGCTTTACACGGTGCAGGCAAGCCTGTCGCCGGAGCTGCGGCTGATCGACATGCTGCCGCCGATATCGTCGCTGTTCGCCGTCTTCATGGCGATGCTCATGATCTTCGTGCCGGGGCGGCGCGCGTACGTCGCCGCCGCGGTCGGCTGGCTGCTGGTGGCGTCGCCGGTGCTGGTCTACCTGCTGACCCACCCCGGGGAACTGGGGACGCCGCGCGGTGTGGACCTGGTCATGGCGTTCGGCCCCGCCAGCCTCATCCTGGTGGTGCTGCTGCCCGTGCAGCGCGGACTCACGGGGAAGATCCGGCGGCTGGCCTCCGAGCGCGACGGCATCGAGGTGCAGTTGCATCGCGACCCGCTCACCGGGGTGCACAGCCGCCTGTTCGGCGAGCGGGTGCTCCGCGACGTGTTGGCGCGCGGTGGCGCGGCCGGGCTGGTCATGCTCGACCTCGATCGCTTCAAGGCCATCAACGACACCTACGGCCATCCGGCCGGCGACGACGTGCTGCGCGCCGTGGCCGCGAGCTGCGAGCGCCTGCTGAGGCCGAGCGAGTGCATCGCGCGCTGGGGCGGCGAGGAGTTCCTGGTGATCCTGCCGGACGTCAATGCGGCGGCTCTGCACGGCATCGCCGATCGCCTGCGCGTGGCGATCACGGCCGTGCCGGTGGCGCCGGTCGCGCAGGTGACGGCCTCACTGGGCACGGCCGTGTTGCACCCCGCCGACACGCTTGACTCCGCGCTGCAGCGTGTCGATCAGGCGCTGTACCACGCCAAGGAACTGGGCGGCAACCGCGTTTGCGCAAGTGATGGGCGCGAGGATGATCAGCTGCAGTCCTTGGCTGCACGTGCGCGCGAAGGTTCACGGCTTCACATCGGTTCCCCCAGCGCTGGGTGACATGGATGGGAATGCCGGGAACTTCGATCCTGGCTTGATGTGGCAGCGTGCAGGCTTGAACGTGTTGCTTGCAGCCTTTGTCGCCGAGCGGGTGCCCGATATCGGTGAGACCCCGGTTCGGCGGTTGGGGATCGCATGATTCTCCCAGTCCGGGTTTTCTCCCGCGTGTAGTATTTCCGGATTCTTTTCGCGGGCCGTTTGACCATGCATCGATATTCCCTCGCGCTGGCGTTGGCGGTGGCGACCGCCTTGAGCGCCTGTGGCGGCGATCGCAAGGAGGCCGCCAATGTCGCCGGCGCGACCCCTGATGCCGCTGTCGCGGGCACGGATACCGCGGCTCCGGTCGGCGCCGCGGATGTGGTCGCGGAGCCCGCGGCCGTCCCCGTCGCCCTTCCCGAATGGTTCCCAAAGGACGTCTACCTGCCCGCGGACCATACGGTTGTCGAGGTCAACGAAGAGGATGGCGCGCACGCGGTCGAACTGCGGGTCCGCGGCGAGGTGTTGAGCCTTGCGGGGCAGGCACAGGCCGCGATGCTGGCCGCAGCTTGGACCGAGAACCACTATTCGCCGGTCGACACGCGCGGCGGCGCGAGCATGTACTACCGCAAGGGCGACCGCAGCGCGACCCTGGCAATGGCCTGGGCCGGCAACGGCCAGGTCCGGCTGCTGTACAACTTCGCCACCGTGCAGACGAAGGAGGACGGTGGGAATTGAACAACCTTGATTCCCCCGTCCCCTTTTTTGACGCCCTTTCTAGACGCGAGACGTCATTTACGCACGTCCAGCAATTCCACCTCGAACACCAGTGAAGCGCCCGGCGGGATGACGTCGCCCGCACCGTCGCGGCCATAGCCGAGCGCGGCGGGGATGTGGAGCTCGCGCTTGCCGCCCACCCGCATGCCGGCAACGCCTTCGTCCCAGCCGCGGATGACCCGGCCCGCGCCCAGCATGAACACGAACGGCTGGCCGCGGTCGCGGGAGCTGTCGAATTTCTGGCCACGCTTGTCGGCCGCGTTCTGGTCGTAGAGCCAACCCGTGTAGTGCACGCTGACTTCGTCGCCGGCCATGGCGACAGCGCCCTGTCCCGTCGCCACGTCGATGCGCTGCAGTTCGGCGACATCGCCACCGGTGTATGGCGGCGGCTGGCTGCAGGCGGTCAGCAGCAGGACGGACAGCGTTGCGGTCAGGCGAAGTGCGCGAGAGGCCATGGTCGATGGTGCGGTGGACGGGGGAGACAGCATACGTTGCAGCACAACAAGCGCGATCGGGAAGTCGAACATCGGCTGGCGGTTTGTGGGGCTATCGCCGGGCCGCGCCAGTCGTCGCGCGTGCGCGTAGCCGCGGCTGCTAGAGTGCGGCCAACCCCATCTCCCCATCCAGGCCCAAGCGCCGGTGACCACGCAGCTGAAGGGAAGCGCGAAACGGATTCCGGCCGGCGTGTGGGCGCTTGGCTTCGTCAGTCTGCTCATGGATGTCTCCTCGGAGATGATCCACAGCCTGCTGCCGCTTTTCATGGTCGGCGTGCTCGGGGCCAGCGCGCTGGCGGTCGGGATCATCGAGGGCATCGCCGAATCCACCGCGTTGATCGTGAAGGTCTTCTCCGGCGCGCTCAGCGACTATCTGGGCAAGCGCAAAGGGCTCGCCATCGCCGGCTATGCCCTGGGCGCGGTGAGCAAGCCGTTGTTCGCGATCGCGCCGAATATCTCCACGGTGTTGTGCGCGCGCTTCATCGATCGCATCGGCAAGGGCGTGCGCGGCGCGCCGCGCGATGCGCTGGTGGCGGACATCGCCCCGCCGGAAGTGCGCGGGGCGGCGTTCGGGCTGCGGCAGTCGCTGGATACCGTGGGTGCCTTTGTCGGGCCTCTTCTTGCGGTCGGATTGATGCTGCTGTGGGCCAATGACTTCCGGCGGGTGTTCTGGGTCGCGATGATTCCAGGGTTGCTGGCGGTGGCGTTGCTGGTGTTTGGAGTGCGTGAGCCGCCGCATCACGAGAGTCGGAAGCGGGTCAATCCGATCCAGAAAGCCAACCTGAAACGGCTCGGCACGGCGTACTGGTGGGTGGTCGCGGTTGGCGCGGTGTTCACGCTCGCCCGCTTCAGTGAGGCCTTTCTGGTGCTGCGCGCCCAGCAGGGTGGGATCCCGGTGGCGCTGGTGCCGCTGGTGATGGTGGTCATGAACCTGGTCTACGCGGGTTCGGCTTATCCGTTCGGGCAGCTCTCGGATCGGGTAAGCCACAAGCGCCTGCTGGCGTGGGGCCTGGTGGTGCTGATCGCTGCGGATCTGGTACTTGCATTGGGGAACCATTGGTCGACGGTGCTGGCCGGGGTGGCGCTGTGGGGCGTGCACATGGGGATGACGCAGGGACTGCTTGCCACGATGGTCGCCGACACGGCGCAGCCGGAGCTTCGCGGGACCGCATTCGGCTTCTTCAATCTGGTCAGCGGCGTGGCGATGCTGGTGGCCAGCGTGGTGGCCGGGTTGCTGTGGGATCGCCTCGGTGCGTCCTACACCTTCCATGCAGGCGCTGCCTTTGCGCTGCTTGCACTGGCCGGGTTGGTGGGAACTGCCAAACGCCTGAATCGTCCCTGACGCCAATTCCGCCGTCTTCACCATGTGCCAACGTTGTCCGGTGTCAGCTTCACGCGGGGCAGGAAGCCGGCAGGAGCGCCGCGCTGTCGTTGTTCCACCACCAACCAAAGGAGATTGGAGATGTCTCTGACCAAACGACACCTGGCGAATGCGCGTCTGCTTGGCGTGGCTCTCGCCGCTGCCGTGGGCCTTTCCGCCTGTGCCACGTACGATGACGACTTCGCGCGGGTCAACTCGCGTTTGGACCAGCTGGACACGCAGGTGCAGAGCGCGGCCCAGAGCGCCGAATCGGCCAACCAGGGCGCGCAGCAGGCCAACCGGCGCCTTGATTCGCTGGAGGGCCGCGTCCAGCAGCTTGAAACGGCGCCGCGCCGCACGCCGCGCGGTTGATCGCGCTTGCAGGATTCGCGCCGCACGGTGCGAACCGGAACCCGGTGGTCATTGACGACCACCGGGCTTCGGTTGCCATCCGGTCTATCGAGGTAAAGTCCCATTCGTACTCGCACACATTCCGCGATCCGGGTGTTGCCCGCTGCATTCGCATTGGCCTTCGCCGTCACGACTGCCGGCGTGGCCCACGCCGCCGAGCGTACCGCTGCGTCGCCGGTTGCCACCGTGGACCTGCTTCCGCCGGACCAGAAGGTCTCCGACACGGTGATCGAGCTTGCGGGCTGGGTGGTCGCGTCCAAGGACAGTCATGGCTATCCATTCGCGATCATCGACAAGGCCGCGGCGCAGGTGCTGGTCTTTGCTGGCGACGGCCGCGCGCGTGGCGCGGCGCCTGGCTTGTTCGGATCGGCGGTCGGCGACCATTCGGCCCCCGGCGTTGCCGGTCTTGCGCTGCGCGAGATCCCGGGCCGCGACCGCACCACGCCTGCCGGTCGCTTCATTGGCGGCTTTGGTCCGTCCATCGACGCGGGGCGCGTGCTGTGGGTGGACTACGATTCCGCTGTCTCCATGCACCCCACCGCGACCGGCGTTCCGGCCGAGCGGCGCGCCGAACGCCTGGCATCGCCGTCGCCGGACGACAATCGCGTCACCCACGGCTGCATCAACGTCTCGCCGGAATTCTACGAGCAGGTCATCCGTCCGGCCTTCGAGCGAGGAGGCGTGTTCTACATCCTGCCGGACAAGGCATCGATCGCGGAGACCTTCCCGGCATTCGCGCAAGCAAAAACCAACAAAAAGGTGTCAGGGACAATTTCCCACGCGCGTTTGCGCAAGGCGCTGATCGACTGATGTCCCGATGGCGGGAGGTTGTGGCTGCCGCGCCGCGATGTGGCCGGCATCCGCCAGCACCCGGTGGTGGAGCGGGGCAACAATCGGTTGCCCGCCGTGATCGACTGGTCGGCCGCTTTCGCCAACGCGCGGCTTCACCTTCCTGACCCGGCGTGATCGGGCGCACGCATTCGGCATTCGGGGCGCCGCGGCCTTCATCCGCCGGGCTGGCGGCCGTTACCGTGGGGGACCGGGTTGCTTCCCATGCGGGCCATTCGCCTATGACGACACACGCATCCCGCCCAGCGCCGCTGACCGTTCCGTTCGGCGACCCGCTGGCGCTAGGGGCGATGCTGGAAGCACTGCTGCAATCTCCTTCGCTGCCTGCGCTGGCGGAAGGGATTGCCCACGCGCTGGCCGAGGCCGGCGCGGCGCCGGCGACGGTGGCGTGGTGGATGGCGGATGGCACCAGCGGCACCGTGCCGGCCGGGCTGGCGCCGGCCGCGGATGCAGCGCTGCTGGCGATCCTGCAGGCCGGTGGCGACCCGGTTGCCGCCGGCGCCGATGGCGGTCGGGGCGTGCGGTTGCTGGCGCGCGATGCCACCGGCGGCATCGCGCTCCTGCTGCCCGCCCATGCGGACGCGGCGTTGCTGGACCGCGCCTGCGCGCTGCTGGCGCCGGTGGCGGATGCGGTGCTGGAGCGCCGCCACCTCACCGGCTCGCTGCAGGCGCTGGCGCGATCCGAGCAGCTGCAGGCGGCGCTGTTCCAGATTGCCGACATGGCCAGCTCCGGCATGGACCTGAACGCGATGCTGCGAGAACTGCATGCCATCGTCGGGAGGTTCATGTATGCCGAGAACTTCTACATCGCCCTGTACGAAGAGAGCAGCGACGCGCTGCGCTTCATCTACCTGGTCGATACCGTCGATCCGGTCATCCGCAACGCCAACGAATTCATCTCGATGTCGGTGATGGAGCGCGGCCTGACCTGGTACTGCATCCGCGACCGGCGCCCGCTGATGGGCGCGCTGGACCAATTGCGCGCGCAGGTGTCCGGGCCGATGCGCGACATCGGCGAGGAATGCTTCGACTGGCTGGGCGTGCCGATCCTGGTGGGCGAGGCGGTGCGCGGCGTGCTGGTGGTGCAGAGCTACATCGAGCGGCCCCGTTACACCACCTCCGACCAGGCGCTGCTGTCCTACGTTGGCAGCCACATCCTCAATGCCGTGGACCGCAAGCTGCAGCAGGAGGAGTTGGAGCGGCGGGTGGCCGAGCGTACCCAGGCGCTCACCCTGGAGGTACAGGAGCGGCAGCGTTCGGAGCGCATCCAGGAGGCGCTGTACCGGATCGCCGAGCTGTCGCATACCGCCACCGACCCCGACGGGTTCTATCACGCGGTGCACGGGATCGTCGGGCAGTTCCTGGACGCGCGCAATTTCTACATCGCGCTGCTCTCGGCCGACGGCGAGTGGCTGCACTTCCCGTACTACGTGGACGAAACCGGCGGCACCGCGGAAAGCCGGCGGGTGGGCCGCGGCATCAGCGAGTACGTGATCCGCCAGGGCAAGCCGCTGTTGGTGGACATGGCGGACCCGGCGATCCGGGCGCAGTTCGAGGCGCTGCAGGCGTCCGGCGAACTGGACGTGATCGGGCAGCAGTCGATGGCGTGGCTGGGCGTGCCGCTGGTGGCGGGCGAACGCGTGCTGGGCCTGCTGGCGGTGCAGAACTACACCAGCGGCCACTGCTACAGCGCCAGCGAACGCGATCTGCTCACCTTCATCAGCTACCAGATCGCCAGCGGCCTGGAACGCCAGCGCGCCGCCGCGGAGCTGAAGGATGCCAACGCCGAACTGGAGCAGCGGGTGGAGGCGCGCACCGCCGAGCTGTCGGAGCAGATCCGCGTGCGCGAGGACGTGGAGCGCCAGCTCAAGTACCAGGTGCTGCACGATTCGCTCACCGGCCTGCCCAACCGCGCCTACCTGCGCGACCAGCTCCAGCGCGCGCTGGCGCACGGGCAGCGCGAGCAGGGCTACGGCTTCGCGGTCCTGTTCATGGACCTGGACCGGTTCAAGGTCATCAACGATTCGGTGGGGCACCTGGTCGGCGACGCGCTGCTGCAGGAAGTGGCGGCGCGCTTTTCGCGCTGCGTGCGCAGCGGCCGCGACATGGTGGCGCGGTTGGGCGGCGACGAGTTCGCGATCCTGATGGAGGTGAACGGGCCCGACGCGGCGCTGCGCATGGGCCAACGCATCGTGAAGGCGATGGAGGCGCCGGTGCGGGTGCAGGGCAAGGAGCTGTACAGCAGCGTGAGCGTCGGCATCGCCCTGAGCGCGCCGCACTACACCCAGCCGGAAGAGCTGCTGCGCGATGCCGATATCGCGATGTACCGCGCCAAGGCCGGCGGGCGCGACCGCATCGAAGTCTTCGACGAGGCGCTGCATGCGCGCGCGCTGCAGCTGCTGGAGGTGGAAAGCGACCTGCGGCGGGCGATGGAGCGCTGCGAACTGGTGCCGTGGTTCCAGCCCATCGTGCGGCTGTCCGACGGCGGGGTGGTGGGTTACGAGGCGCTGGCGCGCTGGCACCACCCGCAGCGCGGGGTGCTCGCGCCCGCGGCGTTCCTGCCGGTGGCCGAGGGCAACGGCAGCCTGGAGGCGCTGGACTGGGCGGTGTTCACGCGCACGCTGGAGCTGCTGCCTTCGCTGCTGCGGCCGGAGCAGTACGTGAACGTCAACTTCTCGCCGCGGCATTTCGGCGCGCCGGGCCTGGTGGCGCGGCTGATGGCCCTGCTGCGGGCGCACCGCATCGCGCCTTCGCAGGTCCGCATCGAGGTGACCGAAGGCGCGCTGCTGGAGAACGCGGAAAAGATCGGCGAGGTGTTCCGCCAGCTCGCCGACTGCGGGGTGATGGTGGCGCTGGACGATTTCGGCACCGGCTATTCCTCGCTGAGCTACCTGCACCGTTTCCGGATGCACACCCTCAAGATCGACCGTTCGTTCATCTGCGACCTGTCGCCCGACGACGAAAGCGGCAGCACCGCGGTGGTGCGGGCGATCCTGGCGCTGTCGCGGGCGCAGCGCATGGAAGTGGTGGCCGAGGGCATCGAGACGGAGGCCCAGCGCCAGGCGCTGCTGGCGTTGGGCTGCGAGCTGGGGCAGGGCTATCTGTTTGCGCGGCCGGCGCCGTTGGGGGCGGGACCGGCGGACCGGTGACGCAAGGGGCGGGGCCGCGCGCCTGTGACCGCAGCCGGCGACTAAGAAGCAGCGCCGCGCCGTTTGCGCTTGTCCTGGTACATCGCCTGGTCCGCGCGGGCCAGCTCCGTTTCCGCATCGCCTTCGCCAGCGCGGATCACGCCGATGCTGGGGCCGCTGTAGGCGATGCTGGCGCTGCCCAGCTCGAACTGCCCGCTGCAGGCCGCGCGCAGCCGCACTTCCAGGGCCTGCTGGCAGGTGTCCGAGGCCGAGCAGACCGTGCCGATCACCACGAATTCATCGCCCGCCAGGCGCCCGCAGAAATCGTCGGCGCGCATGCAGCTGGCCAGGGCGCGGCCGATGGCCGCGAGGAAACGGTCGCCGGCGTCGTGGCCGTGCACGTCGTTGATCCGCTTGAAGCCGTCGAGATCGATGAAGGCGATCAGCACCTCGGTGCCGGTGCGCTTGCGCAGCTGCAGGCGCCGCTGCAACTCCTCCATCAGCGCGCGGCGGTTGGCGAGGCCGGTCACCACGTCCGTCATCGCATTCAGATGCAGCTGCGCGTTGGTGGCCTTGAGGCGGTTGAGCAGGGCCTCGCGCTCGACCTGCTGGCTGATCAGGTGGGCGAACAGGCGCATGACCCGTTCGGCGCCGTCCTGGAGCGGCTGGCGCTGCCCGCTGGCAGCGCACAGGGTGCCGTAGAGGGCGCCTTCGGCGCCATGGATGGGCACGCTGGCGTAGGTGGCGATGCCCAGCGTGCGCGCGGCATCGGAATCGCCCCAGCAACCTTCCACGTCGTCCGTGTAGTTGCGGCCCTCCTCGAGCGCGCGCTTGCACAGGGTGTCGTTCCAGGGCACCGACAGCCCTTCCGGAATCTGCAGGCGGTCCGAATTGCGGGCGAACAGGATGTGCTGGACGCCGGCCTGTTCGTCGATGGTGGTCATGTAGGTCGATTCCAGGCCGGTGGTCGCTTCCAGCAGTTCCAGCAGCGGCCTGACCAGCTCCTCCAGCGACCTGGCGTTCTCCAGCGACTCCGCAAGCGTTCCGATGAGGGTGCCTGACGACAGCGTCGGGATGCGATCCATGCGCCAATCCTTCTACAAAATGCGCCGCGGCGCCACCCGGTGCCCGGACACGCGCTGCCGCCGCTCCCGACCCGGCGCGGATGCCTCTGGCAAAATCGTGCCGGTCGACGTTCGACTTTGGAGCCACGATGTCCCCGCTTGCCCACCACGTGTCCGCGCCCGCGCAGGTGCCGGACGGCACCACGCTGACGCTTGCCCGGCCCGACGACTGGCACCTGCACCTGCGCGACGGCGTGCTGCTGGAGGCGGTGCTGCCGCACACGGCGGCGCAGTTCCGGCGCGCCATCGTGATGCCCAACCTGCGGCCGCCGGTGACCACCACCGCGCTGGCGGCGGCATACCGGGAGCGGATCCTGGCGGCGCGGCCGGCTGGCTCGGACTTCGAGCCGCTGATGTCGCTGTACCTCACCGACAACACGCCGGCCGGGGAGATCCGCGCGGCCAGGGCCAGCGGCTTCGTGCACGCGGTGAAGCTGTACCCGGCGGGGGCGACCACCAATTCCGATTCCGGCGTCACCGACCTCAGGCACGCCCATGCGGCGCTGGAGGCCATGCAGGAAACGGGCATGGTGCTGGCCATCCACGGCGAGGTGACCGACCGCGACGTCGACGTGTTCGACCGCGAGAAGGTGTTCATCGAAGACATCCTCATCCCCCTGCGCCGCGACTTCCCGGGCCTGCGCGTGGTGCTGGAGCACATCACCACCCGGGACGCGGCGGACTACGTGCGGGACGCCGGGGGCGAGATCGCCGCGACCATCACCGCGCACCACCTGCTGTACAACCGCAACGCGATCTTCGCCGGCGGCCTGCGCCCGCACTACTACTGCCTGCCGGTGCTGAAGCGCGAGGTCCACCGCCGGGCGCTGCTGGAGGCCGCCACCGGCGGCAACCCGCGCTTCTTCCTGGGCACGGACTCGGCGCCGCACGCGCGCGGCGACAAGGAAGCCGACTGCGGCTGCGCCGGCTGCTACACCGGCCTGCACGCGCTGGAGCTGTACGCCACCGCGTTCGAGGCCGCGGGCCGGCTGGACCGGCTGGAGGGCTTCGCCAGCCACTTCGGCGCCGACTTCTACCGGCTGCCGCGCAACCAAGGCACGGTGACGCTGCGCAAGCAGGAATGGGTCATCCCGGCCGAACTGCCCTACGGCGAGCGCACCCTGGTGCCGCTGGCGCAGGGCGAAACGCTGGGCTGGCGCCTGGTCGGATAAGGCGCTTGCCGCCGCCGCTGCCGCGCGGGCCGGCATGCGCGCATGCAGGTGGCCCGGCGGACGGCGCGACGGCATCGGCTGGCCGCGAACATCGCGGCGGGGTGCCGAGTGGGCTGGCAGGAATTCCCGGCTGCCTGTCGCGGGCGGGTGGGCTCCGCGGTCGTTCGGTTACCGCGCCAGCCACAGCCGCAGGCGCAGCCCGTACTCGCTGGTCCAGCCGCTGGTGGCCAGGCGCATGCGGCCGTCGGAGACGATCGCGATGGTCGGGGTGACGCCCACGCCCAGTGCCTGGCTGATCGCGCCATCGGGATCGTTGACCACCGGGAAGGTGAGCCCGTGCCGGCGCAGGGTGGCGTGCACCTGCGCATCGTTGCCGGACTGCATGGCCACCGACACCACGCGGTGGCCGCTGCGGTGCAGGCGTTCGATGGCCGGCGAGGTGTGCCGGCAGTAGCCGCACCATTCCGCCCACACGTAGAGCACGGTCGGTTGGCGCTGCGCCTGGAAGTCCACCGGCGCGTCCTGGGTGGTGGCGAGGCGGGTCGCTGCCACCGCGCGCGCATCCGGTGCGCGATACCAGTCCAGCGCGGCAATCAGCGCCAGCAGCAACAGCAGGTTGATGGCCAGGCTGCGCAAGCGCGCGGGCCAGCGGCGTTCGGGTGGGGTGTTCATGCGGCGCAGTATCGGCGAACGCTGGGGTACAGCGGCGATCGCACCGGCGCTATCCAGGTGCCCGATGCCGGGTGCTCAACAGGTTCACGCAGGACGCCCGTGGCCGGTTTGGCGTGGCGGGGCGCGCGCTGGCATCGAAAACCGACGGGAATCCCCTTTTTGCGCTGGACTGGGCATTCGGGTTTCGGTGACCATGACCGTACATGCCCGCCCACGCCACGCCGCCCGGCCACCTGCTGCAGCTGCTGCCCGAGGCGGTGGTGCAGACCGACGCGCTTTGGGAGATCACCTATCTGAATCCGGCCTGGGCGAGGCTGACCGGGCATGCGGTGGCGGCGGCGCTTGGCCAGTCCCTGCTGGACTTCGTGCATGCCGACGACGTCGGCACCTTGCGCGCGGGCATGCCGGTGTTCCGCCTGCGTTTCGCCGATGCGGACTATCGCTGGGTGCGCCTGCAGCTGCATCCGGAAACGGATGCGGCGGGCAGGGTGATCAGCCGCCAGGGCGTGCTGATCGAGGTCACCGAGGTCACCGAGCAGATCCTGGTGGAAGTGCGCCAGCGTTTCCTGCGCCTGCTGGAAACCATCGACGGGGTGGTCTGGGAGGCCGAGCATGGCATCGGCAATACCTTCCTCAGCCCGCAGGTGGAGCGGCTGTTCGGCTACAGCGTGGAGGAGTGGCGCGCCGATCCGGGGTTCTGGCGGGCGCATGTGCATCCCGACGATCTGCCGGAGGCGCTGGCGATCGACGATGCCGCCTACAACGCCACCCACAGCTATGCCTATGAAATGAGTTACCGGCTGATCGCCAAGTCCGGCAAGGTGGTGTGGGTGCGCGATCTGTGCCGCGCCGTGGTCGAACCCGGGCGACCGAACCGCATGATCGGCCTGATGATCGACGTGACCCGGCAGAAGCAGACGGAACTGGAGCTGCTGCGCTCCGACGACCGCTATGCGCTGGCTACCCGCGGTTCCAACGACGGGATCTGGGACTGGGACCTGCGCACGGATGTGCTGCACGTGTCCGAGCGCTTCCACGAAATCCTCGGGCTGGAGGACACGCCGCCTGTGCATGACGGTGGCTGGCGCTTCCTGCAGCAGCGCATCGATCCCGATGACCGCGGGCGCGTGCAGTCGGCCTATTGCCGGCACCTGGCGGGGGAGAGCCCCAACTTTTCGGTGGATTTCCGCGCCTTCCACGGCTCGGGCCGGCTGGTGTGGGTCAACTGGCGCGGCGTCGCGCAGTTCGAGGATGGCGTTGCCGTGCGCATGGCCGGCTCGTTGAGCGACCTGGCCGAGCGCGGCAGTTCCTACGATGCGCTGACCAATCTGCCGGGCCGGCCCCTCTTCCGCGAACGCCTGGCGCATGCGATCGCGGTGTACCGCAGCATGGCGGCAAAAGGCGAAAAGGCGCCTGCACAGGCTGGCGCCATGAGTTTCGCCGTGCTGCTGCTGGACCTCAACCGGTTCAAGGCCGTCAATGACAGCCTTGGGCATCATGGCGGCGACCAGCTGTTGCAGCAGGTGGCGCGCCGGCTAGAGTCCTGCGTGCGCACCGGCGATCTGGTCGCACGCATGGGGGGCGATGAGTTCAATGTGCTGCTGGAAGCCATCGAGCCTGCCGAAGCGCTTGAGCGCGCCCGCGAGATTGCAGCCGCGCTTGGTGTGCCCTACGAAATCGGCGGACACACCGTGACCAGCGGCGCAAGCATCGGGCTGGTGACAAGCGTGCCCGGCCTCGCCACCGTCGACGACTACCTGCGCGCCGCGGACGCCGCCATGTATGCGGCCAAGAGCCGGTCATCGGGCGTGTGCGTTTTTCCGGCGGACGGAAGCGCGGAGACGCCGCCGGGCTGAAGCAGCCCCGCCGGCCGGATGTGCGGGGGCAGGCCGATCCGGCGGACCGTGATGCTCAACCTGGCCACCCTGACATGGGTGCGGTTTGCGGTCTGGCTGATGCTGGGCGTGATTGTGTACTTCGCCTATGGGCGCCGGCATGCGCGGGTGGCCATGCGCAGCACAAGCGGCTGGAAAAGCCGATTTCCCGCTGATTGATGCTGATCCAGCAGGCCGCGCCTGAAGGTGCCATGCTGCGCCTGTCCAAAGGGAGGGGTTGCCATGAAG
Organism: Thermomonas sp. XSG; assembly: GCF_014678725.1. Classification (NCBI taxonomy): domain Bacteria; kingdom Pseudomonadati; phylum Pseudomonadota; class Gammaproteobacteria; order Lysobacterales; family Lysobacteraceae; genus Thermomonas; species Thermomonas sp. XSG. The sequence goes on along the minus strand of NZ_CP061497.1, from coordinate 289,165 downwards.
ACCAACGTCGGTGGTGTCGACAAGTGGCTGCGCATCGCAGTGGGGTTGTTGCTGATCGTATGGGCGGCCACGGGAGGCCCGGTATGGGCGTGGATCGGCGTGGTGCCACTGGCAACCGGCCTGTTTAACTTCTGCCCGCTGTACGCCTTGCTCGGCTTCAACACCTGCAAGCGCTGAGTTCTTCAGGATTTCGACGGCGGTCGGGCGACGGCCGGGCGGCCGGTATGGCAGTGCTGGATGCCGCTCGCGCCGTTTGTCCACGATGCCCGTTGGAAAGGCGGTACACCGTGCCCGGCGGTGCGACGCGATTGCGCCTGACCGGCTGAGCGTCCGAGGTCGGGGGCGCAAATCGATCCCGGGGCGAGGTGCACGGCAGCGGCGACGCGATGGCCATGACGGGGTCCATCGCGTCGCGGTGTCCGCCGGAGAGGGACAAACGCGCTCTATCGCACTGCCGCGGCATTCTTTGCGATGGTCCTGTCCGCGATTTCGGTGATCTGCTTCTGCGCTGCGGAATCCTGAATCCCCTGCGCCAGCTCTCTTACTGCCAGTGCGATCAGCACCTGGTTCGAGGGGCGGCGGCCCCACTCCGGGTCTTCCCAGTGCCCCTTGAAGTAGTCGGTGATCTGCAGGATGAATTCCAGACGTGATTTGACGCGCTTGACGGCCATTGCAATCTCCTTGAGCAGCGAAATGGGCTGCATCTTTGGCAACGCTGGCTGCCCGGGGAACAGGACATGCGCCTGGTGCGCGGCCGGGCTTGTACTTGCTGGTCGCCGCGCCTATGGAAGAGAGAGCCGGCACCCCAGGCCTGTCGTTTGATCCGGCGTCGATGCCGCACGCATGGCTGCGTCCTGCCCACGGTATGCCGCAGTCCTGAGAGGCGGGCAGGGGCGCATCCGGGATGGGGGTGAATCCTGCACCGCTCGCCACCTACACTTCGCGTTCCGCCCCGTTTCCGATGGCCGTCATGCCGCAGTTCGCCCGCCTCCTGCCCATCCTGCTGCTGGTGCCCGTGCTGGGCGGCTGCGTGCGCGAGGCGGATACCCCGCCGCCTGCCGGGTTTCCCGGACTGGATGCGGCGCGCATGGCGGGGCGGCCGGACTGTCCCGCGCTTGCCGGCAGGTATTCCGGCGTGGCGGATGCTGGCAGCGATCCGGCGCTTGCGCAGGCGCTGCTTGCCGAGCCGGGCGCCGATGCGCTCCAGGTCGTGCACGCGGGGACGTCATTGCAGTTCGCGTCGTGGTGGCCACCCGCCGCGGTGGCGTCGGCGGCGAGGGACCTTGCCGGCAGCGACCGCGATGCGTATGCGCGCTGGTGGACGGCCGCGCGCGAAGTGCTGTCGCGCCCGCTGCAGCCGCGGGCAAGCACCGCCGCGTCGGATCTGCCCGGGCCCACGCCAGTACGCATCGGCACGGTGACGCCGACCTGCACGGATGGCTGGATGGACTACGGCACGCTGGTGGACATGGGGCCACCCGAAGGGCCGCGCCGCGCGTCCAGGCTGCGATTGGCGCGCGACTCCGGCGGTGGGTTGGTATTGCGCAACGACATCGAGGTCGACCGCATCGAGATCCCGCTGTGGTGCGGCGACGGCTGCCGGGGACCAACCCTGTACGCGAAACGCGAAACCCGTTGGGCGCGCTTTCCGCCCGCGCCGGAGACGGACGCGTGGATGCTGGACTTCGCGGCGTTGCCCACGCCCGTCAAGGTGGCAGCCAGCGGCAATCCGCGATAGCGGCGCGGACGTGCGGCACACGCCCGGTGAGCGGGCTCAGGCGCCGGCAGCGCGCTCCGGTCGGCCTCCCGTCCTCCGTAGCCGGCGCAGCAGGTCCAGCGCGATGATCGCGAGCAGCGGCAGCGCCACCGCGACCGCCAGCAGCGGTGCCGGTGGCCGCACGAAGTCGAACAGGCCGGCCACCGCCGGATGCAGGATCGCCAGCGCCAGCACGCCGCTGGCGGCAACCGCCACGATCCAGAACGCGGCGTTGGGCGTGCGCAGTGCCCGCCAGATCGAGCCGCCCGAGCGGTGCAGCAGGATCAGGAACAGGTTGCCGGTCACTATCGCAGTGAACGACAGCGCCGCCAGCTGCGCATCCGCCAATCCCGCGCGGACGCCCAACAGGTAGGTCAGGGCGACCGCCAGGAACATCACCAGCCCCTGCCCGAGCGAGGCGAAGAGGGTGGCCCGGTCCAGCAGCGGGTGGTCGGCGGGGCGCGGCGGACGCTGCATGATGTCGTCGGGCGGCGGCTCGCGCTCCAGCACGACCGAGCACGCCGGGTCGATGATCAGTTCCAGCATCACCACGTGCAGGGGCATCAGCATCGGCGCGGAGCCGGTGAGCAGCGGCAACAGCGCCATGCCGGTGATCGGCACGTGCACCGCCAGGATGTAGCGCGCGGCCCGGGCGATGTTCTCGTAGATGGTGCGGCCCATCCGGATGGCGCGGACCACGCTGACGAAGTTGTCGTCCAGCAGCACGATGGACGCCGCTTCGCGGGCCACGTCGGTGCCGCGGCCGCCCATCGCGATGCCGACGTGCGCCGCCATCAGCGCGGGCGCATCGTTGACGCCGTCGCCGGTCATCGCCACCACGCCGCCGCGTGCCTTCAGCGCTTCCACCAGCCGCAGCTTGTGTTCCGGCCGCACCCGCGCGAACACGCTGGAGAAGGCGAGGCGGTCGGCCAGGGTGACGTCGTCGCAGCCGTCCAGCGCGTCGCCGCGCACCACGCCCGCGTCGGTGTCGATGCCCGCCTGCTGCGCGATCGCGCGGGCGGTGCCGGCATGGTCGCCGGTCATCATGATCACGCGCACGCCGGCCGCGCGCGCCTCGGCCACGGCGTCGGGGACGGCGGCGCGCAGCGGGTCGGCGAAACCGACCAGGCCCAGCCAGTCCAGCGCGAACGTGGTCGGGTCCTCCGGCAGCGGCGTGCTGGCCGCATCGGGCACGCGCCCCGCGGCGACCGCGAGCACGCGCAGGCCACGCTGCGTCATCGCGGTCAGGCGCTGTTCCAGTTCCGCCTGCGTCGGCGCCGAGCCCGCGCACATCGCCGCGATGGTTTCCGGCGCGCCCTTGCCGGCGATGAAGAGCTCCCCCGCGTCCGTGCGCCAGGTCTGGATGAAGGCCGGGCGCTGGCTGCTCAGCGGATAGTCGCGCAGGCGCTGCCAGCCCGAGGGTTCCGCTGGCATCTGCTGCTGCGCCGCCGCGTCCACCAGCGCACGGTCCATCGGGTCATGCGACAGCGGCGGGCAGGCCAGGCGTCCCGTCTCCAGAGCTTGGGTGGCATCCGTCGCGTCCAGTTCGGCCACCGCCATCCGGTTTTCCGTGAGCGTGCCGGTCTTGTCGGTGCAGAGGATACCGATCGCGCCCAGCGCCTCGATCGCCGGCGCGCGCCGGACCAGCGCGTTGTGCCGGGCCATCCGCCATCCGCCCAGCGCCAGGAACACGCTGAGCACCACCGGGAATTCCTCGGGGATGTTGGCCATCGCCAGCGTGATCCCGGCCAGCACGCCTTCCAGCCAATTTCCCCGGAGCAGGCCGTACAGGACCACCACCAGCCCGCAGGTGACCGCGCTGATGACGGCGAAGATCGCCACGATCCGGCGCATCTCGCGCTGCAGAGGGGAGCGTTCGGTGACGATCGACTGCAGCGAGCGACCGATGCGCCCGACCGCCGTCTCCACGCCCACCGCGACCACCTCGGCCGTGCCGCGTCCGCGCACCACCAGGGTGCTGGCGTGGACGATGCCGGCGTCGCCTTCGCCTCCGGCCTGCCGGGCTACAGCCACCGATTCGCCGGTGAGCAGGGATTCGTCCACGTGCAGGTCGGCGGCCTCCAGCACGCGCGCGTCGGCGGCCACGCGGTCGCCTTCCTCCAGCAGCAGCACGTCGCCCACCACCAGCTCCTGCGAAGCCACCACCTTGGCCGCGCCATCGCGCAGGACCCGCGCCCGCGGGCTGCCGAGGTCGCGCAGCGCCTGCAGCGCCCGCTCGGACTTGTATTCCTGGTACAGCGTCAGGCCGATCACCAGCCCCACCGATGCCACCAGCAGGGCGGCCTCCCCGGGATCGCCCAGCAGCATGTACACCAGCGACGCCGCCAGCAGCAGCAACAGCATGGGTTCGCGCAGCACCTGCCCGGCAAGCGCCAGGCCGCCCTTCCGGCCCGGCTCGGGCAACACGTTGGGGCCGTTGCGCGCCAGCCGCGCCGCGGCTTCGGCAGAGGTCAGTCCGGACATGGGTGCCGCCTTCATTCGATGGTCCGAGTATGCGGACAAAAGCGTGCCGGGAACATTTCGCAGGCGGGATGGATGACTGCGCGTGTTTGATTCCGTGGCAGTGGATCGTCCGGCCCCGCCTGCGAGGAGGACCATCCAGCTATCGCCCGTTGCTACCCTTGGCTCGACTTCCACGACGGATTCGAACATGGACAGAAGGCGATTCCTCGGCACTGCGGCGCTTGCGGGTGCGATGTTGCCGGTGCTGGGCATGCGCGGGGCGATGGCGGCCGCGCACGGGCAGTTGCTGGCGGCGGGGCTGCGCAAGGGCGACACGGTTGGGCTGGTGAGTCCGTCGTCGGCGGTGGACGAGCGGTTGGCGCTGCAGCTGGCGCAGGAGGCGATGGAGGCGCTGGGCTTCCGGGTCCGGACCGGTGCCCATTACGGCGGGCGCTACGGCCATCTGGCGGGGACCGATGCCGAGCGTGCCGGCGACCTCAACGCGATGTTCGGCGACAAGGCGGTGAGGGCCATCGTCTGCGTGCGCGGCGGCTCCGGTGCGGCGCGGCTGCTGCCGCTGCTGGACTATGCACTGATCCGCCGCAATCCCAAGGTGCTGCTGGGGTACTCGGACATCACCGCGTTGCACTGCGCGATCCACGCAAAAACCGGGCTGGTGACCTTTCACGGCCCGGTGGGCACGGGCAGCTGGAACCGCTTCAACGTCGACCAGTTCGAGCGGCTGTTTTTCCAGCGCGAGCTGATGCAGTACCAGAACAGCCGCGACGCCGGCGATGAACTGGTCCCGCGCCGCAACCGCACCCAAACCCTGCGCGGCGGCAGGGCCGTGGGTGAGCTGGTGGGCGGCAACCTGACCGTACTCACCGCGCTGGCGGGCACGCCGTATCTGCCGGATTTCAGCGGCAGGATCCTGTTCCTGGAGGACGTGGGCGAAGCGCCTTACCGCATCGACCGGATGTTCAGCACCCTGAAGCTGATGGGCGCGCTGGACAAGGTCGCCGGGATCATCTTCGGCGACTGCAGCGACTGCAATCCGGGTGACGGCTACGGGTCGCTGACACTGGACCAGATCTTCGACGACTACATCCTGCCGCTGAAGATCCCGGCCTACCGCGGTGCGATGATCGGCCACATCCGCGAGCAGTTCATCGTGCCGGTGGGCGGCAAGGTGGAGATGGATGCCGACGCGGGCACGTTCCGCCTGCTGGCACCGGTGCTGGCGGAGGCCTGAGCGGGCTGGCGGCTGCATGGCCGCTTGCCCCCACGGCTGTTCCCCGGGCTGCGAAGGCCAGATGAACCGGCGATGTCCCGCGTCGCCGGCTGACCGGAGCGGTGGCCCGCCTGCGGTCCCTTTCACGCCGCCTTGGGTTATCTTCCCGCTCCCATGCTCCCCCGGGCCCAACGCATGAAAGCCACCGTCGTCGGTCTTGTCACCCCGCATGTCCTGCGCGTCCTGGATCTGGCCAAGATGGCCGAGACCGGCGTCAACGTGGACTGGCACGTCCGTGATGCCGTGACGCGGACGCTGGATGACCTGGGCCAGCAGTTCAATGCACGCGAGCTGCTGTCGGCTTATGTCGATGGACTGGAGACCATCGCCCGCGATACCGGCGCGCGCAAGCTCTACGCGGGCTTGCTGCAGAGTGCGGTGGCGATGGCCTCGCGGGAGCTGGAAAAGCTCGGCTGAGCGCGGGCAGGGTGCTTCCGGTCGCCGCGGCAGGAATCCGGCCGCGGCCGCTGCACCCTTCGTATCTGGCTGGAGCGGTGCCCGCCCGGGCCCGGCGCATCGAGCCGCACGGCAGGGGGCGGATGCCCCAGGCGCGACCTGCTGGCTCGTGTTGGCGTGGCATGCGGCATTTGCCCGATGCGGCCGCAACGTCCGCAACGCAGGCTGCCGTCACCCTGATGACGGAGACGGTGCCATGAATGCGGTCCGCGTGTACGACCTGCCTACGCGGGTGTTCCACTGGAGTTTCGCCGGCCTGTTCGTGGCCGCTTATGCCATCGCCAATCTGGTGGATGACGAGTCGGCCCGGTTCGCCTGGCACATGCTGGCCGGCCTGATGCTGGGCTTGGCGGTGCTGCTGCGACTGGTGTGGGGGGCGATCGGCACGCGCCATGCGCGCTGGGCCGACCTGCGCCTGGACCCACGCCAGCTGGCGGGCTACCTGAAGGGTGTGGTCGCTGGCGGCGGGCGCCGCTGGGCCGGCCATAACCCGGCCTCCAGCTGGGCGGCGCTGGCGATGCTGGCACTTGCACTGGGGCTGGGCGGCACCGGCCTGGCCATGGCCAGCGGGACGGGGCCCGAGTGGGTGGAAGAAGTGCATGAACTGGCCGCCAATGCCTTCCTGGTCGTGGCCCTGCTGCATGTGGCCGGCCTGCTGGTGCACGTGTTGCGCCACCGTGACGGGTTGCCCCTGAGCATGCTGTCCGGCCGCAAGCGCGACCTGCCTGCGGATGAGGCCAGTGTTCCGGCGCGCCCCTTCGTTGCCTTGCTGCTGCTTGCCGTGCTGGTGGTTGCCGGTGGATCCTTGGCCAACGGTTACCAGCCGGCCACCGGCACGCTGGACCTGTTCGGCACCCGCCTGGTGCTGGGTGAAGCTGGCGATGCGGACGAGGCCCATGCCGGGCGTGGTGAAGCGGGTGAGCATGCCGAAGACGAAGCAGATGACGACTGACCTGGCCGGAAGTGGCGACACGCCCAGCCGGCCGCTGAGCCTGCAAGAACGTGGCGTGATGGTCGGCACGTTGCTGCTGATCGCCACGCTGGTGGCGTTCGATGTCGGCACCGACCTGGTCCAGGGCGCTTCCGCCTGGCACGTGGCGCTGGAAATCGCTGCCGGCATCGCGGCGGTCGCCGGGGCCGCCTACCTGCTGCGCGACACTCTGCGCCTGCGGCGTCGTCTGGCGACGCAGGCCCGCGACCTGTCCGCCTACCGCCAGCAGGCTGCGGCGTGGCAGGCGCAGGCGCGCCTGCATGTGGAAGGGCTGGCGCGTTCCATCGACCGCCAGCTGGACCAGTGGCAGCTGTCGGTCGCCGAGAAGGAAGTCGCCTTCCTGCTGCTGAAGGGCCTCAGCCTGAAGGACATCGCCGCGCTGCGCGGCACCGCCGAGAAAACCGTGCGCGCGCAGTCCGCCGCGGTCTATGCCAAGTCGGGTCTGGCCGGGCGTACGGAGCTGTCGGCGTTCTTCCTCGAGGACCTTCTGCTGCCGCCGGCCGACACCCTGGCCGACGCTGGCATTGCCAGCTGAACGCGCCTTGCGGGTCTTCGCGGGTGCTTCCGGGCCCCCCATTGGTTGCAAGCGGCTGGGCATGCCTTGTGGCCGCTGGCGATGCTTCGTCCGTCGGCGCACCCCCTGCCACTGGCTGGAGGGACGGCTGGGACGCCGTCATCACCGCACTGGCGATCCCCGTGATGAAAAGCTGAAGGGCAAGTTGCGCGATGACGCGGCCTGCACCAATCGGTTGCTATAGGAAGGACGGGCCCGAAAGAAGGAGCTGGCCATGTCCGACAACCCGCTGACCGCAGAAGTCTCCAACAGCAAGCTGGCGGCGATATTCCCGATGAGCGCCTCTGCGCGCTTCGCCGCGGCGGCGCTGGTGGAGCAGCTGGGCTTCAAGCCGGCGCAGGTGAAGCTGATCACGCCCGGTACCGCCGATACCGATATCAAGCTGGAGCCGGAGAGCGGCAACATCTGGCGCACCATCGTCCGCGCGCACGTGAAAATGGCGTTGTTTGGCGCCGCTGCCGGCGGTGTGGTGTTCGCGGTGATGCTGCTGATGGGCCTGCCCCATGTGGCCAGTTCGCCGTGGGCCGCGGCGGGGTGGTGGGTGCTGTATGGCGCGATTGGCGGTTTGTTCCTGGGCGGGCTGGTGACACTGCGTCCGGACCATGACCGCTATATCCAAGCGGTGCGCCAGGCGATCGCCGCGGGTCGCAGCGCGGTGGTGGTGCACGCCTTGTCGATGCAGCAGCAGCGGGAGGCCGCGCGATTCCTTGCCGAGCGCGGCGGCGAAGTCACGCGCACGCTGTAGGAGCCGTACCGGCTTTGCCGATATGACGAGCCACCGCGGCGCGGGGGGCGAGTTCAGTCCCGTGCCGGTGCGCCCAGCGGGAAGTAATGCCGGTACGGCCGTGCCTCATCCACCGCCCGCTGGAACGAGGGGCGCGCCAGCAGGCGGGCCCGGTAAGCGCGCACATGGCTCAAGTGGTCGCCGATGGGATGGGTCCAGTCGGCGTAGAACAGGAAGGGAGCGGCGGCGCAGTCGGCCAGGCTGAAGGCCTCCCCGACAGCCCAGCTGCGACCCTCCATGCGTGCATCCAGCCAAGCATAGGCCTTGTCCAGCATCGCCGCGGCCTCGCCCACGCCGTGGGGGTCGCGGCTGTCCTGCGGGCGCAAGGCGTCGTAGACGAACTTCTGCTGCGGGGTGGAGACGTACTGGTCGAAGAACCGGTCCAGCATCCGCACTTCCAGCGCGGCATCGGGATCGTCCGGGATCAGCCGTACCGGCCCGGGATGGTGCAGCTGCAGGTATTCGATGATGCAGCTGGCTTCCAGCACGCTGCGCCCGTTCTCCACCAGCACCGGGAAGCGCTTGATCGGCCACAGGGCCGCCAGCTCGGCGGCGTTGTCGCCTTCCTCCAGATGCCGGTATTCGAACGGCGTACCGTTTTCGTACAGCGCCACCAGCACCTTCTGGCAATACGAGGAGAACGGGTGCAGGTACAGACGGGGCAGGGTGGCGGCCATACGGTGCTCCACTCAGGTGGGTGCGAAGCCCTTGGTCGCCTTCTTGTCCTTCTTCTCGGCCTTCTTTTCCTTCATCGTCTTGGCCGGCTTCTTCTTCTGTTCCTTCTTCTGATCCATGCCCTTACTCACGTGCGTCTCCTTGGCTGTGCGGGGGTGCGGCTGCGGTTGCAGCCGGCCGACGGAGTATGCGCCCGATGGCGGGCGCAACAGGTCAATCCGGTTGGCGGCAGCGGGCTGCCGGCCCGGTCAGCAGGGGACCTAGAACCGCTCGCCCACCGGCAGGTAGCGCCATGTGCCCACCGGCATCTTCGCCAGCGGGATCTTGCCGATCCGCAGGCGGCGGATCGACACCACTTCCAGCCCGACCTGCGCGCACATGTCGCGCAGCTGCCCGCCCTGCACGCCCTTCAGGGCAAAACGCAGGCGTACTTCGTTCTGCCAGCTGACCTTGCACGGCGGCAGCGCGCGGCCGTTGTAGTGCAGGCCGTGGTTGAGCTTGCGCAGGCCATAAGGGGCGATGTCGCCGCTGACCTCGACCACGTATTCCTGTTCGATCCCGTCGCCGTCCTCGGTGAGGCGGCGCCACACCCGCCCGTCCTGGGTCAGTACCATCAAGCCGCTGGCGTCGATATCCAGGGGCACCAGCGGGGTCAGGCGGTGGAAATGGCGCTCCAGCATGCGCACGCCGGAAGGGTCTTCGGGCCAGCGGGTGCCGGGCTGCACCAGGGCGGCGGCGGGGTTGGGCCCGCTGATGGTGTCGTAGCCCACCGGCTTGTGCAGCAGCACGGTGGCCGGTTCTACGGCCTCCAGCCGCGCCTCCTCATCCAGCGTCACTGTCTCGCGGGACACCGCGTGCGCGGGATTCTCGACCACGCACCCGTCGACCTGCACCCAGCCGTTGCGGATGTATTGCTCCGCGTCGGCGCGCGAGCAGGCGGCCAGCTCGGCCACGCGTTTGGCCAGTCGTACGGAATCGGACATGCGGTGTTGCCGGAAAAAGGGACAGCCAGTGTAGCGATGAGGCAATCTAGCGGGCCGGGTCACGATCCCGGTCTTTCCCAAAGGATGCAATGAAGACCCCCCCAGGCCTGCAGCCGCTCATCGACGACGGCGTGATCGATGAAGTGCTGCGGCCGCTGAAAAGCGGCAAGGAAGCGGCCGTGTACGTGGTGCGCGCCGGCCACGACATCCGCTGCGCGAAGCTTTACAAGGACATGGCGCAGCGCAGTTTCCAGCAGCGCGTGCAGTACCAGGAAGGGCGCAAGGTGCGCGGCAGCCGCGAGGCGCGGGCGATCGGCAAGGCCACGAAATACGGTCGCAAGCAGCAGGAGACCGCGTGGAAGAACACCGAGGTCGACGCGCTGTACCAGCTGCGGGATGCCGGTGTGCGCGTGCCGGAGCCGTACGGTTATTTCCACGGCGTGCTGGTGATGGAGCTGGTGGTGGACGCCGACGGCCATTCCGCGCCGCGGCTGGGCGAGGTGGAACTGTCGCCGGAGCTGGCCCGCGGTTTCCACCGCTTCCTGGTGCGGCAGGTGGTGAAGATGCTCTGCGTGGGTCTGATCCATGGCGACCTGTCCGAATACAACGTGCTGGTCGCCCCCGACGGCCCGGTCATCATCGATTTCCCGCAGGTGGTCAGCGCCGCCGGCAACAATGCCGCCCGCACCATGCTGCTGCGGGACGTCAACAATCTCACCGCCAGCCTCGGCGCGTGGGCGCCGGAGTTGCTGGACACCTGGTATGGCGAGGAAATGTGGGCGCTCTACGAAGCCGGTGAACTGCGGCCGGACAGCGAGCTCACCGGTGTGTTCGCCCATGATGAATCCGCCCCGGACCTCGACGGCGTGCGCCATGCCATCAACGACGCGCGCGAGGAAGCGTTGATCCGGCAGCAGGGCCGCGAGGCAGCGGCCGAGCAGGATTAGCCAGCCACGGCACCATTCCGCCTTCACGCCGCAGCGGGCATGGTGCGCGGGTGTTCCTGCCACGGACCGCGCATGCCGAAGCGACGCACCCACCCGAAATCCGCAATCTCGCCAGCCAGGCGTGGGGCCAGCAAGCTCGCCAAGGCCGCGAAGCCCGGCAAGGTGGCGGAGAAGCTGGACCCCACCCAGCCCACCGCTTCGCGCGCGCGCAGTGGCGTGTCGACCCGCCGGCCCGCGGTAGAGGCGTTCATCCGCAAGGCGCGCGGCAGCTTGCCGGTGGCGTTGCTGCGCCGCTTCATCGATGCCGACCTGATGTCGCAGTCAGCGGCGCTGGCGTTGTACGCCATTCTGTCACTGGCGCCGCTGCTGCTGATCCTGGTGTGGTTCACCACGTCGATCCTGCCGATCGCGCAGGAGGCCGTGATGCAGCAGATCGCTTTGCTGGTGGGCACGGACGCGGAGCGGGTGGCGCGCACCATCGTCGACAACGCGCGCGATCGCCCGGATACGGGATCGATTGCCGGCTGGTGGAGCCTGGGCCTGTTGTTCGTTGGCGCCACCGCGGTATTTGCCCAGCTCCAGGACGTGCTCAACAAGGTGTTCCGGACCGATGCGACTGCGCTACCCGGGCCGCTGGCGTGGCTGCGCAAGCGGGTGTTCTCGCTGGGGCTGGTGCTGGCGCTGGGCTTCCTGCTGGTGGTGTCGCTGACCCTCAACACGGCGTTGGAACTGATGTTCGCGCGGGTGGACTGGGTGTTGCCGCTGATGGCGCAGGTGGCGGCGTGGCTGGTGTACATGCTCGCGTTTGCGCTGATGTACCACTACCTGCCGGATCGCCGGGTTGGCTGGAAACGCGCCATCGGGGGAGGTGCCGCGACGGCGGCGATGTTCCTGTTCGGGCGTGCGGCGATCGGCTGGTACCTCGGGCGTGCGGATCCGGGCTCGGCCTATGGCGCGATGGGCACGCTGGTGCTGGCGTTGGTGTGGATCTACTACGCGGCGCTGATCATCTTCGTCGGCGCGCTGTTCACCGCGGTGGTGGACGAGCGGGCGAAGGCCAGGACGAAGGCGCGCGCGGTGAAGAAGCGGGGTGGCGGCACGGCGGCCGCAGCAGGCTAAGACCACCGGTGCGGTGTCGGTGGTGCGCGGATGCGGACCTCGTGCTGGCGGGTGTCGCTGGCGACACCCGCCGAGCCGGGCTGTTGCTCAATACTTGTAGGACTGGCCGCCGTCGATGGTGACCACCAGCCCGTTGACGAAGCTGGCTTCGCCGGACAGCAGGAACGCCACCACCGCCGCCACTTCCTCCGGCCGGCCGAAGCGCTGCATCGGGTTGACGCTCACGAACTGCTTGCCGGCGGCTTCCCAGTCATCGCCGGCCATCTGCCGCAGAGAATTCTCGACCATATCGGTCATGATCGCGCCCGGCGCGATCGCGTTGATGGTGATGCCGTACTGCCCGTACTCCACCGCCGAGTTGCGGGTCAGGCCCACCACGCCGTGCTTGGAGGCGGAGTAGCCGGACTGGTTGCCGACCCCGCGGATGCCGCCCACCGACGCGGAGTTGACGATGCTGCCGCTGCCTTGCTGGTGCATCACCTTCAGCACTTCGGCCATGCCATAGAACACGCCGTTGAGGTTCACGCCGATGACGCGGTCGAACTCCTTGCCGCCGAAATCCTCGGTCAGGTTCTGCCGCCCCTCGATGCCCGCGTTGTTGAAGAAGCCGTCGATGCGACCAAACGCCTTCATCGTCTTCTTCACGTAGGCGTGGACGTCGTCCGGGTTGGACACGTCGGCGGTCACCAGCAGCGTCTTCGCCCGTGGGTTGAGCGCCTCGATTTCCTTCTGTACCCGCTTCAGTCCGTCCTTCTTCAGGTCCACCAGCACCTGCGTGGCGCCTTCAAGCGCCAGCCGCAGCACGGTGGCGCGGCCCAGGCCCGCGGCGGCGCCGGTGGTGACCACCACCTTGCCGTCGAAGCGGTGCGGTGTGTGCGCGATCTTCGCGCGTGCCGCGGGGCGGGGTTTGCCGGCTGAAGCCGCCATGGCGGCCGCGCTGGCCGCCTTTTCGTCCGCGGAGTTGTTGGCGGGGGAAACCGCTTTCTTGCTGGCCATGTCGGGCGCTCCGATGGGTACCTCGGCCAGCATGGCACAACGGGATGACGGAAGGTCGCGTTGCCGCCAGCATTGCCGGTGGTTGGCAGGCGGCGGTTCCGCTATGGTCGACAGCCCATTCCGCCGCCGACACGGTACCCGCCATGCGCCTGCTCACCACCTGCCTGCTCTCCACCGCCGCGTTGTTCGCGCACGCCGGCAGCCTTTCCACCTATGGAAAGCCCTTCGCCGACGGCGTGGCGGTACCGGTGTCGCAGGCCGTCGCCGCGTTCGATACCCATGCCGGCAAGCCCGGCCGATTCAGTGGCCGGATCACCGAGGTCTGCCAGGCCAAGGGCTGCTGGATGGTGCTTGAGCACGAGGGCCAGACGGCGCGGGTGATGTTCGGCAACGACGATTTCTTCCTGCCCAAGGATGCCAGTGGTAGCGCGGTGGTCCACGGCGTGTTGGCGCGCAAACAGCTGAGCCCGGAGCAGGTCAAACATTTTGCCGAGGACGGCGGCAAGGGCCTGGCGGTCGATCCGGTCGAGTACCGCATCGTCGCGGACGGCGTCCGGCTGGTCGGCGTGCCGTAGTCGGGGTCGGGATGGCGCCTCCGGTACGCGCATGGCGGAGGGCGTGGCCACCTGCCGTCGGACTTCGCGTTGCCTGTCGGGAGTCCCTGCGAAGGAGCGAGACAAGATGCGTCCTCCCGGCTTGATCCTGCTGCTGGCTCTGGCCTGCGGTCCCGTGTTCGCCCAGTCGTACTCGGGGCCGATCATCGATGTTCATCTGCACGTCGGGCCGGCGGCGCCCGGCGCGCCCAATCCGGCCACCGGCAAGCCGACCACGGCCAATTCCGATGCCGAGCGCGAGCGCCTGACCCTGGAGCGGATGCGCCAGCACGGCATCGTGCTGGGGCTGGTCAGCGGCTCCGATGCGGCCATGGCCAGCATGCGGCGCGCGGGGGGCGACAACACCATCTGGGCCGGCGCGTTCCTCGACGACGGGCGCACGCCCCTGCCGCCGGTCGAGGTGTTGCGCAAGGCGTTCACCAATGGCGAGTTGAAGGTGATGGGGGAGATCGGGGCGCAGTACCACGGGCTGAACCCCAGCGATGTGTGGTTCGAACCCTACCTCGCGCTGGCCGAAGAACTCGACATCCCTGTTGGCATCCACACCGGCCTGGCGCCGCCGGGCACGCCGTATGGCTGCTGCCCGGGCTTCAGCGTCGACCTCGGCAACCCGATGCGGTTGGAGCCGATGCTCAAGCGCCATCCCAAACTGCGGGTGTGGCTGATGCATGCCGGCTGGCCCTACCTGCAGGAAACCAAGGCCATCCTCTACATGTACCCGCAGGTGCACGCGGACCTGTCGGTGATCAACTGGATCATCCCGCGGCAGGAATTCCACGATTACCTGCAGGCGCTGGTGACCGCCGGGATGGGCGACCGGCTGATGTTCGGCTCCGACCAGATGGTCTGGCCGGAAGCGATCACGCAGGCGGTGGAGGGCGTCGACAGTGCCCCATTCCTGAGCCCGGCGCAGAAGCGCGCGATCTTCCATGACAACGCGGCGCGGTTCCTGCGTATCGACAGGTAGATCGCGCGCTGTCGGCATTGCGTGGAGGTACGCGCCCGCGCTGGGCCGCGGGCGCGGCTGCTATCCTCGCGGCATGGCGAAACTGCTGATGAATCTGCGCAACGTGCCTGACGACGAGGCTGACGAAGTACGTGCGCTGCTCGACCAGCACGGGGTCAGGTACTACGAAACCAGGCCCAGCCGCTGGGGGATTTCCTTCGGCGGGATCTGGCTGCGCGATGAGGCCGGGTTCGCGGCAGCGAAGCAATTGCTGGCCACCTACCAGCAGGAGCGCCAGCAGCGCGCCCGCGCCGAGCGCGAGGCTGCCGAGCGCGAGGGCACCGTGGAGACGTTCTGGTCGGTCGTGCGCGCAGAGCCGGGACGCGTGGCGCTGGTCGTCATCGGCATCCTGTTCACCCTGGCCTTGTTCGCCCTGCCGATGATACTGCTGCGCGGCTGAGGCCGACCATGGCAGTCGTGTCGGCCTGCACGCGAATCAACAAGTTGCCGTGCCGTACGATTCGGCTCCAAAGTGAAGGAGATGTTCATGCAACTTGCTGGTTGGGCAGGAAAGCGCTGGGTCACCGCGCTTTTGACTATGTTGGTGCTGGGGGCATGCGCGGGAAGGTCTGTGATCGAGACGGCACCACCGCATGCTTCTTTTGCCCTTGACTCCACGGTCTTGGGAGAAGTCCGGCAGATCAATGTGTACTTGCCGCCCCAGCAGGCTGGTCGACGCTATCCCGTGATCTATATGCCTGATGGCGGGGTGGCGGAGGACTTTCCGCATGTGGCTACCGCCGTTGACACCGCCATCCGGGAAGGACGGATGGCGCCGGTGATCCTGGTTGGAATCGAGAACACTCTGCGGCGACGGGACATGACCGGCCCGACATCCGTGGCCGCAGATCGCGAAATTGCGGCGGTGATCGGCGGCTCTGCGCAGTTTCGAGGCTTCATCGCGCGCGAGCTGATCCCGTTCGTCGAGGCTTCGTATCCCACCAATGGACAGCGCGGAATCATTGGTGAATCGCTTGCAGGACTATTCGTCGTTGAAACGCTGTTTCAATCGCCGGGGCTGTTCGACACGTTCATCGCGCTTGACCCGAGTCTGTGGTGGGACGGTGGAAGGCTGGCGGCCGATACGTCAGCATGGCTGGATGCGCATTCGGATATTCAAGCCCGGCTCTACGTGGGGTGGGCGGAACCGGAAATGATCGGTCGGGAAGTGCAGGTGCTTGAGCGTTCACTCCGAGCCGCAGCACTATCGGGACTGAAGTGGCAGGTACAGGCTCGCACCGATCTGAGCCACCAGACGATTTATCGCGCACTAGCCCCTGAAGTTTTGCCGGCCATGTACCCTCCGGAATAAGCACCTCACTCAGGTGTTTGTTGCATGCGGCGGTATGGGACTGGCAGGACATTCTCCGATCAGCGGCGCAGCGCCGCTTCGATCGCGGCGATGTCGATCCTGTGCATCGTCATCATCGCTTCGAATGCGCGCCTGGCCGCGGCCGGATCGGGATCGGCGATGGCCTCCAGCAGGACGCGCGGCGAGATCTGCCACGACACGCCCCAGCGGTCCCGGCACCAGCCGCAGGCGCTTTCCTCGCCGCCGTTGCCGACGATGGCGTCCCAGTAGCGGTCGGTTTCCGCCTGGTCGTCGGTGGCGACCTGGAACGAGAAGGCTTCGTTGTGCCTGAAAGCCGGCCCGCCGTTGAGGCCCACGCAGGGAATGCCGAGCACGCTGAACTCCACGGTGAGGATGTCGCCCTGCCGGCCCGAGGGAAAGTCCGCCGGTGCGCGCATCACCCGCCCCACGGCGCTGTCGGGGAAGGTGGCGGCGTAGAACGTGGCGGCTTCCAGTGCTTCGCCGTCGTACCACAGGCAGATGGTGTTTTTCGGGATCATGGCAATTGCCCTCCGGTGTATGTGCTGGTACGACGAACGGCGGGGCCGGATTTCGACAGTGATGCCACGGGCATGTCTCGGATCGCGACGCGTGTCGGCCGCGGCGCCTGCTTGCGGCGGGAACCGGCCTGACAGCAGGTGCATCGCAAGAGGACGTCGGTCGGGACCCGGCGAGACTTGCTGCTTGCAGGGCGGGGACTTAGCCTCGATGGTTGATTCCGCAACCACCCGCCGGCCATGCAATCCCCAGCAGCAGAAACAGGTCCAGTGCGGTCCGCGCGGACAGTCACGGCATGAGTCCGCGCACACACCTGCATGCGCTGCGCCGCCTGCTGCACGCGGAATGGCGGCAGCATGCGACGCTCCAGGCCACGCGCCGGCGCTGGCCGATGCCGCTCGCCGCCGCACTGGCCAGCGGCCTGCCGCTGCTGGCCGGGGTGGCGCTGGGAAACGTCGGTGCCGGGCTGGCCGGATCGCTCGGTGGGCTGGTGTTCCTGTATCTGCCCGAGACCCCGATGCACCACCGCATGGTCACGCTGATGGCCTGTGGTTTCGCGCTCACGGCCTGTTACACCCTCGGCCTTGGCGTGCAGGCCTCGGGCCTGGCGGCGATGCGGGTGCCGCTGCTGGCGTTGGTCGCCCTGTTGGTGACGATGGTTGCCCGCTATTACCGGCTGGCCCCGCCGGGTCCGCTGTTCTTCGTCATGGCGGCCGCGATCGGTGCGTATACGCCGATGGCTGCGACGCTGCTGACTGCGCAGCTGGGCGCGCTGTTCCTGGGGGTGCTGCTCGCAACCCTGATCGCGTTCGCGTACTCGTTGGCGATGCTGGCGCGCTGGCCTGCATCGCCGGTGCCTGAGCGACGTCCGGCAAGCTTCGACTTCGTGGTGGTGGACGCGGTGGTGATTGCGGCAGCCGTCGGCATCTCGCTGCTGCTGGCGGAACTGCTGCGCTTGCCGCGGCCCTACTGGGTGCCGGTGAGCTGCCTGGCGGTGGTGCAGGGAGTGTCCCTGCGCGGGGTCTGGAACCGGCAGCTGCAGCGCGTGGCGGGGACCGCGGTGGGTCTGCTGGTTGCGTTTGCGCTGCTGTCCTCGCCGCTGGATCCCTGGCGTATCGCCGGCGCGGTGATGGCGCTGACTGTTCTGGTGGAATGGCTGGTGGTGCGCCACTACGGGCTGGCGGTGGTGTTCATCACGCCGCTGACCATCCTGCTGGCCGAGGCGGCGACGCTGGACCGCCATGTCGCGGTGGGGGCGCTGGTCCGCGCGCGCTTCACGGATACCGTGTTGGGCTGCCTTGTCGGCCTGCTCGCGGGCGTATGGCTGCACAGCCCTAAACTGCGCGGGTGGGTTGCGCGGCCATTGCGCGCGCTGGTGCCGCGACGCCTGCGCCCGGAGCGCTGATGTCCGCCCGCCGCCGTGGCGGCGGCCTCCAGGCCTGCCGCGGGCTGAACGGACGCGATTGCTCACACCAATGGCATGCGGATTCATTCCCGTAGCGGGCTAGGCTCCGTCCGTCCCGCACTGGAGCGCCGCATGCCCGCAACCTTTTCCCCCGCCAAGCGGGGGGCCGCCACTGGGATTCTGCTCGCCGGCGCCGTGCTGACGGCTGGCTGCGGCACCTTGCAGGCGCGCCTGCCGGACGGCTTCGCGGCGCAGGCCACCGCCCTTGCGGTGACGGGGCATTCGCCGCGCCGGTTCAACGAGCCCATCCGCATCGGTCCGTACAGCGCGCTGGAGATGCGCGAAGGCGCGACATTCTCCTGGTCGATCCCGTTCGGTAGCGTCGCGGTGCGTCGGACCAGCCAGCGCCATGCCTTCACCCTGGTGGCGCGTGACCAGCCGCCGGTGGAGGTGCAGTGCCTGACCCGCACGACATGGGCGGGCGCCGGCTCCGCGGTACGGCGGGTGGAGGTCGACCTGACCGCGCTGGACGGGGAGCTGATGGTCTGTGGCCTGAAGCTGGAAGGCATGCCGGTGCAGGGCATGACGCTGCAACCCGATGGGCTGGGAGTGGCTGGCACCCTGGACGCGCCGTGGGGGAGTTACGCGATCGAAAGCCTGTCCCACTACCAAGGTGCGAAATGGCGATCGGGTATTCCCACTGGCTACCGCATCGCCAGCGGCGGACAGACGCTGGCGGTGGTCGACGTGGTCAATGCTGGCCGCGTGCACCTGGCGAATGCCATCGACCCCGAGCAGCGGGTGTACTTCGCAGCCGCGGCTGCTGCATTGCTGCTGCTGGATCCCGCGCTCGGGGAATAGGGCCCGCTTGGCTGCGTCACGGGGGCGGGTGCAAGGATCATCCTGCTCTGCTCTGCTCTGCTCTGCTCTGCTCTGGCTGGCCGGCGGCCAAGCCATGTAAAATGCCCGGGTCATTGGGGAGTAGCCGCTCTTCGTCGCGAAGAGGCCCACGTCAACACACTTGGCCCACAGGCCATGGCGCGGGCGGTTCCCATGCTTGGCAAGACCTTTGACCACTGCGCTTCCGAGATGGCCGGGGATGCGCCGTGGTCATGTGTCCGTTGCCCGGCCCTGGAAAGTCCATGGAATCACTCCTCGTCTCCACCGGGGTCGTCGCGCTCGCCGAGATCGGCGACAAGACACAGCTGCTCGCCTTCATTCTCGCCGCGCGCTTCAAGAAGCCGGTGCCGATCATCCTTGGCATCCTCGCGGCGACCATCGTCAACCACGGCCTCGCGGGTGCGCTGGGGGCGTGGATCACCGCGACGCTGACGCCCGAGGTGCTGCGCTGGGTGCTGGGCCTGTCGTTCATCGGCATGGCGATCTGGACCTTGATTCCGGACAAGATCGAGGAAGAGGAAACCCGGATCGCCGGCAAATTCGGCGTGTTCGGCGCCACGCTGGTGACCTTCTTCCTGGCCGAGATGGGCGACAAGACGCAGATCGCCACCGTCGCGATGGCCGCCCATTACGCGACGCCGCTGCTGGTCGTCATCGGCACCACGCTCGGCATGCTGATCGCGGACGTGCCGGCGGTGTTCATCGGCGACAAGCTGGCCAACCGCATCCCGATGAAGCTGGTGCATTCGATCGCCGCCGGCATCTTCGCGCTGCTCGGGGTTGCCACCTTGCTCGGCGCCGGCTCGGGGCTCGGGTTCTAGCCCCTGGCGCCCGCCGCCCCACCGCCCGCCATGTCGCCATCGATGCGCCCGTCCACCAGGGTGATGGTGCGGTCGCAGGATTCGGCCAGGCGCGGATCGTGGGTGACCACCAGCACGGCGCAGCCGAACTGTTCGTTGAAGCGGCGCAGCAGGGCGAACACGTCGGCGGCGGTCTTGGTGTCGAGGTTGCCGGTGGGCTCATCCGCCAGCAGCAGGGCCGGCCGCGTGACCAGTGCGCGGGCGATCGCCACGCGCTGCTGCTGGCCGCCGGAAAGCTGGTCGGGCTTGCGGTCGGCCAGATTTTCCAGCCCCACGTCGGCCAGCAGCCCGCGGGCGCGATCCAGCGCTTCGCGGTCGGGCTTGCCGTGCGCCACCATCAGCGGCATCAGCACGTTTTCCAGCGCGGTGAACGCGCCGATCAGGTGGTGGAACTGGAACACGAAGCCGATGTGCTTGCCTCGCGCGGCGGTACGCGCCTCGTCGTCCATCGTGCGGGTGGGCTGGCCGAGCAGGTAGAGCTCCCCGGCAGTGGGCGAATCCAGCAGGCCGATCTGGTTGAGCAGCGTGCTCTTGCCCGAGCCCGAGGGCCCCACCAGCGCGGCGAAGTCGGCGCTGTCCACGCGCAGGTCGAGGCCGTGCAGCACCTCGACTTCGTTGGGCTGGCCGATGTTGTAGGACTTGCGCAGCCCTTCCAGCCGCAGCACCTCGCGCCGGTCAGGCATGGCGGATGGCCTCCACCGGGTCCAGCTTGGCCGCGCGCGACGCGGGCACAGCCGCGGCCACCACGCCGGCCACCGTGGCCAGCGCCATGGCCGCCGGGATCAGCGCCGGCGGCAGCGGGATGTAGAACAGCTTCGGGCCGAAGCTGTTGAACGCACCGACCAGCCCCAGGCCCGCCAGCGCGCCGATCAGGGAGCCGACCAGCCCCAGCACCGCGCCCTGCACCAGGAACACGCGCAGCATCTGCCCACGCCGCGTGCCCATCGCGCGCAGGATGCCGATCTCGCGGGTGCGCTGGGTCACGCTGACCGCCAGCACGCTGGCGATGCCCAGCGCCACCGACATCGCCACGAACACGCTGATCATCCGGGTGGACATGCTCTGCGAGCTCAGCGCGTTCATCAGCTGGGCATTGGTCTCCATCCAGCTCTCGGCCTTGAGGCCGGTCAGCCCGCGGATGCGTGCGGCGCTGCGGTCGGCGCCGAACAGGTCGGCTACAGTGACGTCGATGACGGTGACCCCGCCGGGCAGGGCCAGCAGCGACTGCGCCTGCTTGAGGTCGAGATAGACGTAGCGCGCGTCGAGATCGCGCACGCCCAGCTCGAATATGCCGGCAACGTTGACGATGGCCTCGCGGCCCTTGCCGGCGTCGATGCGCAGCTTGCCGCCGGTGCGCAGGCCCAGGTCCTTCGCCAGCTGGCGGCCGATCACGGCATTGCCGGAGGCCAGGTCCAGCCGGCCGTCCACCATGTTGCGGTCCAGCGGGATCACCCGCAGGTAGCGGGGCAGGTCCACGCCAACCAGCGCGACGGATTCCACCGCCGCGCCCCGCCGCCCGAATGCCGGGCCGGACACCACCGGCGACACCGCCGTGATGCCGGGCATGCGGTCCAGCACGTCGCGCACTTGCGGCCAATTGACGATGGTGCGCAGCACCTGCGCGCGGGGATCTTCCAGCACCAGCTGCAGCGTGCCCGCTGGAGCGGGCGCAATGCGGTTCACTTCATCCGGCGCTTCCACCCGGATATGCGCCTGCGTGCCCAGCGTGCGCTCGATGATGTTGGCCTGCAGCCCGGAAATCAGCGCGGTGACGAACACGATCACCGACACCCCGACGGCGATGCCGAACAGGATCAGCAGCGACTGCCCGCGCCCCTGGCGCAGGAACCGCATGGCGATGGTGGTTTCGATCCACATCGATCAGTTGAACTTCACCGGCAGCTCGCGGCGGGTGGCGGAATCGCCGGTGGGCAGGGGCTGGCCCTCGATGCGCACGCGGTCGCCGTCGGCCGGTAGCGCCTCGGCGGCCAGCGCGCTGGCGGCAAGCACGCGGTCGCCGGCGCGCAGGCCCGCCACCACTTCGCTCATCGCCAGCGCGCGCAGGCCCAGCGTCACGGCGGTGCGGCGCACTCGGCCGTCGCGCACGAGGAGGACCGTAGCGCGATCACTGCCGTCGCGGGCGTCGAGCAGCGCATCGTTGGGCACCGCCAGCGCGCGCTCGCGCTCGCCGGTCAGCAGGGTGGCGGTGACGGTCATGTCCTGGCGGACGAAGCCGGCCTTCGGGTCGATGCGCAGGCGCACGTCCACGGTGCCACGTGCCGGATCGACGGCCGGCGCGATGTGGTGCACGGTGGCGGCAAACGCTCGCCCCGGAAACGCATCGGCGATGCAGGTGGCGCGCTGGCCCACGCGCAGGCGCGCGATGTTCTTTTCGTCCACCGGCAGCAGGATCTCGCCCGGCGCGTCGGCAGCGATCTCCAGCAGCACGTCGCCTGGGCGCACGGTGTCGCCGGGTTCCACGCCTCGGGTCAGCACGGTCCCGGCGACGCTGGCGCGGATCACCGCGCGCGCCAAGGCGGCCTCGGCGGCCGCAAGTTCCTCGCGAACCTGCGCCTCGCGGGCGCCGCCGCCGGCCAGGGCGTCCACCGCCAGCCGTGCCTGCTCGGCCGCGGCGCGCGCGGCCACCACGGCCTGCGCGGCCTGCTCCACGCTCTCGCGCGCCACCAGCTGGCGCGCGCCCAGTTCGCGGCGGCGCGCGTGGTCGCGTTCGGCCTGCGCGAGCTGCGCCCGGGCCTGGCGCAGCCGTGCCTCGGCGTCGGGACGTTCCGCCTGGCGCAGCGCGGCCAGCGCGGCGCGGGCTTGGTCGCGGCGGGCTTCCAGATCACGTGCGCGCAGCACCACCAGCACGTCGCCCGGTGCCACCCGGTCGCCGTCCATCACCCGGCGCTCCAACACGAGTCCGGTGATTTCCGGGCCAACCTGCACCCGCGACGCGGCGGCCACCCGGCCGGTGGCCACCACGTTCTGCACCAAGGGCCCCGCCTGCACTTCGTAGCCGGGCAGCAGCGGTCCGCGCAGGACGGCTATGCCGAGTGCGGCAGCGCCCACCACGCAGGCGAGAAGCAGGGCGGCGAGCCATCGTTTGCGGTGCTTGGCGGCGGGCATGGTGGGGTTCTGTTGGGAGGTGATGTTCTGGCACAGCGGGTTGTTACGCGACGGAGATCCGATCCGGATGCGCCGCATGCCATCATGCCCGCCAGCCCTTAAAGCCCGGATGCGGGCGGACCGACGGCGGCCTCGCAGGCCCGATCGCGACCGCCCGACTTGGCTGCATACAGCGCTTCGTCGGCACGCGCGATCAGCGTGGCAGCGGTGTCGTCTGGATGGGAATTGGCGATGCCGATGCTCACGGTGACCTTGCGATACGGCCAATCATGAGTCCGGAAGGCCTGCAGCAGCCGCTGAGCCGCCCGCCGCCCGCCGGCCATTTCCGTCCCAGGAAGAATCACGGCAAATTCCTCGCCGCCAAACCGCGCTGCGATGTCCTGCGGGCGCAGGGACTCGAGCAGGATCTGGCCGGTGATCTGCAATGCCTCGTCGCCAGCGAGATGGCCGAAGTCATCGTTGAAATTCTTGAAGTGGTCCAGGTCGAGCATCAGCATGGTGAACCCGTGGTCGGTCCCGCGATGTCCCTGCAGCAGATGCTCGATGGCCTCGTCGAAGCCACGGCGGTTGGTCACCCCGGTCAGCGCGTCGGTATAGGCCGCATCGTGGAAGCGGCGCGCCTTCTGTTGCTGCTCATCGAGGTGGTGCAGCAGCCAGGCCATGCCGACGACCATCGCGCAGGCGCCCACGCCACTGAGGTAGCCGACGGCGGCGACCACCTCCGTATGGGTCCAGTCCAGCAGGTGCTCTGCTGCGCGGATGGCGATTGCCAGCACCGGCGGCATCAGCAGCGCCGGTATGCCGGCCCTCTTCAGCAGCACGGTCCCGGGGCTGTCCGCAAAAGCCACCCGCATGATGCCCATGGGTTGCTGCAGGACCAGCCAGCCCAGGGTCGCCAGGAGGAACAGGATGGCGGTTGGCGGCGACACCGGCAGCATCTGGATGACCCCCATTTGGTAGCTGTAACCCGCCAAGGTCAGGGCGAATGCACCCAGCGACAGCAGCACGCCGGCCAGCAGGTGGCACAGGCGTGGCGCCCGCTGTTGGCTGACCAGCAATCCTTGTGCAGCCAGCAACACGAGGCCGATTGCGGTCATCTGTGGCATCCGCCCGGGCGGATTACCCCGGGCGAGGGCTTCGGGATCGGCGAACAGCTGGTCGATGAAGAGGGTTGCGCCGCTGGTGTGCTCCAGTATCGAAAGGCTGCCGATCAGCAGCACCAGCAGATTCGGCAGAACGCACGCAAGGCCGCCGCGCCCGACCCGGGCGCACCCGAGCAGGGCGAGGCCGCTCGCTATGAAGGCGATCGCGGTGGGGGCCTTCATGCTCGGGGCGATCGTCATCAGCCGGGTCAGCGCCGGGATCTGCAAGCACCAGCCGAGCAGGACGAGTGACGCCACGACCAGCATCGTCCAGGCAGCGATCGGCGCGAGTTTCGTCATCGCGTTCGCGGCGGCGACTTGTGCTTTGGCATTGGACTTCGGCGGCGCGCTCATTGGCCGGATGTTGGCAGAATCCAGGGCGGAAGGCGAAACGACTCCCCTGCGGCCCGCGCCTGCTGCGATGCGGGTAGGATTCGACCAACAATGCGCGCGCAAGCGCCGGCGGTCGGTCATCAGCGGGGAGCAGGTGTGGTCAGGGAAACCGTATGGTTGGCGAGGCTTCGGGTGGTGCTGGGGGTGATGCTACTGGCCGCTGGATCAGTCTGGTCGCAGACCCAGTTGCATCCGGTGCCTCAGGCCGGATCCCGGACGCAGCAGGCGTATGACCGTGTCGAAGACATCCTGGCCGACCTGCGCACCCGCGGTTATGTCGACCCCCTGGCGGTGATTCGGCGTCTTGAGGCTGCTCCCGATCGTCCCGGTGCCGCCGCGCCGGTGGAGGCGCGGCGCCGATACCACGCCGCACTGGGCATCCTCGCTGCGGCGGCCGACGACGCGGGGAAACTGGAGGCCGCGCGGGCGGCGCTGACCGCGCTCGGCCAGGAGCAGCGCTGTGGTCCGTGCACCGCGCAGGCCAAGGTGCTGCAAAGCCAATGGGAATTGACCCGCAAGGGCGCGGCACCCTCGCTGCAGCTGCTGGACGAGGCCGAGGCGATCATGGGCAGCGCCCCTCCCGCGGATCTGGTTGTCCACTTCCGCGCGGTCCGCGCCCGTTCCTACCGATTGGCGGGGGAATTCGCCCGGTCGGTGGCCGATGCGGTGGCGGGACTGCGCGCCGCGGAAGCCGCTGGCAATGATGCGGCGCGGGTGGAGTTGCTGGTGACCTTGGCGCTGGACAATGCCAGCCTGGGCGACTTCGCCCGCGCGCAGTCCCAGATCGACGAGGCGATTGCGCTGGCAAAGCGGATCGGCCATCGCTACCAGCTGGCCTACGCCTACCTGAATCTTGGTCACGTGCAGTCGCTGCAGGGCGCGCGCGAAGCCCAGCGCGACGCGCTCATGGCCGCGTTGGAGATGGCACGCGGCAATCCCGCGCTGTCCGAAGTGGAGATGCTCACCCAGTCGAACCTCGCCGACTACTTCCTGTACCGCGGCGACCCCCAGCGCGCACTTGATTACGCCCGTCGCGCCGAAGCGCTGGCGCGGCGGCTGGACGAGCAGCGCAGCCTGGCGATCGCGCTGACCAATGTCGGGATCGCCACGGCGCGGCTGGGGCGGGTGGACGAGGGGTTGGCCCGGATCCGCGAGGCGATTGCGATCGCCAAGCGGATGGACAACCGCGAACACGTCGTGGGGATGCAGCAGGAACTGATCGCCGTGCTGGAAGGCGCCGGACGCTGGCGCGAGGCGGTGGCCGCCCTGCATGAAGTATCTGGCTACGAGAAATCGCTGGTCGACCAGGCGCGTACCCGCGAGGTGCTCGCACTGCAGGAGCAGTTCGCATCGGAGCGCAACCAGCGCGAGATCACCCGGCTGTCGAGCGAAAATGCACGCCAGCAGGCGTTGATGCAGGCGCGTTCTGCGCAGCGATGGATGTGGGGTGCGCTGGCCGTCGCCATGGCACTGGCGGCGGTCCTGCTGGGCCAGTGGCTGCGGCGGGCACGGCGCATCAACCGCTCCCTCCGCCGCACCAACGCGGCGCTGGCCGAACAGTCCACCCGCGACCCGCTGACCGGCAGCTACAACCGCCGCCACTTCGAGGCGCTGATGGCGCATGGCGGGCCGGTGGGGGAGGATCCGGCGAACCAGCGTCGGCGCCAGCCGTTCGTCAGCATCGTCATGCTCGACCTCGATCATTTCAAGCAGGTCAACGACCTGTTCGGCCATCCGGCCGGCGATACCGTGCTGGTCGCGGTCTCCGCCCGCCTTCGAGCGCTGGTGCGGCAGCAGGATGCGGTGGTGCGCTGGGGCGGCGAGGAGTTCGTGCTGGTCCTGCCCGGAACGGACGCTGGCGGCGCGGCCACGCTGGTCGAGAGAGTGCTGCAGGCGGTGGCCAGCCATCCGGTGGCGGTCGACGATCGTACCCTTCCGGTTACCGTCTCCGCCGGTGTCGCCACCCTGCCGGCCGCCGCGATGGCGCACTGGCAGGACGCGGTGCATGTGGCGGACGCCGCGTTGTACGTGGCCAAGCGGGAAGGCCGCAATCGGGCGGTCTGCGTGGAAGAGCGGGTGTCCGGCGGGCTGGTCGCGGCGGCCGCCGATCTGGCGGCTGCGGAAGCGGCGGGCCAGGTGGCACTGGCCAGGGTCCTTGGGCCGGGAGTGGTCGCGGCGTCAACAGGATACTGATCGTCCGGCCCTCCGTCGTCTCGTGCATCCGGTGCGTCATGCGTTGGACCTGCCATGCCCGCATGAGCACCACTCCTCTTGAGGCGGATTTCGCCGCCGGCCATGGCCGCGACGTTCCCGAAGACGCCGGCCTCTACCGCACGCAGCTGGAATCCCCTGTGCGCGGATCCCCGGGGGGTCGACCGGGGCAGCTGCGTTTTGCTCACGTCGGTACGCAGCTCGAGGCCATGCCGTGCGGCCGCAGGGAGCTGGAGCAGCGTGCAGGATTGGATCATGCAGGGCGCCTGAGGGAACGCCGATTATGGGTGCATTGCGGCGCGTAGCCAGGGCGGGGTGCGCGGCTGCGTCTGCGATAATTCCGACATGCCTTCCTCCGCCTCCCCGTGGACCGGCCGCGCGCTGGTGCTCGCCGGCATCCTGTTGTCCGCCCTCAATCTGCGCACCGCGGTCACGTCGCTGACGCCGCTGCTGGACCTGCTCGGCACCCGTTTCGGTTTCGGGCCTGCCGTGGTCGGGCTGTTCGGCATGCTGCCGACCGCCGCCTTCGCGGTGTTCGGCGTGGCCACCCCGCGCATCGCCCACCGCATCGGCCTGGAACAGGCCGCGCTGCTGTCGATGGCGCTGGCTGCAGCCGGGCTGGCTTCGCGTGCGTTCGCGGGCGGGGCGTTGGCGCTGGCCGCCGGCTGCGTGGTCGCGCTGGCCGGCATGGGCATGGGCAACGTGGTGCTGCCGCCGCTGGTGAAGCGCTATTTCCCGCAGCGGGTGGGCACGGTCAGCACGCTGTACCTGACCCTGCTGCAGGTAGGCACCATTGCGCCGGCGCTGCTGGCCGTGCCGCTGGCCGATGCGGCAGGCTGGCGCGTGTCGATGGGCGTGTGGACACTGCCGGCGGTCGCCGCGGGACTGGTCTGGCTTGGCGTGCTCTGGCGCGAGCGCCACGGCGATCCGGTGCTGGCGCCGCTGCACGACCGCGCGGTGCAGGCAGGGGACGCTGCGCCCGAACTGGCGCGGCCCGACCTGCACCTGCGGCCGTGGCGTTCGCCGCTGGCCTGGGGCATGGCGTTGATGTTCGGCATGACCTCGCTGATCACCTATTCGATGTTCACCTGGCTGCCAAAGCTGATGACCGAAGCCGGTGCCAGCCCGGCATTCGGCGGCACGATGGTCGCACTGTTCGCGGCGCTGGGGCTTGGAAGCGCGCTCACCATGCCGGCGGTGGCCGTGCGGATGCGCAACCCGTTCCCGCTGGTGCTGGCCTGCGCGCTGGCCTATGCGCTCGCTTTTCCCGGCCTGCTGCTGGCGCCGATGGCCGCGCCGGTGTTGTGGGTGGTGCTGCTGGGCATCGGGCCGAGCACCTTTCCGCTTTCGCTGACTCTGATCAACCTGCGAACGCGTACGCCGGCCGGTTCGGCCAAGCTGTCCGGCTTCATGCAGGGCGTGGGCTACACCCTCAGCTGCGCGGGGCCGATCCTGTTCGGCCTCCTGCACGACCGCAGCGGTGGTTGGGGGCTGCCGTTCGCGTTCCTGGGGCTCTGCGCGCTGGTGATGGTGGCGGGCAGCTGGCAGGCCTGCCGCGAACGCATGCTGGAAGACGACGCCGGTTGACCCGGAAGGCACTTCGCATCGGCTTCACCGGGGCACCATGCCGCGACCATCCATAGAAGGGATGCTCTCCGTCACTATCCACTCGCAATGCGGGAGCAGGGGCGATGAAAGGAACCACGATGACCGGAAAAAACGGCGCCACGCGCAGCAACAGCTTGCGCCCTTTCGTCTGGGGTGGCGCGGCCTGCCTGCTACTGTTGCCGGCGCTGGCGATGCGGCTGTATCCGCAGGCCGGGGTGGACTGGACGGCGCTGGATTTCGCGGTGATGGGCGTGCTGCTGACCGCAGTCTGCGGCCTCTACGAATTCGGCGCCCGGCTGGGCGGGCCGCCGGCCTATCGCGCCGGCTTCGGCATCGCGGTGCTGGCCGGATTCCTGACCATCTGGGTCAACTTGGCGGTGGGCATGCTGGGCAGCGAAGGCAATATCGCCAACCTGATGTTTGCAGGCGTGCTGGGCATCGCCGGGCTGGGCAGCTTGCTGGCGCGCTTTCGTGCTGCAGGCATGGCGAATGCGATGTTTGCTGCTGCGCTGGCGCAACTGGCCGCCGTGGGCATCGCGCTGGCCGTTGGCGGTTTCAATGAACGCGAATTGGCGCTGACGGCCTGTTTCGCGATGCCGTGGCTGCTGGCCGGGGCGCTGTTCCGCTACGCGGCACGCTGACCCCGGCCTGGCGCCAGTTCACTCGGCAGACTTGCGCAGATGCACGCGCGGGCCGGGCTGGGCTGGTGCCGCTGTCGCTGACGGGGCAGGCTCCGCTGCGGATTCAGGCCCCGCCTCTGCGGCGCGGGCTTCGCGCTTGCGGGCGTCCTTTTCGTCCTGCTTCTTCTTCTTGGCCAGCTCGCGCTGGCGCTTTTCGAACGCATAGTTTGGCTTTGCCAACGGAAACTCCTGGGTCAGCGGGTGGTTTTGCGCGTACGCCCGGCAGCGGGGGCGATCTGCGGTGCGGGTTGGGCCTCTGCGGGCAGACCGATGCGTTGCAGGGCGCGGGTGGTGCCCAGCACCTCGATGGTGCCGCCGGCCTTGCGGAAGGCGTCCATGTGTTCGGCGATGCGCTCGCGGGTGAGCACGCCGCCGCGCTCCGCCGGCTTGCGCCCCTGGAACAGGTGGCTGGTCTTGGTCGGGGGCAACGATTGCTGCGGTTGGGTTTCGGTTGCTTTCCTGGGGCGTGGCATGCGGGCCTCCTGTGGCTTGATGGCGTGAACGGACGGCGCGGGCAAGTGCTCGCGACGTGTTGGAGGTGTGCCCCTCGCGGCGGCAAGCAGGCTTGACGCGCGGATCTGCGCAGGATTTGCGGAGCCGCGCGGCGTTGATCGCAGCGGGCGCCCGCAGGGGCAATCGAAAGCCGCCCCGCAAGCATTGCAGGACGTGTGGAAGGGAGCGAGACGCGCGACGCGCTGGCGTCGGACGAACGCGCGATGGCGCGGGGGCCTTGCGCCATCCTACTCCAATGTGGCAGGGACCGCCATGCGTGGCCGGAAATCCTGCGTGAAGATGCGCCGGGCCGGGCCTGCCGGAAAGCGCATACTCCAGAACCGCAAGGAGTGTCCGCATGTCAAGCCATCAGATCGCAATGTTCACCTTCACGCTCGGGAAGGACGAAAGCATCGGGCCACACGCATTGCGCCGGTTGTGGTCGCAGGCCAGCGGAACGGGTGATATCGGCGTGAGCCGGAAGGAGCCCGCCGAGGGCCAACGCAACCGGCCGATCTACACCCTGTATGCGCCGCAGCAGCTGGGCGACCTGCGGGTGGTCGAGGCGCGGCTTCGCCACATGCTGGAAACCGCCCACCTGCACGCATCGCTGACCGCGCTCCACGTCTGAGCGCGGCATCGACGCGCGCCTTCACGTCCAGGCCGACAGCGCGATCTGCAGCGCCGCGCGGAACCCTTTCGGCGACGTCATCGGGATCGAGAATGCGGAGGGCGCCTGCTGCGCGATGCCGATGGCCTTCTTGCCGAGGGCCAGCACCTCGGCCTCGGTCTTGGGCCCGGTGGCCCAATGCTCGTCGGCCCAGACATAGCGCAGCTTCCACTCGCCGCTTTCGTCCTGCTTGGCGAACAGCACCAGCGTGTTGCGGAACAGGTATTCGCCCGGGATGTGCTGTTTCAGGAACAGCGCGCCGTCGACCTCGTAGCCGGCGTTCGACACCGCCAGCTCGATCGAGAACGCCACCTCGCTGCCGGCGGTGATCTTCGAGGTGTCGAGAAACACCGAGAACAGGGTGGGCGCGCGGGCGTTGCGGATCAGATTGCCGTCGTTGTCGAACAACTCCGAATATTGCCGCCGCACCGCGCTCTCCTGGCCCTTGGTGCGCGCGGTCAGGTCGTAGGTGTAGGCGCCGCGCGGGGCCACCGTGGCTTCGATGTAGTACGACGATTCGATTTTCTTGCCGGCCTTGCGCGCGCGCTCGATCTCGGGCGGGAAGGGCAGCGCTTCGATATCCAGCCTGCCGGTGGCGCACAGGTCGCCGAACAGGAAGCGTGCGAGGTTCTGGTAGCCCTCTTCGGAATTGACGATGCCGAAATAGCCGCTGTGGCTGCGATGCACGAACGCACGCGGGGCGCCGGCCACGTAGGCGTTCTCGATCCGCACCAGCCCATCGCTCATCTGCCCGACGGCCAGCGAGGAAAGGCCGTGCGCCACCGCGTAGTCGCGGCTGTTGGTGCCGACGAGGCAGAAGAAGCGTTCGGGCGGAAACCCCGAGTCGCCCAGCGTGTTGACCCTGTCCTTGGGCACCTTCAGGTACTTGGCCATCACCGGGCGGCTGAAATTGTTCATGTCGTTCATCGACAGGAAGCTGGGCACGTTGATGCCGCCCAGTTCGATGCCGTTGTGCGGTGTGGCGTAGGTGAACACCTTGTCCACCAGCGCCCGTACGTCGGCGCTGGCGACGTCCGGGTTCTGCAGCAGGCAGCGGCAGATCAGTCCGCCCATCGAGTGTGCGACCAGATACACGCGGAACGCCTTGCGCGCTGCCGCGTCGTTGCCGCAGACGCTGTCGCGCAGCTGCGCGACTCGGCGGCCGAGCGCCGCCGCCGCTTCGGGAATGGAGAGTGCCTTGCCGGCGCCGAAGGCGGGGTCGGCCTCGTCGTAATAGCGGTGGATGACGACGCTGCGCGCTGGCAGCTTGTCGGCCTGTTCCGCGCCGGCGGCATAGACGTCGCGATAGCCGTAGTCCTTCATCAACCGCACCAGCGGCGACTCGAACACGAACTTGACGATGCTACCGTCCTGCGCCTGGCGGATCTTGGTGGAACCTGCCTCGAATCCCATGTAGGGCGTCGAGGTGGTCTGTACGATCTCGTCGCGCGTCATCGCATAGCCGCGGACGTAGATGATGGGGAAGAAGGGCCGTTCGATCCTGGGCATCGCGCGCTCCTGCGGCGTGGCCGCATGGTCGTTGTGAATCCCCCGGACAGGTGAACGGCCCCCCAATCCGGGACCGGCCAGCGACGAACGGTGCTTGACGCCTGCCGCCGGTGCGCGCGTAGTCTCGCCCACAGTCAGGCAGACCCGGGTGGCGACATGAAGGCGTTCCTTCCGATCGGCGTAGTGGCGCTGGCGCTGGCATTGCCCGCCAGCGCGGCAAGTGGCATCAATGGCATCAACGGTTCGATGCCGAATCGCATTTCGATGAACGTGACGGTGGCCAGGCAGACCCAGGGCGCGACGTTCGGTGAGAAGGTCAACGCCGGGCTGCACGCCGCCGGCAGCGCGCTGGCGCAGGGCGCGACGTTGAAGATCGACATCGGCTGCGGCGGCGAAGCCTGCTTCATCGCGTTGCCGGGGGGCGACGGCGTGCGTGCGGACCTGGGCGCGCTGCGGATGTCGCCGCTGGATCCGGCGGGACGGCAGGCATTGCTGGGCGGCGCGCTACCGGGCGGCAGCATCGTTTCGGCGGCCGTGTCATCGCTGGCGGGGCAGGGTGGCGGGGCCGCAGCTGCCTCCTACGCCGCCAGCGGGCGCATGGCGGCACCTGCCGCAAAGCCGGTGCCGGAGGAGTCTGCGCCTGCGCCGCTGCCCAGCCGGCGTGCTTCGGCTGGTGCCTTCGACATCACCCAGCCGCTGGCCGACGGCGACTACCTGCTGGTAGTGGTCGCCGAGCGCGCCGGCAGCGGGTTGAAGGACACCTTGAAGACGCAAGTGCGGGCTGCGCCGCCGAAGGTGAAGGTCGAGCTGGTGTTCAGCGTGCAGGGCGGGGTGCTCAGGACCAGGCACGATACCGCCAAGAACTCCGTCTCCAATATCCGCTGACGCAGGCAGCGCCTCAGCGCCTCAGCGCCTCAGCGGCAAACGCGGCTGGCGTACATCGCCTTGTCCGCGTGCGCGAGCAGCGCTTCCGGGGTCTGGGCGTCGGCCGGGAAGGTGGCGATGCCGATGCTGGCGTGCATCCGCAGCGGGCCATCGCCCAGCGTGCACGGCACGCGCAGTTGCTGGCACAGTTGCTGTGCCATGCCGCGGGCATGTTCGGCGTCGCAGCCGGGCAGCAGCACCACGAATTCGTCACCGCCGACACGCGCGACCAGATCGACCTGGCGCACGCCCTGCTGCAGCCGCCTTGCCACCTCGCACAGGACGCGGTCGCCGGCCTCGTGGCCGCCGCGGTCGTTGACCTGCTTGAAGCCGGTCAGGTCGAGGAAAAGCAGCGATACCTGGCCCCCGCTTTCAGCCGCATCGCCCAAGGCGTTGCGTAGCGCCTGCTCCAGCCGGCGGCGGTTGGCCAGTCCGGTCAGCGGGTCGTGGTTGGCGTGGTGTTCCAGCTCGCGTTCGGCGCGCCGCAGTTCGCCGATCTCGCGCGCCACGCCGATGCGCAGGCGCTGTTCGGGCAGCCAGTGCGCCGACCACAGCAGGTCCACGGCGTGGCCCTGCCGGTGCAGGTAGCGATTGCGGAAATGGCGCTCGCCGCCGCCGGCCATCAGCGCGCGCGCCTGTCGCTCGGTGGCGTCGCGGTCGTCCGGGTGGATGAAGTCGAACAGCAGGCGGCCGTGCACCGCATCGGCGGCGTGGCCGAGCAGGCGCTCGAAGGCGGCGTTGACGAACAGCAGGTGGCCGCGTTCGTCCACGATGCAGACCGCATCTGGCAGCAGGTCCAGGACTTGCGATAGCGGGGGCAGGCCTGGGGTCATGGAGAGCGCATCTGAGGCGGGCGGCGGACTGTAATCCAAATCCTACAGGTCGCGCCTGCGGGCCGCGAACTTGCTGCAGATCAAGGCCCGGCCGGAGCGCGCGGCCTAGACTGGCGAAGATCCGCAACCGGGCCCGCCATGTCTTCCACCGAACCGTTTCCTGCCGCGCGCGTGCTCGGCCTGCTAGACCTGACCACTCTGGGCGAGGACGACACGCCCGCACGCATCCGCACGCTGTGCGCGGCCGCACGCAGCGCGCACGGGCTGCCGGCGGCGGTCTGCATCTATCCCGAGCACATCACCACCGCCCGCGAGGCGCTGGCGGGCACGGCGGTGAAGGTGGCGACGGTGGTGAACTTCCCCGAGGGTGCCGACGACCCGCAGCGGATCTCGCGGGAAACACGCCGCGCAATTGCCGCCGGCGCCGACGAGATCGACCTGGTGCTGCCCTGGCGCGCACTGCAGGCGGGCGACGTGGCGAGCGCGCGCGCCGGCGTGGAGGCCTGTCGCGGCGCCTGCGGGCCGGACATCGCGCTCAAGCTGATCCTCGAGACCGGCGAGCTGGGCACGCCGGCATTGATCCGGCAGGCCTGCGAATTGGGGCTGGATGCCGGGGTGGACTTCCTCAAGACCTCCAGCGGCAAGGTGCCGGTGAACGCCACGCCCGAGGCGGCGGCGGTGATGCTGGATGCGATCGCCGCGCGCGGTGGACGCTGCGGCTTCAAGGCGGCGGGCGGCATCCGCACGCTGGCCGATGCGCGGGTCTACCTGTCGCTGGCGCAGGCGCGGCTGGGTGCGGACTGGGTGACACCGGCGCGCTTCCGCATTGGCGCCAGCGCGCTGTTCGATGCGCTGCTGGCCGAGCTGGACGGCTGAACCGTGGCCCGCGCCATCTGGCTGGTGCTGGATTCGCTGGGGATCGGCGGCGCCGTGGATGCGGCCGACTATGGCGATGCCGGCGCCGATACCTTCGGCCATATCGCCGACGCCTGCGGGCACGCGCCGCGCGGATCTTTGCGCATTCCGAATCTGACCCGGCTCGGCCTGCCGCAGGCGCATGCGCTGGCCAGCGGGCGCACCGCCCCCGGCTTCGAGGACATGCCAGCCGCGCAGGCGCTGTGGGGCTGCATGGACGAACGCGCCCGCGGCAAGGACACGCCGTCCGGCCACTGGGAAAGCGCCGGGGTGACGCTGCACGAGCCGTTCGGCCTGTTCGAGGCGGCGCAGGACAGCTTCCCGGCGGCGCTGCTGCAGGCGCTGGTCGAAGACGCCGGGCTGCCCGGGGTGCTGGGCAACTGCCATGCGTCGGGCACGGACATCATCGCGCGACAGGGGGAGGCGCATATCGCCAGCGGCAAACCCATCGTCTATACCTCGGCCGATTCGGTCTTCCAGATCGCCGCACACGAGGAGGCGTTCGGGCTGGAGCGCCTGTACCAGGTCTGCCGGATCGCGCGCGCGTTGCTGGCGCCGTACAACATCGGCCGGGTGATCGCGCGGCCGTTCATCGGTCACGGCCCCGACGACTTCCGGCGTACCGGCAACCGCCACGACTACGCGCTGCCGCCGCCGCGGCCGACCCTGCTGGATGCGGTCTGCGCGCAGGGTGGGCAGGTCCATGCGGTCGGCAAGATCAGCGACATCTTCGCCGCACGGGGCGTGAGCCGGGCGCTGCTGGCGAGCGGCCACGATGCGCTGCTCGATGCCACGCTCGCGGCATTGGCGCAGGCGGGCGAGGGCGATCTGGTCGCTACCAATTTCGTCGATTTCGACAGCGTCTACGGCCACCGGCGCGATGCCCTCGGCTATGCCGCGGCGCTGGAGCATTTCGATGCGCGCCTGCCGGAGCTGCTGGCGGCGCTTCGCCCCGGCGATCTGCTGGTGCTCAGCGCCGACCACGGCTGCGACCCCAGCTGGCCGGGCAGCGACCACACCCGCGAACGCGTGCCGCTGCTGGCGTTCGGTCCCGGACTGGCGCCGCGCGCGCTGGGCCGGCGCGCCAGCTTTGCCGACCTCGGCCAGGGCATCGCCACCCATCTGGGCCTGCCGCCGCTGGCGGCGGGCCGCTGCTTCCTGACGGACTGATCCATGAGTACAACGCATATCGAAGCTGGCGTCGGCGCGATCGCCGACACGGTCCTGCTGCCGGGTGATCCGCTACGGGCGCGCTTCCTCGCGCAGGAACTGCTCGAGGCCCCGGTGCAGGTGAACGCGCGCCGCAACATGCTGGGCTATACCGGCCAATGGCAGGGCAGGCCGGTGACGGTGATGGGGGGCGGCATGGGCATTCCGTCCACCGCGATCTACGTGACCGAACTGGTGCGCAGTTATGGCGTGCGCCGGATCATCCGCGTCGGCACCTGCGGCGGAGTTGGCGAGGTGGCCGTCGGCGACGTGCTGCTGGCGCAGTCGGGCAGCACCGATTCACGCTTCAACCGGATGCAGTTCGGCGGCCATGACCTGTCCACCTGCGCGGATTTCGGGCTGCTGCGCGCCGCGGTGGACGCCGCCGGCGCGCAGGGCATCCAGGCTCGGTTGGCGCATGTTTTCAGCACCGACTGCTTCTATGACGGCGACCCGCAGCTGCTGGCGCATCTGCGCCGGCACCGCATCCACGGCGTGGAGATGGAGACGGCAGGGCTGTATGGCCTGGCGATGCGCGAAGGGTTCGCCGCGCTGGCGATACTGGCCGTCAGCGACCATCTCGACAACGGCGCCAGCATGCCGCCTGAGGAACGGGAGCAGGGGCTCGCGCGGGTGGCCCGGCTCGCGCTGGCCTGCACCGACGCATGACCGCTGCGCGGCGCTATGCTCGCGCTGCGCACGCCAGGTGCGCTCACCGGGGAATACCGATGCGCAGACTGATCGCCGCCCTCATCCTGTCCCTGTGTGCCCTGCCTGGCCTGTCGCCGCCGGTGGCCGCCCAGACCGCACCGGTGCTGCGGCCAATGGTGGCACCGCGGGTCGCCGCATCGATCGAGATCGACTACAAGACCCAGTACGAACAGGAACGCGCCAGGAACCAGCAGTTGCGCGAAGAAAACGGCAGCCTGCGGACCACGCTTGCCGCCTGGACCAGCAAGGGCGGCAGCCTGGTGCATGCCTATTGCGAGACGCCCACGCGCAGCGCCAGCAGTGCCGGTGCCAGCAACGACTGTGCCGCCTCCGGCTACACCTGCGAACCGGTCAGCGGCTTGTGCCGTACCTCGGCGGCGAATTCCGACCAGTGCGCGGCTGGCCATTCCTGGTGCGTGTACGGCAACCGCTGCGTGCGCAGCGCAGCCGACTGCAAGCCCTGAACCGGACGTCGTCTGCTCTCGCAGGTGCGGGGATCGGGATCCGTCCTGCCGCTCTCCGCATCGCCTGACACAGGTCAAGGCGATGCCTGGGGCGCGGCGTAGCATGGCCCTGTTCATTGCAAACAGGAGTCATTCCCATGTCGATGCATCTCGATCCCGAGCCCAACGTCCATGTGTTCGATGCGCGCGGCATCGCCCGCCGCTTCCGCCATTCGGCGATCTTCGGCGCGCTGGGTGCACTGCGCAACGGCGAAACCATGCGCTTCATCAACGATCATGATCCGATCCCGCTGCTGGGCCAGATCGGCCAGCGTTTCGGCGAACATGTCACGGTGGCATACCGCCAGCGCGACCAGGCCGGCGTGGTGATCGATTTCGGGGTCACCGGCCTGCCGGAAGAGTAATCACAGGAGAGGCTGTCGATGCACCTGCCCGCTTTCTATTCGCACGCGCCGCGGCTGCTCGTGCGCGACCCGCTGGCCGAACTGCTGGGGGCGGCGGACGACGGTCTGATCGAGTACGGCTACCCCGATGCGGTACGGCTGGCCGGGCATTCCTGCCCCACGGTGGCCGGCGCCTACCTGATGGCACGCACCGGTCTGCGCGCGCTGTATCCGGACGCGGTGCCGGAACGCGGCGGCGTGGTGGTGACCATGGGGGCGGCGGAAGTGGAGGGCACCACCGGGGTCATCGCGCAGGTATTCACCCTCATCACCGGCGCCGCTGCCAACAACGGCTTCCATGGCATCGGCGGGCAGTATGCCCGCCACAACCTGTTGCGCTACGGCGGTGGCGACCGCAGCAGCATCGCCAGCTTCCGGCGTGCCGACACTGGCGACACCGTCCATCTGTCGATGGATCTTTCCAGCATCCCGCCAGCGCCTCAGCTGCGCGAGCTCATGGTGCGCGCGCTGGCCGCCGATGCCACCAGCGAGGAGCGAGCGGCGTTCGGTTCGGTCTGGCAGGACAGGGTGCGCCGGCTGCTGCTGGAGCATCCCGACGATCCGGCGGTGATCCGCGTCGAGCGCCGCGCCTGAAGGCCAGCGACGAGGACCTAGCCCTTCGCGGCGGCTTCCGGGGGCAGCGGGAATTCGATGGTGGCCGGCACGTCCAGCAGCACCTTCGAGCGGTACATGCCGTTGAACACGTCCTCTTCCTTCACCACCACGCGGCTGGCCCTGTCGATCCAGAAGCGCTGGAAATTGCCGCTGCCGGGCTTGCCGCTTTCGGTTTCCACCAGCCAGCAGTCGTGGCGCCGGCCATCGGCGCCCGTCAGCGTGCGTTCGCCCAGCACCGTGTAGTCCACGTCCATCGGTGCGGCCATGCCGACGTCGAACAGGCGGATGCGCAGCGTGCCGCCCTTTTCATAGGGCAGCAGCGGCAGCAGGGTGAGGTCGGAATGCCAGTTCATCCACCAGCCGCCCCGCATCGCGGCGAAACCCGCTTCCATGGCCTTGCGCGAGGCCTCGGGCAGGTCACCTTCGATGCTGCCGCGTCCGCTTGCCGGTTCGACGACGGTACTCAGGCGGCGGTCCGGGCGCGTCCAGCTGCTGGTCTGCGAGAGTGTTGCCGCATCCTTCGCTGCGTGCACGGTGCGGGCGGTGTGGACCGTGCCGCTCTCGTCCTCCCAGTGCTGCTCGATCACCCAAGCGTCCTGGCCGGCGTGCCGTTCGCGCCTGACCTCGCTGGTGGCCAGCATTGTGCGCTTGATGCCGCTGCCGGCGCCGCCGCGCATGTAGACGAGATAGGTCATCGTCGCCGGGCGCAGGCTGTCCAGATGCAGGTCGGCGGGATTCACGCGGACGGGGCTGGCGGCGCCGGCGGTGCCTCCGGTCAAGGCGAGGGCAAACGACAGGACGATATGGCGTGCGCGCATGGGATCAGGGCGTGGGAGGCGGATGCCTATTCCAGCCGGGCCGGTGCAGCCCCGGCAGTGCCGGCGGGCAGGGTGACGTCCTGCCTACGCCGTGAACGGTGCCGATGCGTCAGCGCCGGACCGCCAGCACGCCGTCCAGCGCGAGTTCCGCCTTGAGGCCGGCGGTTTCCAGGCGCTTTGCCACTTCGCGCGGCACGTCGCGCCCGCTGGTCAGTTTGTTGGGGCTGCCGGTGTAGTGGAACAGGCGCCCGCCCTTGCGCAGCACCCGCGCCAGCTGTTGGTAGAACGCCAGCGAATAGAGTTCGCCGGCGATGCCGAAGCGCGGAGGGTCGTGCAGGACGGCATCGAACGCCGCGTCAGGCAGCGTCGTGATGGCCTGCGATACGTCGGCATGGGCCAGCTGCAGGCGCCCGCCGCTTGCCTCGGGATCGGGCGACCACGGGTTGATGGTGCGCAGCCACAGCACGTCCTCGTTCTTCTCGAACGACTGCAGGCGCGCCACCCCGGCGTCGAGGCAGCAGGCGGCGAAATAGCCCAGCCCGCCGCAGGTATCCAGCACGGTCTTGCCCGCAGGCTGCACCAGTGCCACCTTGCGGCGCGCGTCGTCCAGCGGCGATTCCTTCAAGGTGGGCAGCATCTTGATGCCGTCGATCTCGAATGTCGGCACCTGCCAGTCGGTCGGCACCAGCTTGATCAGCTTGCCGGCGTAGCGCGACACCGGTGCGAATGCATCGCCGTCCCACCAGTACAGGGTGCGGTCCTTGAGCTTGCCGGGGTAGGGGTAGGCGATGTCCTGCCAATGCCAGTGTTCGGCGCCCAGTTGCGCCTCGCCGTGGCTGCGCCCCAGGTCCAGCGACCCCCGCCAGGTGGCGTGGCCGGCCGCATGCGCGGCGGTCAGTGCGTCGCCCGTGGCGCGCGTGAGCAGGGGGCCGGCATAGCGCGGCGCGTTCGGCGTGGACATGCGCGCATGATACCGGCGGGCTGAAATATCGCCTGGTTTTCCGCGACAATGAGCGCTGGTTCCGTCGCCTTGCCCACCGATGCTGCCGTTCCGTCTTGCGCTGCTGTTCCTGCTGATCGCCGCCAGCACCGTGCTGCACGTCATCCCGCTGCTCGCTATCGCGCTGCTGAAGGTGGTGCTGCCGCTGCCGCGCCTGCGCGCCGCCTGCAATCCGCTGCTGACCGGACTTGCGGCAAGCTGGATCGGCTTCAACAACTGGCTGTGGGATACCTTCACCCGTACCCGGCTGAGCCTGCGTGGCGACGCCGACCTGCAGCTCGATGGCCACTATCTGGTGCTTGCGAATCACCAGAGCTGGGTCGACATCCTGGTGCTGCAGAAGGTGTTCAACCGGCGCATCCCGCTGCTGCGTTTCTTCCTCAAGCGCCAGTTGTTCTGGGTGCCGTTGCTGGGACTGGCATGGTGGGCGCTGGATTTCCCGTTCATGGGCCGCTACACGCCGCGGCAGGTGGCGAAAAACCCGGCGCTGGCCGGGCGCGACATCGAAGCCACCCGCCGTGCCTGCGACAAGTTCCGGGCGATTCCGGTGGCGATCATGAATTTCGTCGAAGGCACCCGCTTCACCGACGACAAGCATGCCAAGCAGGGCTCGCCATACCGCCACCTGCTCAAGCCGAAGTCCGGCGGGGTGGCGTTCGTGCTGGACGCGATGGGCGAGGGCCTGCACGCGATCCTGGATGTCTCCATCGCCTATCCGGCCGGGCGGCCTTCGCTGGTAGACCTGCTGGCCGACCGCGTGCCCGAGGTGCGGGTGCAGGTGCGGCAGCGGCCGATCCCGACCGAATTGGTTGGGGGCGATTACCAGGGCGATCGCGAGTTCCGGGTGCGCTTCCAGCAGTGGATGAACGGCCTGTGGCGCGAAAAGGACGAGGATCTGGCCGCGCTGCTAGGGGCTACCTCAGCCGCGCCGGGCGATGGGCGTAATTGATCGAAGTCAAGACTTCCATGCCCGACCGGCGCATAGTCCGGTCATCACTGCAGGAGCCGCGCCATGAACGCCATCGCCCGCCCGCGTTACGCCCCCGTCCTGCGCCGCCTGCATTGGCTGATGGCGCTGCTGATCCTTGCCGCTTACCTGCTGATCGAGCAGCGCGGCCTGTTCCCGCGCGGCAGCGACGGGCGCGCGGCGATGGTGCAGGGGCATTTCTGGGTCGGCATCGCGGTGTTCCTGCTGGTGTGGTGGCGGCTGGCCGGTCGCGTGCGCAACCCGGCGCCGCCGGTGACGCCGCCGCTGGACCGCTTCAGCGCGCTGGCATCGAAGCTGATCCACCTGGCGCTGTATGCGTTCTTCATCGTCATGCCGTTGCTGGGCATGGCCACCGCATGGAGCGATGGCAAGGCGGTGATGATCCCGTTCACCGGGCTGGCGCTGCCGGCGCTGCTGCCCGAGAACGAAGCGCTGGCGCACACGCTGGAAGACCTGCACGGCACCATCGGCGAAGCGTTCTACTGGGTGATCGGCCTGCACGTGCTGGCGGCGATCTGGCACCACGCCTTCCGTCGCGACGACACGCTGAAGCGGATGTTGTAAGCGGATGTAGTGGCTTGACCTCCGTCAGGGCGGGGCAGGCCGGCGCGGCGCAGGATGCCCCGATGGCGCCGTGGTGGCGCGCGTTGGAGATGCCCATGGAATTCAGGATCCGGCTGGCGGCGGATGCGCCGGACATGGCGGTGATCGACGATGCGCTGCACGAGGTTGATCCGGCAGCGATCGTGGACCGCGACCCCGCCGATGGCGCGTTGCGCGCCACGGTGTGGATGAGCGGCGACCAACTGGCGTCGGTGCTGGCGCAGGCGGGCTATCCGCCCGCCGAAGTGGAGCAGCTAGCTTCGCTGTGTTGTGGCGATTGCAGCGGCTGAGCGGTGCTTGCGCGCTCAGCCGGCGCCGCGCCTGTGGAAGTACACCTGTTCGGCCACCCAGCGCAACGGCGGTGAATGCAGCAGCAGGTCGAACGGCCAGTCGAACTGGAGGCGGTCGTACATCCAGCGCAACGCGCGCTTGGCGCGGAAGCGCGGCGCCGCATCGATGGCCACCTCTTCCGGCGGTGGGCCGCCATCGCGCAGGTGCGCGGCGATGGCGGCGCCGACCGCGTCGCCATGCTCCCATGCCGAATGGATCCCACCGGCCGTGACCGGCGAGACGATCCCGGCCGCGTCGCCGACAAGCATGGCGCCGTCGCGGGCGATGCAGTCCACCGGCCCGCTGCAGGGAATCAGCCCCGCGCGGGTATGGCCGGCCCGCAGGTGGCGCGGCAGGCCGCCGGCGATGCCCACCCGCAGCAGGAAGCCGTCGATGTCCGGTACCCGCGCGTTGGCGGGATCGTGGCGCAGTGCCAGGCCCGCCTGCACGCCGCGTGGGTTCTGCGCCAGCCAGCCGATGTAGCCGGGCGCATAGCGCTTGCTGATGAAGCAGTGCAGGGCCTCGGGATCGGCCAGCTTCGCACCCGGAAACTCGTACTCGATCCCGTAGAGGAACTGCCGCACCTCCCCCAGTCCGCAGCGCCGCGCCACCCGCGAACGCGCCCCGTCGGCGCCGACCAGATAGCGGCTGCGGCCCACGCCCTGCACCTGCCAGCCGCCGTCGATGCGCGCCGCATCGGTGAACGCACAGCCCAGTCGCAACTCGGCGCCGTGTTCGCGCAGCTGCCCGGCCAGCCAGCGCATCACCGCCGGCGTGTCGGTGGTCAGGAAGTAGCAGCCGGGCGCGGCCAGCGCCACCTGCTTCAGGCTGGGCGCGTACAGGCGCACCGCTTCGGTGCGGCGCGTCAGCGACGCCGGGATCCGTTGCAACAGCGTGCGTTCCGCCGCTTCCTTCACGATGATGCCGGTGGTGCGCAGCTTGTCGCCGGGGTCGCGCTTGCGTTCCAGCACGCAGACGCGCAGCCCGCGCCTGGCGGCGGCAATGGCGCAGGCAGCGCCGGCGAAACTGGCGCCGACCACGATCAGGTCGAAATCGAATTCGCTGGCATTCCACATGGGGTGCTCGGTGGCAGGGAGGCCCCCCAAGATGGGATCCAGGCGCGAACCGGCGATGGCGCGTGCGTGAAGCGGAATTGAAGTCGCGGCCGCGGCCCCTCGCGAGGTGCGAAAATGCGGATCGATTCGATTGCAGGGAAGACGCGATGGACGCATACACGATCGGCACCCCGGGCCAGCCCTGGGGCGATGCGGAAAAAGCGCAGTGGCGCGCGCTGCAGGCGAAGAAGCGCAGCTATGCCGACGAGGTGCTGGGCCGGATCGATGCGCTGCGTAGCCGCTTCGACGTCGCGCAGTACGGCGAGGTGGACTGCGGCGCCGATGGCCGCTATCCGCTGTTCGCGATGCGCAGCCGCAACTGGGACGAAGCACTGCCGGTGGCGGTGGTGACCGGCGGGGTGCACGGCTACGAGACCAGCGGCGTGCACGGCGCGCTGCAGTTCGCGGAGCGCCACGCGGCCGGGTATGCAGGCCGCGCCAACTTGCTGGTCGCGCCCTGCGTCAGCCCGTGGGCGTACGAGCGCATCCACCGCTGGAACGCACAGGCGCTGGATCCCAACCGCAACTTCCGTGCCGACAGCCCGGCCACCGAATCGGCCGCGCTGTGGGCGCTGCTGCGTTCGCTTGGCGATCGCGTGCTGGTGCACATCGACCTGCACGAAACCACCGACAGCGACGAAACCGAATTCCGCCCGTCGCTGGCCGCGCGCGATGGCAAGCCGTTCGAGCCCGGCACGATCCCCGACGGCTTCTACCTGTGCGCCGACAGCGCCCGCCCGGAGCCGGCCTTCCAGCAGGCGATCAACGCCGAGGTGGCGAAGGTGACCCACATCGCGCCGGCCGACCCGGACGGCACCATCATCGGCTCCCCCGTGGTGGCGCCGGGCGTGATCGAGTACGACTGCCGCGCGCTCGGGCTGTGCGCCGGCATCACCGACGCGCGCTTCGTCACCACCACCGAGGTCTATCCCGACAGCCCCCGCGCCAACCCGCAGCAGTGCAACGACGCCCAAGCGGCGGCGGTGCGCGCGGCGCTGGACTTCGCGCTGGCGCATCGCTGAGCGCCAGCGCGG
The DNA here is from genome assembly GCF_014678725.1 of Thermomonas sp. XSG. Taxonomy (NCBI): domain Bacteria; kingdom Pseudomonadati; phylum Pseudomonadota; class Gammaproteobacteria; order Lysobacterales; family Lysobacteraceae; genus Thermomonas; species Thermomonas sp. XSG. The sequence continues at coordinate 245,663 of NZ_CP061497.1, read as the reverse complement.
ACAAGCGGCAGGCTCAGGCCGGCATCTCGCGGCGGCTCATCCGCCACAGCATCAGCGTGAAAGCGGCGCAGCCGCCGAAGAAACCCACTGCCAGCGCCAAGGCCGCGCGCGAGGGGTCGCTGGCCAGCTGGTTGACAGGCGTCTGCCAGGGCATCAGCACGCCGACCTTGGCCGAGGTGGCGACTACGGCGAAGAAGGTGCCGCCGATGCCCAGCGCCAATGCCGGCACGAAGCTGGCATGGCGCAGTGCCATCCACAGCTGCACCGCCACCATCAGCCATGCGGCCAGGAAGATGCGCCCGAGCAGCAGCAGGTAGGCGGCGAAATCGGGCGCATCGGCGACCGCCGCGGCCGGCTTGGCCCAGCCGGCCGCCAGCACGGCCAGCGGCGCCAGCACCGCCAGCAGCAGGCTCATCAGCACCACCATGGCCAGCGCGCAGATGGCCTTGGCGGCGTACAGATGCCAGCGCGGCACCGGCAGGGCACGCAGGTGCTCCCAGGTGCGCGGACCATGCTCGGCCTGCGCCATCAGCGCGGTCAGCGCGGTGGTGCACATCGGCAGCATGAAGAACGCCCAGATCGCGGCGGAAGACTGCAGCGCCATTGCCCAGGAGCCGGGTTTGTCGAAGCGGGTGAGGTTGAAGAACATGAAAACCGCGATCAGCAGCGGCGCAATCGCGGCAAGCAGCAGCGCCAGCGACCGGCGGAGCTTGTAGGCCTCGACCGCCAGCGCGGTGCGCAGGCGCGGGGGAGCGAACACACAGGTATGGGTGGACATCGGAATTCTCCTCAGGCCAAGGCCGGCTGGGCGGCGTTGCGGTACAGGGTTTCCAGGCTGCACTGGCGCGGGGCCAGTGCATGCACCCGGACGCCGGCCGCGCACAGCGCGCGGTTCAGTGCGGCGGTGGCGTCGCGCGGCTCCTCGTCCGCGGCGATGTACACCACCACGGCCTCGTCGGCGCGCTCGACCTCGAAGCCATGGGCGCTGGCGATGGCCATGGCCCGCTCCGGTGCATCCGTGCCCACTTCCACCGCGGCGGCCAGCCCGGCCTTCAGGTCGGCCAGCGCACCTTCCAGCACCAGTCGGCCCTGGCTGAGGATGCCGACGTGGGTGGCGGTCTGTTCGATCTCGCCCAGCAGGTGGCTGGATAGCAGCACGGTCGCGTTGGCCCGCTCCGGCAGCGCGCGCAGGAACCGGCGCATGTCGGCGATGCCTTCCGGATCCAGCCCGTTGGTGGGCTCGTCCAGTACCAGCACCGGCGGTGCGCCCAGCATCGCCCGCGCCAGCCCCAGCCGCTGGCGCATGCCCAGCGAATAGTCGCCGACCCGCCGGCGCGCGTGCGGCGTCATTTCCACCACCTCCAGCACGCGCTCGACCTCGGTCGCGGGCAGGCCCAGCAGCCGCCGGCTCAGGTCCAGGTTCTCGCGTCCATTCAGATGCGGGTGGAAGCCTTGCGCCTCCAGCAGCGCCCCGACCTTGCGCGCGGCCGCCATGCGATTGCGCGCCACGTCGATGCCGGCGATCCGCGCCTGGCCGGCATCCGGGCGCAACAGTCCCAGCAGCAGGCGGATGGTGGTCGTCTTGCCGGCGCCATTGCGGCCGAGGAAGCCGTAGATGCTGCGCTCCGGCACGTGCATATCGATGCGGTCGACCGCCAGGCGGTCTCCGAAGCGGCGGCTCAGGCCGCGGGTTTCGATGGCGGATGACATGGTTGTCGTGCTCCCGTAATTTAACTCTCGCATAAAGTTTTTACATGGGAGAAGATTTAAGTCAAGCTTAAAGTTCCTCCGCCTGCCGAGAGTCCGCCGATGGCGCTTCCCGAACGCTTCCGCCACCAGTGCCGCTGGCTGCGCGCCGCCACCCTGCTGGTCTTTGCCGGGCTGGCGCTGCTGCTGGGCCTGGGCGCCAGCACCCTGCCGTGGACGCGCGAGGCTGGCGCCGGCGGCGGCAGCACGGCCCTGCTGATGCTGGTCCGGCTGTCGCCCGGTCTGGGCTATCTGTGGGCGCTTTGGGCGGTGCAGCGGGCGCTGGGGGACCTGGCCGCCGGCCGCCTGTTTCACGCAGCGGTGGCGCGGGCGATCCGCCACATCGGCGTGGGCGTGCTGGTGGGCGCGCTGCTCAGCGTGTTCGCCATCACCAACCTGACGCGCCTGATCCAGGGCGGGCAGGGCGGGGTGGCCTATTTCGACCTGTCCGGGATCGTGCTGGGCGTGGTCGGCGCGGCGCTGGTGCTGCTGGCGCGGGTGGTCGACAGCGCCCGCGCGCTCCAGGCCGAACTGGACGAGATCGTCTGATGCCGGTCCGGATCACGCTGGACCTGATGCTGGCCCGGCGCGGCATGACCGCCCGCGAGCTGGCGGCCACGGTGGGCATCAGCGAAACGCAGATGTCGCTGTTCCGCAGTGGCAAGGTCAAGGGCATCCGCTTCCGTACCCTGGCGCGGTTGTGCGCGGCGCTGGACTGCGTGCCGGGCGACCTGCTCGATTACGACTTCGACCCCGACGACCTGCGCGGCGCGGATGAGGAGGCCGAGGGCTGAGGGTGCGCGCCGCGGGGCTTGCGCGCATCGCGGCGCTGGGTGATGGTGCGTGCCCCGCATCGGAAGAATTCCCCATGATCGAACGCATCGACGCCGGCCCCCGCATGTCCGAAGCCTGCATCCACGGCGGCATCGCCTATCTGGCTGGGCAGGTCCCGGAGACCGCGGGTGCCGACATCGAAACCCAGACCCGCGAGGTGCTGGAGGCCATCGATGCGCTGCTGGCGCAGGCCGGCAGCGACAAGACCCGGATCCTGCGTGCGCAGATCTTCCTTGCCGACATCGCCGATTTTGCCGGCATGAACCGGGCGTGGGACGCGTGGGTGGCCCCGGGCCGGGCCCCGGCCCGTGCCACCGTGGAAGCCAGGCTGGCCAATCCGGACTGGAAGGTGGAGATCGTGGTGACCGCGGTGGTCTGATCCCGCCGCGCAACCGCGAAGCAGCGCACGCGCGGGCCAACCAAAGTCACGCGCGGCCGGATGGGAATGCAGGCTACTCTCGGGTTTCCTTCCGTCACCAGACCTCCCGCATGAAGCGTTCCCTGCTCGGCCTCGGCATCGCCGGCGCCCTTACTGTCGCCGTCTCCACCGCCACCGCCGCCGCGCCCTCCGGCAAGGCCCAGCTGGGCAGCTTCGGTGTCGACCTCACCGCGCGCGACCTGACGGTCAAGCCGGGCGATGACTTCAACCGCTACGCCAGCGGCCAGTGGATCGACACCTACGTGCTCAAGGATTACGAGACCAACTACGGCTCGTTCAACCAGCTGCGCGACCGTGCCGAGGAGCAGACCCGCGCGCTGATGGACGAGCTGCTGGCCAGCAAGAATCTCGCCGCCGGCAGCAATGGCCGCAAGCTGCGCGATTTCTACGCCAGCTTCATGGACCGCGCCGGCCGCGATTCCGCCGGGATCAAGCCACTGCAGCCGGTGCTGGACCGGATCGCGAAGATCGATTCGAAGGACAAGCTGATTGCCGCCTTCGGCAACGCCGGCATCGACGGCAGCAGCGCGCCGTTCGGCATGGGCGTGGGCATCGACCGCAAGGACCCGAACCAGTACCAGGTGGGCCTGGGCGTGGGCGGGCTGGGCCTGCCGGACCGCGACTACTACCTCAACCAGGACGCGCGCTTCGTCAAGATCCGCGAGGCCTACCTGGCGCACATCCAGCGCATGCTGGGCTTTGCCGGCGTCAGCGGCGCCGATGCGAAGGCGCGTGCCGAAGCGGTGCTGGCGCTTGAAACCGCGCTGGCCAAGCCGCAGTGGGAGCGGGTCAAGCTGCGCGACCGCGACAAGACCTACAACCAGTTCACCTATGCCGAGCTGCAGCAGAAGTTCCCCGGCTACGACTGGGCCGCGCAGTTGCGCGCGCAGGGCATGCCGCAGCCCGACAAACTCAACATCACCACCCCGGACGTGATCCAGCCGGTGATCGACATCGTCAACGCCACCCCGCTGGCCACCTGGCGCGACTATCTTGCGTTCCACGCTGTCGACGGCAACGCCGACCTCCTGAGCAGCGAGATCGATGCTGCTTCGTTCGAGTTCAACGGCAAGGTGCTGGGCGGGCAGAAGGCCCAGCGCGAGGACTGGAAGCGGGCGCTGGCGCTGGTCGGTGGCCGCGGCGGCCTCGGCGAAGCACTTGGTGAGCTGTACGTGGCGCGCTACTTCAAGCCGGAAGCCAAGGCGGCGATGGACCAGCTGGTCGAGAACCTGCGCACCGCGCTGCGCAGCAACATCGAGCAGATCGGCTGGATGGGGGAGGCGACCAAGGCCGAGGCCTACCGCAAGCTGGCCAGCTTCCGCCCGAAGATCGGTTACCCGTCGAAGTGGAAGGACTATTCCAGCGTCACCATCAAGGCCGACGACCTGCTGGGCAACGCGGTGGCGATGCGCGAGTTCAACCGCGCCGACCAGAACCGTCGCGTCGGCCAGAAGACCGACCGCGAGGAGTGGGGCATGACCCCGCAGACGGTGAATGCCTACTACAACTCGGCATTCAACGAGATCGTGTTCCCGGCGGCGATCCTGCAGCCGCCGTTCTTCGATGTGCACGCCGATGCCGCGGTGAACTACGGGGGCATCGGTGCCGTGATCGGCCACGAGATGGGCCACGGCTTCGATGACCAGGGCAGCAAGTCGGATGCCGACGGCATCCAGCGCAACTGGTGGACCGACGAGGACCGCGCCCGTTTCGAACAGCTGACCAAGGCACTGGGCGCGCAGTACGACGCCTATTGCCCGCTGGAAGGACAGTGCGTCAACGGCGGGCTGACCATGGGCGAGAACATCGGCGACCTGGGCGGCGTGTCGATGGCCTACACGGCCTACCAGCTGAGCCTGGGCGGCAAGCCGGCGCCGGTGATCGACGGCCTGACCGGCGATCAGCGCTTCTATCTGGCCTGGGCGCAGGTGTGGAAGAGCAAGTACCGCGACGAAACGCTGCTGCGCCAGCTCAAGACCGATCCGCATTCGCCCGGCATGTACCGCGCCAACGGCCCGCTGCGCAACCTGGACGGCTGGTACAAGGCGTTCGAGGTGAAGCAGGGCGACGCCATGTACCTGGCGCCGGAGAAGCGCGTGCAGATCTGGTAAGCGCCGACCCGGCTGCAGCACCGAACGGGCGGGCCCCAGGGACCGCCCGTTTCCGTTATTGTGCCTCCGGTAAATCCCCGGGGAATGGCGCGGAATGAAGCTGGCGTGCCGCTGCGGCCCGGTGGAGGGGCGGATCGATCCGCGCCGCGTGCATGCGCGCGCGAGCTGCTACTGCCGCGACTGTCGGGCGTTTGCGCGCTGGCTGGGTGGCGCCGGGTTGCTGGACGTCGCCGGCGGCTCCGACATCCTGGCGATGGCGCCGGACGGGCTGCAGATCACCCGCGGCTTCGAGAAAATGGCATGCATGTCGCTGGGGCCGCGCGGGCTGCTGCGCTGGTACGCCAGCTGCTGCCGCACGCCACTGGGCAACGTCCCGCGCGATCCCAAGCTGTATTACCTCGGGGTGCCTGTATCCGCCATCGCGGAGCCAGCGGATGTCATCGAGGGCGCATTCGGGCCGCGTGGGCATATCGCGGTCAATGCCGGCTCGGCAACCGTGCCGGTCGCCTCGCCACCCCTGGCCCGGCTGGCCGGTACTTTGCGCATAGTCGCAGGCGTGCTTTCGGCGCGCCTGCGCGGTCGCCGCAACAGGTTGCTGTTCGACACAGATGGCCTGCCGTTGCGCGAGCCGCTGGTGCTGGGCAGGACGCAACGCGATGCACTGTCCCTCGATCCTTGATGCAGAATCCCGCGACAGGAGCCGCACGATGCGCCGTTTCCTTGCCCTGATGCTCGCCGCCACCGGTGCCTTCGGCGCCGCATGGGCGGCCGAACCCGCCGCGCAAGACGCCACGCCACCGGCTCTTGCCTACGACGCGGCGCTTGCGCAGCGCACCGGCGCCGACGAACGCGGCATGCGCCGCTACGTGCTGGTGATCCTGCGTACCGGGCCCACGCCGGTGAAGGACGCTGACGCGCGCAAGGCGATGTTCGCCGGCCACATGGCCAACATCCAGCGGCTGGCGAAGGCGGGCAAGCTTGCGCTGGCGGGGCCGTTCGGCGATGCCGCCGGCGACTGGCGCGGCCTGTTCGTGTTCGCCACCGACGACATCGATGAAGCGAAAGCGCTGGTCGCCACCGATCCGGTGATCCAGCAGGGCGAAATGGTGGCCGACTACCACAGCTGGTACGGCTCGGCCGCGACCATGCTCACTGGCGAACTGCACGAAAAGCTGGTGCGCCCGACACCCTGAGGCAAGCCAGCGCGGCCGCCGCCGCGCTGCATCAATCCGCTTACTTGCCGGCGCGCTTCGTCTTCATCGTCGCCAGCGCCGCCAGCGTTTCCCTGACGTGCAGGTTCGGGTTCATCGAGTCGAAGGCGAAGACAACCTTGCCGTCCTTGCCGATGACATAGGACGTACGGCTGGACAGGTCCGGCTTCATCGTCATGGTGGCGTCGTAGGACTTGGCGATCCTGGCGCCCTCATCGGCCGCCACCGGGAACTTGCCGGCGCATTTTTCCGTGTCCTTCGAAAACTCGGCGAGGCGCTCGGTATTGCCCGCGGTCACGCCCACCACGCTGGCGCCCTGCGCCTTGAATTTGTCGATCGCCTGCGAGAAGGCTGCGGCTTCGGCGTTGCAGCCCGGGGTGAACGCGGCCGGGAAGAAGTACAGCACCACCGGGCCCTTCGCCAGCGAGGCCTTCAGGTCGAAGGTGTACGGCTGGCCGGCCATATAGGCAGGCGCGGTGAAGGTCGGCGCCACTGCGCCAGGCTTGAGCGCGGCGAACACCGGAGTGGCGCAGATCAACAGCAGGGCGGAAGCGGCGAGACGGCGCATGGCGGGTTCCTGACGGGGGGTGCGCCACTTTAGCGCCGTTTCCGGCTCTCCTGCGCGGGCGTGTCGCGCCCACTGGCTGGGTCAGGCAGCGCCCGGCCCGGCAGCGAACACCTGCAGGCGGCCACGCCCGTTGGCTTTCGCCAGGTATAGCGCACGATCGGCGGCTTCCAGCCATGCGCGCAGGTCGCAGGTGCCGGCGGGCGGAGCCGCCAGCCCGATGCTGATGGAGCCCCGCAGGCCGGGCGCGCGCGGGAACTCCAGCGCCTGCACCTGCGCCAGCAGGCTCTCGGCGATGCGCGCGGCGTCGACGGGGGGTAGCGGCAGCGCCACCACGAATTCGTCGCCACCGAGTCGGCCGGCGTGGCCGTCAGCCGGCAGCACCGACTGGATGCAGGAAGCGATCGCCCGCAGCAGATCGTCGCCGACGGCGTGGCCGTGGCGGTCGTTGGTGTCCTTGAAGCGGTCCACGTCGACCAGCATCAGGGTCGCGGGCCGCCCGGCCGGCTGCAGCAGGCCGGAGGCCATGGCCTCCCAGTGCGCGCGGCTGCCCAACCCGGTCAGACTGTCGAAGCGGCTCAATTTGTCCAGCTGCAGGTTCTGCGCCTGTACCCTGCGCACCAGCTGGTAGCTGCTGGCACTGACTGCCAGCGTGTGGATGACCATGATCGGCAGGCAGGCCAGCAGGGTGTTCATGCTGGTGCTGACATCCACCCCAAATCCGTTCAGCAGACCCGATACCAGCAGCGCCGCCAGCATCGGCAGCAGCGAGCGCCGCCACAGTCCGCGCACGCCGCTGCTGATCTTGTCGGCGGTGGTCACCGATACCAGCATGACCGAGGGCAGCAGGCTGAAGTGCATCAGCGGTACCAGCGAGGCGGCCAGCGCCGAGTCGATCACCAGGTTCTGCAGCTCGGTGCGGTAGGCATCGCGGCTGCGCGCGGCAAGCCTGTAGGCCAGGTGCGGCCAGACCAGGCCGCAGAAGAAGGCCCATGCCCAGGCAGCGATGCCCGCGTGGCGTTCCTGCAGCACCATCGCCACAGGCAGCAGGCCCAGCCCCATCCCCAGCGTGCGCAGGCGATAGGTGCGACGTTACAGATCGCCCAGACGCGTGGCCGCGTCCAGTCCGTCCCGAGCCTGTCGGTTGCCGTGTTCGCCCATCATTCCCCCTGCGCCGCAGTGGCAAGTGTGAGCGAGCTGTTCCCGCCGCGCCAGCGGGAGCGGTGTATCGTCGGGATTCGATGGCAACAAGGGTGCGGGAAGGAGGCAGGCATGGCCACCGGTTGGGCAGGCGATGGCGCGGTACAGGAGCAGATCGACGCGACCGTGAAGGACGGCATCGCGAGGGCGCGCAGCCGGCTGCCCAGTGGAGCGTCCCTGGAGCGCTGCGAGGAATGCGATGCGCCAATCCCGGAAGGCCGTCGCAAGGCCGTGCCCGGGGTGCGCCTGTGCCTGGCTTGTCAGCAGGCGCAGGATGCCGAAGATGCGGCCTTTGCCGGCTACAACCGTCGCGGCAGCAAGGACAGCCAGCTGCGCTGAGGTCGTCCGCGGGCTGCCGCCGTTGCCACCGCGCGCAAACAGGACGCCCGGCGCGAGGCCGGGCGTCGGGTGGTGCGCGACAGGGGCGGATCAGTCGATGTTGAAGGACAGGATCATGCCGAGGATGGCCGGCAGGATCATCGCGCTGCCATTGTCGTAACGGCCGTACTGGCTGCGCCCGTAGTAGCCATCGCGGTAGCCGCGTTCGAAGCCCTGGCGGAAGTACCATCGGTAGTCGCTCTGGCTGACATAGCGGCCAGCGTAGCCGTAGCTGCCGTCCAGCCAGCCGTAGTTGTTGCGGTAGTCGAACTGCCAGCGGTCCATGCGATCGGCCTGTCCGGCATACCAGCCTTCACGGTAGCCATCGCGCACCGCCTCGCGCAGGATCTGGGCACCGTAGCTGTTGGTGCTGTACCAGCGTCCGCCATAGCTGTAGCGGTAGTTGTACGGGGTGGAGAAGAACGGGTCGCGGTCGTAGTCGAAGCGCTGCTGGTTCCAGCGGGCCTGTGCGGCCAGCCAGCGCCGCCAGTAGTCCTGCTGGTAGCGGTATTGCGCGTTGCGGCGCTGGCGCTCCAGCTGGTGGCGATGGCGGTCATGCTCGCTGCGACGACGATCGTCGTCCCGCAGCCACTGCGCCTGCTGGCGACGCTGTTCCTCGATCCGGTGACGCTGCTGATCGCGCGACACGCGGCCATCGCGGTCGCCATCGCGCCAGTCACGGCGGTCGTTGCGATCGTCACGCCGATCGCGGCTGGCTTCGCGCTCCCGCGCTTCGGCGATGACCCGCGCCTGCGGGCTGCTGGCGGCCGCCTGCTCGCGCTGCCGGTCCTCGGATTCCCGCCGGCGATCACGCTGCTCGGCAAGACGCTGCCGCTGTTCCAGCTGGCGCTCGTCCGCCTGCGGGCGGTGCAGTTCGCGCTGTTCGGCGATGCGCGGCTCGGGCGCACGCGGCTGTACGCGTTCGCGCTGCTGCCACGGGCCGCGCGAATCCTGCGCGGCCTGCCGCTCGCGCTGCTGGCGGGCCAGTTCACCCCAGTTCTCGCGGCGCTCCGCGTCGCTGCTGCGGGGGGCGGGGGAGGGACGTTCGACGCGTTCGAAGCGTCGTGGCGGATCGCTGCGGGTTTCCGCCGCTGCCGCGGGTTCCGGCGCGTTCGCGTTGCCGCGGGCCTTCTGCAGGCGGCGCTCCTGGCGCTCAGCCCGGCGGTCATTGCCGTCCTGGGCAGCGGCAGGCAGCACGGCGCCCGCGGTGAGCGCGAGGCCCAGCAGGGCGGCGGTCAGGGTGTGCGACTTGGGGATGCGGTTCATAGCTTCTTTTCTCCGCGGCGCGCGAACCATTCGCCGCCCTCACTTGCAGTTAACGGTTTGCGCGATGAATCGAAGCTGAGGTTTTCCCCTCGACGAAGGGGGCGCCAGCAGGGATTCAGTTTCGCCCCGGCATGACCAACGACAGGCCCGCCGCGGGGCACGCCGTGCGATGTTAGGTGATCGCCCACCGGAGGCTCCAAATGCCTGCCCACGCCCATGGTTCCGTCCTCGTCCTGGCTCTGGCCGCGGCCCTCGCGCCGGTAGCCGCGCTTGCCCAGCAGCCGGGATTGACGCCGACCACCGCGGCGACCGGCCTGCCGCGCACTCCCGAACAGCTGGCCACGGTCATCGAAAAGGCCGAGCTGTCTTTCCGCGTTGATCCCGCGAAGAAACGACTGGAAGGCGATGCCACCCTGCGCCTGCGGGTCTCGCAACAGGTGCAGCGGCTGGTGGTGGACCTGGACCGCAACTACGCCATCGAACGCGTCGAGGTCGACGGCATGCCCGTGGATGCCGCGCGCTGGCGCAACCCCGAAGGGCGGATGCAGGTGGACCTGCCACGGCCGCTGGCGGCGGGCGGGCAGGCGGAACTGCGCATCCGCTACGGCGGCCAGCCACACGAGGCGAAGAAGGCGCCGTGGGATGGCGGCATCGTCTGGGCCAAGGCCCCGACCGGCGAGCCGTGGATCGCCACGGCAGTGCAGGGCGAGGGCTGCGACCTGCTGTGGCCCTGCATCGACCATCCGATGGGCAAGCCGCTGGAGGTGGTGCAGCACATCACCGTGCCAAGTCCCCTGGTGGCGGCGGGCAACGGGATCGCCGAGGGCATGGACGAACGCGATGGCTGGCGCACCTACCACTGGCGCGCAAAGCTTCCCGACACCTATGCGATCGCCCTGAACATCGGTCCTTACGAACTGCTGCGGGCCGACTACACCTCGCGCTTCGGCAACACCATCCCGCTGCGCTTCTGGTACCTGAAAGGCAACAAGGCCAAGGCCGAGGGCCTGTTCGCCGAGTTCGCGCCGATGCTGGATTTTTTCGAGGAAGTGATCGGTCCGTATCCGTTCGCCGACGAGAAGATGGGCGTGGTCGAAACCCCGCACCTGGGCATGGAGCACCAGACCATCAATGCCTACGGCAACGACTACAAAAAGGCGGAGACCGGCTACGACTGGCTGCTGCAGCACGAGTTCGCCCACGAGTGGTTCGGCAACCAGCTGACCAACGTCGACTGGGACGACTTCTGGCTGCACGAAGGCTACGGGACCTACATGCAGCCGCTGTACCTGCAGTGGCTGCGCGGCGACATGGAATACATGGCAGCACTGATGAAGATGCGCGCCACCCTGATGCTGCGTCATCCTGTGGTCGCTGGCCGCAGCATGGTGGAGAAGGATGTCTCCAGCGCCGACCGCGGGCCCGGCAACGACGTCTACTACAAGGGTGCACTGATGCTGCACACCCTGCGCGGCCTGGTTGGCGACGAGGCCTTCTTCCGCGCCACCCGCGAACTGGTCTACAGCACCGATGCGCCGAAGCCGGGCAACTTCCGCCCGCGCTACGCCTCGACTTCGGACTATGTCGCGCTGGTGAACCGGATCACCGGCAAGGACTACGGCTGGTTCTTCGATGTCTACCTGCGTTCGGTGAAGCTGCCGGAGCTGGTCGCCACCCGCGACCCCGGTGGCCTCGAGCTGCGCTGGAAGACCGAAGGCGACAAGCCGTTCCCGATGCCGGTGCAGGTGCGCGCGGGCGATCGCGTCGTGGAGGTGCCGATGACGGATGGGCGCGGCCGGATAACGCTTGCCGCGGGCGAAAGCTTCACCCTCGACCCGCACTCGAAGGTGCTGCGCGAGTTGCCGCACATGGCCGAGTACCAGAAGGATGCCGCGGCGCGGGCGAAGGCGGCGGCTGCAGCGAAACGCTGACAGGGCGCGTTGCCCCTCGCGGTGTGCCTGCATCCGGAGACCATCGGCGACCGGGATGTCGCCGAAGGTCCTGCATGCCGTATCCACGGCGTGTGTCCAGAAGCGGGTGCCCCACGAGCGGCAACGCTTGAGAGGCTCGGGTTCGGTCGCCTACCTACCAATGCACGCCGCGCATCAGGGAGGCGAAGGCGATCTGTTCCTGGCTGGGCGTCTGGTCGCGCAGCGCCTGTTTGTCGCCCTTGGCTGCGGCCGAATCCGGGAACAGCTCGAAGGCGGTGCTCATCACCGCCTCGTAGGCCTTCGGCGCCACCGCGTTGACCAGTGCCGCGAAGATGCCCAGGCGCGTGGCGATCCGGCTGGGGCGCTCGATGATGCCCTTCACCACCAAGTCGGCCGCTTCCTCCGAGGTCAGGGTGGGCACGCTGTCGTACATCTTGGTCGGCGCGATCATCGGGGTCTTCACCAGCGGCATGTTGATGGTGGTGAAGCTGATCCCCTTGCCGGACAGTTCGCCCTGCGCGCAGCGGCTGAACGCATCCAGCGCGGCCTTGCTGGCGACGTAGGCGGCGAAGCGCGGCGAACTGGCCAGCACCCCGATCGAACTGATGTTGATGATGTGGCCCTTGCGGCGGTGGGTCATCGACGGCATGAAGCCCATGATCAGGCGGATGCTGCCGAAGTAGTTTAGCTGCATGGTCCGCTCGAAATCGTGGAAGCGGTCGTAGCTGGCCTCGATCGAACGCCGGATCGAACGCCCGGCGTTGTTGACCAGCACGTCCACCTGGCCGTGTTCCTGCAGGATCGTCGCCACCAGCCGGTCACAGTCGGCCATGTCCGACAGGTCGGCGGTGTAGGCGAATACCTTGCCGCCGGCGGCCTTCATCGCATCGCGCGCCTTGAACAGCTCTTCCTCGCCGCGTGCCACGATCACCGTGACCGCGCCGGCCGCCGCCACCTTCTCGGCAGTGGCCAAACCAATCCCGGACGAACCCCCGGTGATCACCACCACCTTGTTGCGGACCTTGCCCTTGAGGCTGCGGTCGATGAACAGGTCGGGGTCGAGGTGGCGCTCCCAGTAATCCCACAGCCGCCAGGCGTAGTCCTCCAGCCGCGGCACCGCGATCCCGCTGCCCTTGAGCGCGCGTTCGGCCTCGCGGTTGTCGAAGCGGGTGGGGTAGGTGATGAACTTCAGGGTTTCCTTCGGGATCTTGAAGTCGCGCAGCAGCATGCCGACAAAGCGCCGCACCGGCGGCAGGCTGCCCACCGCCATGCGCACGCTGCCGGGCAGGAAGGCGAACATGCGTGCGTCGATGCGCATGGTCATCTCCGGTGCGTGGCCGGCGCGGGCGAAGGTGTTCATCGCCTCTCCGACGCGCAGCGGCTCCGGGTCGGTCAGGTGGAAGCAGTGGCCATCCAGGCGCGGCTTGTGGGCGATGTGGTCCATCGCGTCGGCGACGAAATCCACCGGCACGATGTTGACCCGGCCGCCTTCGATGCCCAGCGTCGGCATCCACGGCGGCAGCGCCTGCCGCAGCTTCTTGAGAAAGGTGAAGAAGTAGTAGGGGCCGTCGATCTTGTCGATCTCGCCGGTCTTCGAATGGCCGACCACCATGCCGGGACGGTAGATCCGCCACCTGATCCGCTTCTCCGCGCGCACCAGGCCTTCCGAGTCGTGCTTGGTGCGCAGGTAGGGATCGTCCAGTCCTTCGGCCTCCTCGAACATGTCTTCGCGGAACACGCCGGGGTACATGCCTGCGGCGGCGATCGAACTGGTGTGGTGGAAACACCCGGCGTCGATCGCCACGGCCAGGTCCAGCGCGTTGCGGGTGCCGTCGATGTTGGCCGCATGCAGGGCGTCCGGTTTGGCGGCCATGTCGTAGATCGCGGCCAGATGGAAGAAGTGCTTTACCTTGCCGGACAGCGCGCGCAGCTGTGCGGCGGACAGCCCGCATTTCGGCGCGGTCATCTCGCCGGCCACCGGCAGCACGCGCTTGCGGTCCCAGCCGCGCTGCTTCGCCAGCGCCTCGAACTTCTTCATCGAATCCTTGCGCACCAGCACGTGGATCGTGCCCTTGCGCTTGAGCAGGTTGTCGATCAGGAAACGGCCGATGAACCCGGTGCCGCCGGTCACGAAATAAGCCATTGCGCATCCCCTCAGGCTTGCCCGGCGCGTTGCGCGCCCGCGGCCTGCTACGTTGCCAGAGCTGCGCGCGCGCGACAATTCCCCGCCGTATTGACCGGTGCCGGGACGCATGGTCAGATGGCCGCCTCACGCTAGGGGATACGCGATGGCCGACCTGAAAGCCCTGTTCGAGCAAGCCGCCAAGGACGTGCATGCGCTGACCGAGCGTCCCGACAACGACACGCTGCTGCGCCTGTATGCCCTCTACAAGCAGGGCTCGGAAGGCGACGTCAGCGGACCCAAGCCCGGCTTCTTCGACTTCGTGGGCACCGCCAAGTACGAGGCCTGGGCCAAGCTCAAGGGCACCGCGCAGGAACAGGCGATGCAGCACTACGTGGACCTGGTCCGCAAGCTCACCGCCTGACGGAGTCCGGCATGGCAAGGCAGACCCGCCAGCGCATCCTCGATGCGTCCCTCTCGATGTTCAATGCGCAGGGCGAGCCGAACGTCACCACCAACCACATCGCCGACGAGCTGGAGATCAGCCCGGGCAACCTGTACTACCACTTCCGCAACAAGGACGACATCATCGAGCAGCTGTTCGCCGGCTACGAAGTGCGGATGGATGCAGCGTTGTCGGCGCCGGAAGGGCGGTTGCCGGGACTGGAAGACGTGTGGCTGCAGCTGCACCTGGTGTTCGAGTGCATCTGGGATTACCGCTTCCTCTACCGCGACCTGGTCGACATCCTCAGTCGCAACCGCCGCCTGCGCCTGCGTTTCGCCCGAATCCTCAAACGCGCCGACGAGCAGGCCCACACGGTGATGCGCGGGCTGGTCCAGGCGGGCGTGATGCGCGCTTCCGCCGTCGAGCTGGACGCGGCCGCCACCAACGTGCTGGTGATCGCCACTTTCTGGATGAACTACGCGGCGGCGCGCGGCGACAAGGACGAACAGGCCTCGATCCGCGACGGAATCGTGCAGGTGATGATGTTGATCGCGCCGTTCCTGCGCGACGCGGAGCGCGTGCACCTCAACACCCTGACCAGCGCCTACCTCGACTGAGCGCGGTGGCGCGGGGCCGCGCTACTTGCGCGGCCTGCCGCGATGCGCGCCGGTCGTTGGCAACAGCCGACGCACGGTCGCCAGCAGGCCCAGCGCGGCCAGCCACAGATGGCGCGGCGTCGGCGTGAAGAACACCGCTGGGGCGCGGCGGGAAGGGGGCTTCCGGCGTGCTGGCATGGCGTGTTCCGGGGCGGCGGATGTGCGCAGGCTGGGCCGGCGCGGTCGAGCAAACACACTATCGCCCCCTTGTCAGGACCCGCGGCTGGCGGGATGCTGGCCGCCGGACCTCAACCAGGGCATCGCGCATGGCCAGCAAGAAATCCGCCGCTTCCGCCTGGGCTGCATTTCCATTCGACGCCAAGGGCTTTACCCATGCCGGCGACGCGCTGAAGAAGGCCTGGCCGAAGCTCCATGCCGGCGACTGCGAGCCGTTTCCCGATGCCAAGCGCGCCGCGGCGCTGCTGAAGGCGGCCGGCAAGGCCGCGCCGAAGCTCGATGCCGACGCCCTCGCCACGGCGCTGCAGGAAGCGTGGCGAGCCTTCCATCGCGGCGACTTCAAGGCCGCGTTCGAGGCCGGCGAAGCGCTGGGGCCGGTGGGCGCCTCGGTGGCGGCGAAGGCCATCGGCATCCACGCCACTTACCTGGTCGATGACGAGGACGAGAAGCTGAAGCGCTTCGAGCGCGCGGCTGCGCTGGCGGAGGCGGCGATCAAGGCGCTGCCGGGCGAGGCCAACAGCCACTACCGCCATGCGTTCGCGCTGGGTCGGTACAGCCAGGGCCTGTCGATCGCCAAGGCGCTGAAACAGGGCATCGCCGGCAAGGTGCGCGCCTCGCTGGACGCCGCGCTGGAGCTGGCGCCCAGGCACGCCGAGGCACACACCGCGCTGGCGCTGTACCACGCCGAGATCATCGGCAAGATTGGCGCGATGATCGGCGGCCTGACTTACGGCGCCAAGGCCTCCGAGGCGGAAAAGCACATCAGGGAAGCGCTGAAGCTGACGCCCGCCTCGCCGATCGCCCATATCGAGCACGGCAACGTGCTGCTGTTGCTGGACGAACGCCGCAACGAGGATGCTGCCGCTGCTGCCTACGAAAAGGCCGCGCAGGCCAAGCCGCTGGACGCGATGGAAGCGCTGGACGCGGCCTTTGCGCAGTCGCAACTGGAATAGGCCGGACCAGCGGCGACGAAGCCGCCCGCACGATCGCGTAAGCTTTGCCGTGCCGCCCGGATGGCGAAACTGGTAAACGCAAGGGACTTAAAATCCCTCGGCCGCAAGGCCATGTCGGTTCGACCCCGACTCCGGGCACCAGCCTGACGACGAAGGAGCGCCGTGATCCGATACTCCGCCTACCTGGCCAGCATTGTCCTGGCCCTGCTGGCACTGCTGCTGGCCACCACTGATCCGCACTGGTGGTGGGGCGTGGCGGGATTCGGCGCGTTGGCGGCGCTCGGCACCGCCGATCTGCTGCAACGCAAGAGCACGCTGCGCCGCAACTATCCGCTGCTGGCGCACTTCCGCTACGGGCTGGAAACCATCGGCCCGGAAATGCGCCAGTACTTCATCCAGTCCGACACCGCCGAGGTGCCGTTTTCGCGCGAGCAGCGCGCGCTGGTCTACCAGCGCGCCAAGCACGTCAACGACGTGCGTCCGTTCGGCACGCTGCAGGACGTGTACGGCCTCGACTACGAATGGATCAACCATTCGCTGGCGCCCACGGCGATCCCGGACCATGACTTCCGCATCGTCATAGGCGCGGGTCGCGCCCGCCCGTACAGCGCCAGCGTGTTCAACATTTCGGCGATGAGCTTCGGCGCGCTGTCCGCCGCTGCCATCCATGCGCTCAACGCCGGCGCGAAGCGCGGCGGGTTCTACCACGATACCGGCGAGGGCTCGATTTCCCCCTACCACCGCGAGGGCGGCGGCGACCTGGTGTGGGAACTGGGTTCCGGCTACTTCGGATGCCGCAACGACGACGGCAGCTTCAGCGAGGAGCGGTTCGCGGCGCAGGCCGTCGACCCGCAGGTGAAGATGATCGAGGTGAAGCTCTCGCAGGGCGCCAAGCCCGGCCACGGCGGCATGTTGCCGGCGGCCAAGCTCAGCGCGGAGATTGCCGCCACCCGCGGCGTGCCGATGGGGCAGGACTGCGTGTCCCCGGCCGCGCATTCGGCCTTTTCCACGCCGCTGGGGCTGCTGCAGTTCGTGGCACGGCTGCGCAAGCTGTCGGACGGGAAACCGGTGGGCTTCAAGCTGGCGATCGGGCATCCGTGGGAATGGTTCGGGATCGCCAAGGCGATGCAGGAGCAGGCCGAGGCCAATCCGGAACTGCTGCCGGACTTCATCGTCGTCGATGGTGCCGAGGGTGGCACCGGCGCGGCACCGGCGGAGTTCGTCGATCACGTCGGCGTCCCGATGCACGAAGGCCTGATGCTTGTGCACAACACCCTGGTCGGGCTGGGTCTGCGCGACCGGATAAAAATCGGCGCAGCAGGCAAGATCGTCAGCGCCTTCGACATCGCCCGCGCGCTGGCGATGGGTGCGGACTGGTGCAATGCCGCCCGCGGCTACATGTTCGCGCTGGGCTGCATCCAGTCACTGAGCTGCCATACCAACCGCTGCCCCACCGGCATCGCTACCCAGGATCCGGCGCGCTGGAAGCAGCTGGACGTGGCCGACAAGTCTGTGCGCGTGGCCACCTTCCACGCCAATACCCTGCGCGCGCTGCGTGACCTGCTTTGCGCGGCCGGGCTGCAGCACCCGGACCAGCTGGGCCCGGAACACATCCTGCGCCGCGTCTCGCCGGTGGAGGTGCGCTCGCTGTCGGCGCTGTACCGCTACCTCCAGCCTGGCGAACTGCTCGGCGGGCGCCTGCCCGAACACGCGGTGTTCCGCGAGTTCTGGCAGCAAGCGCGCAGCGATGCCTTCATGCCGCCTGCGCATGTCGCGCGGCTTCGGGACAGCAAGGCCAGCTGATACGCTGTGCGCCTTCGTTGACGCAGCACCGCAGCCTTGAACGCAGCCCTGTCCCACCTCGACCGGCTGGAAGCCGAAAGCATCCACATCCTCCGCGAAGTCGCCGCCGGGTTCCGCAATCCGGTGCTGCTGTACTCCGTGGGCAAGGACAGTTCGGTGCTGCTGCATCTGCTGCTGAAGGCGTTCCATCCCGCGCGTCCGCCGATCCCGCTGCTGCACGTGGACACCACGTGGAAGTTCCGCGAAATGATCGACTTCCGCGACCGCCGCGCCGCCGAGACCGGCGTCACCCTGCACGTGCACACCAATCCCGACGGGCTGGCACAGGGCATCGGTCCGGTCAGCCACGGCGCCACCGTGCACACCGACGTGATGAAGACGCAGGCGCTGAAGCAGGCGCTGGACCGGTTCGGCTTCGATGCCGCCATCGGCGGTGCCCGCCGCGACGAGGAAAAGTCGCGCGCCAAGGAGCGCATCTTCAGCTTCCGCAACGCGCAGCACCGCTGGGACCCTAAGAACCAGCGCCCGGAGCTGTGGAATCTCTACAACGCGCGCATCCACAGGGGCGAGTCGGTGCGTGCGTTCCCGCTGTCCAACTGGACCGAACTGGACATCTGGCTCTACATCTACCGCGAGAAGATCCCGGTGCCGTCGCTGTATTTCGCCGCCGAGCGTCCCGTGGTGGAACGCGATGGCGCCCTGATCATGGTCGATGACGAGCGCCTGCCGCTGCGCGAGGGCGAAGTGCCGGCCATGCGGCAGGTGCGTTTCCGTACCCTCGGCTGCTACCCGCTGACCGGCGCCATCGAATCCGGGGCCGATACGCTGGAGAAGATCATCGCCGAAATGCTGGTGGCCACCACGTCGGAACGGCAAGGCCGGGTGATCGACCACGATCCGACCGCCTCGATGGAGAAGAAGAAGCAGGAGGGCTACTTCTGATGCGCATGGACGACGCGGATGCACAGGTCGCCGCCTACCTGCGGCAGCATGAAACCAAGGACCTGCTGCGCTTCATCACCTGCGGCAGCGTGGACGACGGCAAGAGCACCCTGATCGGCCGGCTGCTGCACGACACCCGGCTGCTGCTGGATGACCAGGTCAGCGCGCTGGAAGCCGACAGCCGCAGGCACGGGACCCAGGGCGACGAAATCGATTTCGCCCTGCTGGTCGACGGCCTGGCCGCCGAGCGCGAGCAGGGCATCACCATCGACGTGGCCTACCGCTTCTTCGATACCGAGCGCCGCAAGTTCATCGTCGCCGACTGTCCCGGCCACGAGCAGTACACCCGCAACATGGCCACCGGCGCGTCCACCGCGGACTTGGCGGTGGTGCTGGTGGACGCGCGCAAGGGCCTGCTCACCCAGACCCGCCGCCACAGCTACATCGTGAAGCTGCTGGGGATCGAGCGCGTGTTGCTGGCAGTCAACAAGATGGACCTGGTCGGCTTCGACGAGGCCGTGTTCGATCGCATCGCCGACGAATACCGCGCGCTGGCGGCACAGCTGGGCATCGCCCACGTGGACTGCATCCCGCTGTCCGCGCTGCGTGGCGACAACATGATCGAGCGCTCGCTTAACACGCCCTGGTATGGCGGGCCGGCGCTGCTGGAGCTGCTGGAAACGGTACCGCTTGCGCGCGCCGCGGGTGATGCCGCGCTGCGGATGCCGGTGCAGTGGGTGTGCCGGCCGAACCAGGATTTCCGCGGCTTTGCCGGCACCATCGCGGCAGGCACGGCCAAGCCGGGCGACGACATCGTGGTGCTGCCGTCCGGGCGCCGCTCGCGGATCGCTGCCATCGTCACCGCCGATGGCGAACTGGCGGAAGCGAGTGCAGGGCAGGCGGTCACCCTGACCCTGCGCGACGAGATCGACGTCAGTCGCGGCGACGTGATCGCCAGCGCCGCCAATCCGCCGGAGGTGGCCGACCAGTTCGCCGCCCACCTGCTGTGGATGGGCGATGCGCGGCTGCTGCCGGGGCGGCCGTACCTGCTGCAGATCGGCAGCCGCACCGTCGGCGCATCAGTCACCGAAATCAAGCACAAGGTCGACGTCAATACCCAGGACCAGCTGGCCGCCAAGCACCTCGACCTGAACGAGGTCGGCTACTGCAACTTGCACCTGGACCAGCCGGTGCCCTTCAGCGCCTACGCCGAGAACCGCGCGCTGGGCGCCTTCATCCTGATCGACCGGCAGAGCAATGCCACCGTTGCGGCCGGCACGCTGGACTTCGCGCTGCGTCGCGCCGCCAACATCCACTGGCAGCACCTGGACGTGGACAAGGCCGCGCGCGCCGCGGTCAAGCACCAGACGCCGCGCTGCCTCTGGTTCACAGGCCTGTCCGGTGCCGGCAAGTCCACCATCGCCAACCTGGTGGAGAAGAAGCTGCTGTCGCAGGGTCGGCACACCTATCTGCTGGATGGCGACAACGTCCGCCACGGCCTCAACAAGGACCTCGGGTTCACCGCCGAGGACCGGGTGGAGAACATCCGTCGCGTCGCCGAGGTGGCCAGGCTGATGACCGACGCCGGGCTGATCGTGCTGGTCAGCTTCATCAGCCCGTTCCGCGCCGAACGCGAGATGGCGCGCTCGCTGTTCGAACCTGGCGAATTCCTTGAGGTGTTCGTCGATACCCCGCTGGCCGAAGCGGAGCGCCGCGACGTCAAGGGCCTGTACGCCAAGGCGCGCCGCGGCGAGCTGCGCAACTTCACCGGCATCGATTCGCCCTACGAGCCGCCGCAGGCGCCGGAACTGCACCTGCATACGCTGGGGGCCGATGTGGCAGCGCTTGCGGACGAGGTCATCGCTGCGCTGGCGTTGGAGTGGTACGACACCGCGACCTGATCGGCGCGGGCTAATGGTGGCGATGGCGCGTGCGGTGACACGAAGCTGTCATCGCCTGCTCACACCATTTGTTGCATGTGCGCCGCCCCATTGCCTGATCCGTCCGATGCGTTGCTTGCCGCCGCCCTGCGGCCCCACGGCCTGCGCGCCCTGTTCCAGCCGATCGTCCGGCTGGAAGACCGCAAGGTGGTGGCGCATGAGGGCCTGATGCGCCATGCGCACGCGGACGTGCCGCCTCTGCGCCTGCTCGACCATGCGCGGCGCACGGGCCGCCTGGGCGAGCTGGAAACCCACGCCGCCAGCACTCTGGCGCAGGCCTTCGACTTCATCCGTGGCGGGCGGCTGCTGGTCAACCTGAGCGCGCACGCCATCCTGCAGGGAGACCTGCGCCCGCAGCAGGTCCTGTGCAGCCTGCAATCGGCCGGCCAGGACCTCAGCAGGTTCGTCATCGAGATCACCGAGCGCGACATCGTCGAGGACGTCGGTCGTCTGGCCGATGCGCTGGGCTACCTGCGCGCGGCCGGCGTGCAGATCGCGCTGGACGACTTCGGTAACGGCCACTCCAACTTCGAGCTCTGGCACGAGCTGGGCCCCGACTACGTCAAGATCGACCGTTACCTGGTGCACGACATCGCCCAGAGCCCCGGCCGCCTCAGCATCGTCCGGGCGCTGGTGCAGGTGGCGGACAGCCTGGGGACCGACCTGATCGCCGAAGGCGTCGAACGGATCCAGGACCTGGCGATCATCCAGGACCTCGGCATCCGCTATGCGCAGGGGTTCCTGCTCGGTCGTCCGCAGCCGGCGGTGGCCGAGACCGTGGCCGGGGAGGCCCTGCAGGCCTCCAGCGAAAAGCTGCCGGTGTGGCCGGTCAACGGGCAGCGCCACGCATTCCCGAGGGTGACCGCTGCACACCTGCTGGTCGAGGCGCCGTCCATCAACGAGCAGGCCAGCAATTTCGAAGCCGAGCAGCTGTTCCGCCAGCACCCGCACCTGCCGGCGCTGCCGGTTGTCGACATGGAGGGTTTTCCGCAGGGGCTGATCAACCGCCGCGTCTTCAACGAGCGGATGGCGATGCCTTTCGCGCGCGAACTGCTCGGCCGCAAGCCCTGCATCCAGCTGATGCATCCCTCTCCGATCATGGCCGATGTCTCGCAGAGCATCGATGCGATGTCGGAGATCCTGCTGGGCGAGGACCAGCGCTATCTGGCCGACGGCTTCATCATCACCCGGGGCGGTCGTTATGCCGGCGTGGGTACCGGCGAGGCGCTCGTCCGGCGGGTGACCGAGCTGCGCATCGAGGCGGCGCGGTACGCCAATCCGTTGACCCTGCTGCCCGGCAACATTCCCATCGCCGAGCACATCGCGCGGCTGATCGACGCCGGCCAGCCGTTCATGGCCGCGTATTGCGATCTCAACCACTTCAAGCCGTATAACGACCAGTACGGCTATTTCCGTGGAGATCGCATGATCCGGCTGGTGGCCAATACGCTGGTCCGGCATGCGGAGCCGCGTTGGGATTTCGTCGGCCATGTCGGTGGCGACGATTTCGTCGTGCTTTTCCAGAGCGACGACTGGGAACGTCGCTGCGCCGATATGGTGGCTGAGTTCAATGCCGCCAGCCATACCCTGTTCGATCCGGCCGACTTGGCCCGCGGGGTGCTGGAAGGGGAGGACCGTGCCGGGCGTTACGCCACGTTCCCGCTGACAACGCTGACCATCGGGGTGACCCCGGCCGCGCCGGGACGCTTCGCCACCGCCGAGGAGGTGGCTTCGCAGGCCGCCGCCGCCAAGCGGCAGGCCAAGCGGCTGAACGTTGGCGTGCACCTCATGTCGGTGCCGGAGGACGACGGTATCGCCGCCTCGCCGGGTGCACCGGCGTTGCGGACCGGGGCCCCAGCCGGCGTGGGTGCTGTGGCGGCGTGACCGGCGCGGTCGAGTTGCAGGCCGGGTTCGGCGATGCTGCCCGGTACCGGCGCGGCCGTGGTTTGCCGGGCTGCGCAGACTATTGCCTGCCGGCCGCGTTCATGTAGAATACGCGGCTCCTTCGGGCGGTTAGCTCAGCGGTAGAGCATTGCCTTCACACGGCAAGGGTCGCAGGTTCGAACCCTGCACCGCCCACCAGATCCAAGCAAGAAAAGCCGGCCATGCGCCGGCTTTTTTGTTGGTGCGTCCCACCCGCTTCCCTATCGCATGAATGGGGCGGGAGGCACCGACCTCGCGGCGTGTGAATTCTGTGTGGTTGCGCAGGCTTGCCTGCCACGCATAATGCCGGTTCAACCGCGGAGGATCGTGCATGCGCAACTGGATGCGTGGCTTGCTGACATCGACCCTGGTTCTGCTACTGGCGGCGTGCGCCAGCAGCGGTGGCCCCCGGGACGCCGCCGCGTCTGCGGTAACCACGCTGCCGCCGCCCGACACCACAGCAGCCTCGGGCGCCTACGAGGGTGCGACCGACTACCGCATCGGCGCGATGGATTTGCTGCAGATCAGCGTGTTCGGCGTGCAGGACCTGGACAAGGAAGTGCGGGTCAATTCCAACGGCCAGATTTCGCTGCCGCTGGTGGGTGGGGTGATGGCCGGTGGCCGCACCATCCCCGAACTGGAAGCGGAGCTGGCGAAGAAATACGCGGATGGGTTCCTGCAGAACCCCCAGGTCAGTGTCTTCGTCAAGGAATACTCGAGCCAGCGGATTACGCTGGAGGGGGCGGTGAAGAAACCGGGCATCTATCCCATCACCGGCAGGACCAGCCTGCTGCAGGCCATTGCGCTTGCGGAAGGCGTGGACGACAAGATCGCCGACCTCGGCGGCATCGTGCTGATGCGCCAGGTGGAGGGCAAGCGCCAGGCCGCGGTCTTCGACCTGCGCCTGGTGCGGAAGGGGATGATCGACGACCCGCAGGTATACGGGGACGACATCATCGTGGTGGAGCAGTCCGGCAGCAAATCGGCGTTCCGCCGCTTCATCGAAGCCGTGCCGGCGATCGGCGTGTTCCGCTGGTTCTGACAGATCAAGGACGATTCCCGCATGACTGACGAAAACCTGCCGGCGGGGCCGGCCGACGACAAACGAGGCCTGCCGGCGCGCGCCGAGGTGGGCAGGGCGGGCGGGGTCGACCTGCATCGCGGCGGTACCGCTCTGGTGCTGGAGGCACAGGAGGAACGCCACGATGACGACGAAATTGATCTGCTTGCCTACTGGCGGATCCTGGTCAAGCGCCGCCGCCTGATCGCCAGCGTGCTGGCCGGGGTGGTTGCGGTCGCGTTGCTGGCAACCCTTACCGCGACGCCGATCTACCGCGCCACGACCCTCCTGCAGCTGGACAAGGAAGGCATCCAGGTAGTCCAGGTGGACGGCATCCAGCCCGGCGATGACCGCGGCTTTGATCCGGCGTTCCTGCAGACCCAGTACGAGTTGATCAAGAGCCGTTCGCTCGCCGAGCGCGTGGCGAACGAACTGGGGCTGGACCGGGCTGCGCTGGACCGGCTCAGTGAGCCGGGCTGGCTGGGGCGGATGCTGGCGTTGCTGAAGCCGAAGGGCAAGCAGGAAGAAAACAAGCAGGCAATCGCGTCCACAAGCGATGCGGCAGCCGAGCTGCGCGACGCCGCCACACTGATCGGCAACAGCCTGAGCATCGAGCCGGTGCGCAACTCCCGGCTTGTCAAGATCAATTTCGACAGCCCTTCGCCGCAATTTTCGGCGCGTGCGGCCAACGCCATTGCGGAGGGTTACATCGCCTCCGGGCTGGAGCGACGGTTCGGTGCTTCGTCCTACGCAAAGACCTATCTGGAAGACCAGCTGAAGCTCACCAAGGCCAAGCTGGAGGATTCCGAGCGCAAGCTGGTGCAGTTCGCCCAGCAGGAAAACCTGATCAACACCGGCGAAAACGGGCAGTCGCTCGCGGTGCAGAACCTGACCCAGCTCAACGCCGCGCTGGCCACGGCGCAGGACCAGCGCATCCGCGCGCAGGCGCGCTGGCGGCAGGCGTCGTCGGGGGCGATGCCGGCCGACATGATCGGCAACTCCAACATCCGGGTGCTGCAGCAGCAGAAGGGAGAACTGCAGTCGCAGTACCAGCTGAAGCTGCAGACCTTCAAGCCTGACTATCCGGAGATGCAGCAGCTCAAGAGCCAGATCGATGAGCTGGACCGGCAGATTGTCAAGGAAACCGCCGGCGTGCGTGCCTCCGTCCGCGCCGAGTACGATGCCGCCGCCGCGCAGGAGCAGATGCTGACCCAGCAGATCGCCGCGCTGCGTACCCAGGCCCTGGACGTGGACGGCCGCAGCATCCAGTACAACATCCTCAAGCGCGAGGTCGACACCAACCGCCAGCTCTACGACGGCCTGCTGCAGCGCTTCAAGGAAGTCGGCGTGGCTGGCGACGTCCGCGCCAACAACATCTCCATCATCGATCGAGCGGAAGTGCCGCGCTGGCGCTTCAAGCCCAACCTCACCCTCAACCTCGCCATCGGGCTGCTGCTCGGGGCGATGCTGGGCGTGCTGGCCGCGTTCCTGCTGGAGTTCCTCGACGACACCATCAAGACGCCAGACGATGTCGAACAGAAGCTCAAGCTGCCGGTGCTGGGGATCATTCCCAAGCTTGGCCCCAAGGACAACCTGAGTGACGTTGCCTCCGACCTGCAGTCCTCGTTCTCCGAGGCCTACCGTTCGGTACGCACCGCGCTGCAGTTCGCCACCGACCACGGCGTACCCAAGAGCCTGCTGGTCACCAGCAGTGGCCCCGGTGAAGGCAAGTCGACCACCGCCCTGGCGCTGGCGCGCAACCTCACCCAACTCGGCAAGCGCGTGCTGCTGGTGGATGCGGACCTGCGCAAACCATCGCTGCACAAGACGCTCGGATTGAAGGCCGAGTCGGGGCTCAGCCATCTCCTCGCCGGCGGTTGCACGTTCGGCGCAGCCGTCCAGCGCACGGAGGACGAGCGCCTGCACGTCATCCTTGCCGGGCCCCTGCCGCCCAACCCGGCGGAGCTGCTGTCCGGCTCGAAGCTGGTGTCGCTGCTGACGGTCGGCACGGAGCGATACGACCACGTGATCATCGACGGACCGCCGGTACTGGGCTTGGCCGATGCCCCGATCTTGGCCAACGCGATTGATGGCACCCTGCTGGTCGTCAACAGTGCCAAGACCAAGATCGGCGCCGCGCAGGCCGCGCTCAAGCGACTGTATGCCGCGCGTGCGCGCCTCCTGGGTGGACTGCTGACCAAGTACGACGCCCGCGCCGCCGGTTATGGCTACGGCTATGGCTACGGTGGCGCCTACGCGTACTACTCCTACGGCGACAAGCCGCGGCTGACCAAGGGCTGAGGAGTGGGCGGCGCGATGGGGAGCGCGCTGGAGTGGGCCTTGGCCTTGCTGAGGGCGCCTGGCGAACGGCATGTATTGCGGCAGCGTCCGCTGCCGCAGGAGGGCATGGAGGAGTTGCTGGGCATCGCCGCCGGTGCAGCGCCTGAAGTCCTTGCCGAACAGGCGCGGCGGTTTGGCGAAAGCGAAGCGCAGGTGCTGGAGGCCGCCCGCTTCTACGCCCGCGAGGTCCTGTTCCATCCGCAGGCAGATGCCTACCGGGTGCTCGGCGTCGATCCCCAGGCCAGCGCCGACACCATCAAGGGTCATTACCGCCTGTTGCAGCTGTGGCTGCATCCGGATCGCACCCGTAGCGAGGACGACGTGGTGTTCGCCGCGCGGGTCAACAGTGCCTGGAACCGTCTGCGTAGTGCCGAGCGGCGGCGGGCGTATGACGACGCGTTGCGGGCAGCGCGGCCGCCGGAGATCTTCGACAGCAGTGGCGCGCTGCGCAGTGTGCGGACCTGGGTGCCGGCAGCCGAGCCGGTCGTGCCGCCTTCGCCGTGGCGGCGGCGCTGGCCCGCGCTGGCATTGCTGGCCCTGTGCGGCGTGCTTGCGCTGCTGGCGCTGCGTGACATGGAGCGGGCCGATGCGGAATGGGAGGCCTCGCAGGTCACGCCAGATGCCGGGCACAGGCGTGAGCCCGAACCGATCGCATCGCTGCTGCCCAGCCCGGGCGCGGACGCGGACGCGGTGTCCAAGCGGCAGCTCTCGCCGACTCCGCGCCAGGGCGAGAACGCCAGCGTGGAAAGGCAGCCGGCCAATCCGCATCCGACGGAATCACGGATCGGCGTCAGCGCGCTTCCGCAAGCCGAACAGGCGTCCTCCATTCCAATGGCTGGCCGGTATCCCGCCAGCGACGCTGCAGGGTCCGGAGCGCCCAGCCTCCCCGGCGCTATCGCCCACCAACCTGCACTTGCCGCAGGTCGGGCGGTAAGCATTTCTGCCCATCAACACCAGCAGGCCGTCACGCAGCGTCCGGCTGCCGTCGGCAATCAGGCGTCGGTGCCGACGGAGACATCGCCAGCTTCTCCATCTGTGGTGCAACCGGAATTCGCAAAGGTGGAGTCGGCCCGCTTGACCGGGGCGCAGCTCCTCGACTATCTCCGTGCGCCGCGCAGGCCGGCACCGCCGATCTGGAGCAGTCCGGCCGTCGAGACGGACGCCGCGCGCTTGCGGCAAGAATTGCACGCCGAGGGACGGGTGCGGCTCGGCGAAGCGCAATGGCGGATCGGCAGCGACAATGCAGTGCTCGAATCCGCGGTTGTTGCGGGGCGTGCGCCGCGCGGTGGCGTGTTGACTGCGCGTCTGCGCTGGCGCGATGGCTACTGGCTGGTGACAGGAATGGACATGGAGTCGACCCGATGAGGGTGTTGTCAGGCCGGCTTGTGCTGGCGGCGGTTGCCTTGGCATGCCTTTTTGCCGGGTGGCGCGTGGTGGGCCAGATGCAGGCGGAGCGCTACGCATCAAGCGATCCGCTGCGCGCCCTGCGCTGGCGCCCAGGTGATCCCGCCGCACTGCTCGGATTGGCCGAACGCCAGTTGGCAGACGGCAATGCGGCCGCGGCGAGAGTGACCGCCACGCGGCTGCTGGAGCGCGAGCCATTGCAGGGACAGGCATTCCGGATCCTCGCTGCTACCAGCGAGCGGGAGGGCGACCAGGAGCGGGCGCTGCAGCTTTACCAGATCGCCGCGCGCCGCGCGCCGCGCGACCAGGCAACGCGCGCCTGGCTGGCGCGACACTTCCTGCAGCAGGGCGACTATCCGCAGGCGCTGGTGCAGATCGATGCGTTGCTGCGGGTGGCGCCATGGCGTACCGACAAGGTCCATCCTGCCTTGGTACAGATGGCGCAGGATGCCGTGTTTGCAAAGGCGCTGGCGCAGGTCCTGCGCAGCGATCCCCCGTGGCGCGCAGGCGTGTTGGCGGCGCTGCGCCATCCGAAAACCGGCAGTCCCTTGGCTGCAGGGCAGGTGATGCAGGCCCTGCAGGACGAGGGTGGATTGTCGGCGGATGAGTACTCGCGCTGGCTTGATGGCCTGATCAGTCAAGGGCGTTGGGGCGAAGCGTATGCACGCTGGGCGAGCAGCGCCAACAAACCCGGCGGCCGATTGCCACTCCTCTACAACGGCGACTTTGCATTGGATCCGTCCGGCACCGGGTTTGACTGGCGTCGCCGGCGCGTGCCTGGCGTGCTCATGGAGTTCGAGCCAGGGAAAGAGGCCGGCAGCCGGATCGTCCACCTGCAGTTCCTTGGTCGGCGCGTGCCGAATGCCGGACTGGAGCAGGCATTGATGCTCGCACCCGGGCGTTATCGGATGCTCTTGCGTGCTCGTGCCCGAGCGGTGCGGAGCGAAATGGGGCTGCAATGGCGCATTGCCTGTGCCGGGCCGGCGCGCGTGGTGGGAAGGAGTGAGGCGCTCCAAGGGAGTTTCGACTGGATGGATGTCGACATGGAATTCACGGTGCCTCCTGTAGGGTGTCCCGGACAATGGCTCCGTCTGGAAAATCCCGTGCCCAGTGGGGCAGGGCAGCAGGTTGCGGGTGACCTGTGGCTGACCGGCTTCCGGTTGAAGCGGCAACCTGAATGAGTGTCATGTTTCGTATTGCAAAGATCCGCAATTTCCGATACCCTCGGGACGGAGGGATCCTCCCCCGACCCTACCGCCAACAAGGATGATGCCATGACCAAGATCGCCGCCGCACTGCTTGCCGCCGCCGCTGCATTCGCCACCCCCGCGTTTGCCCAGGAGCCCGTCAGCGCCACCTTGCAGGTCGAGAGTGGTTCGATCATGACCAGCGCCGGCGGCGAATACGCATCCGCCAGCAGCGGCCAGTCTCTGGCTGCGGGTCAGAAGGTCATGGTCAACGCCGGCTCCAGCGGCTTCCTGACCTACGGCAATGGCTGCAAGATCAAGCTCGACCAGCCGGGCATCTACACCGTGCCGAGCCAGTGCAACGCGGTGCCGGGTCAGACCGGTGGCAGCTCGGCCATGAATGCCGGCATCATCGCGATCTCCGCGCTGGTCGCAGCCGGCGTGATCGAAAACGAAGACAAGACGCCGGCTGGTCCGCTGAGCACCGGTATCCGCCACTTCTGATGGCAGCGCGCTTGCGCGCCTCGTGTCGAACACAGCAGGGCAGGTCGAGAGACCTGCCCTGTTTCGTTTCCCCTTCGTCGGAGTCCGTTCACCGATGCAAGCATCTGCCCGTCGCCTGCTGCTGCCTGCCACCCTCATCCTGCTGATTGCCTGCTGGCTGGGTGGCGGGGTGACCGCCGATGACACCGCCATTGATGAGTGGCTGCAGCTGCTGGCGCTGCCGGTGCTGCTGCTGGCGGTGGGCGTGCTCGTCGAAGATGGTTTGCCGGGGCCGGTGGCCTGGGGCGTCGTTGCGGTGTCGTTGGTGCTGCTGGTGCCGATCATGCAGCTGCTGCCGGTTGCTGGCGGCGCGATTGCCCCGGCGCGCCAGCTGCTGCACGCGGATCTGGCCAGTGCAGGCGTCGCGGCGGCGCCGCGCTGGAGCCTGTCGCCGTTCGCGACCGAGCAGGGACTGTGGGCGCTGTTGCCGGCAGTGGCGGCGTTCCTCGCCGCGGCCGCACTGAGCCAGTCGCAGCGGCGGCGACTGGTGCAGGCTGTCGTGGTGGTGCTGGCCGCCAACGTACTGTTTGCATTCTTCCAGGCCGGACTGCCGCGCGACAGCGCGCTGCGCCTTTACCAGGACTTCAACGCCGGGTTTGGCGGCCTGCTTGCCAATACCAACCACCAGGCGACTGCCTGCATCATCGGCATGGCGCTGGCGGTGGGGTTGGCGGCAGAGGCCCGCCTGCGCGCGCGGCGTGGCCAGGCCCATCCGCATCGCCGTTGGTGGTATCTGGGCCTGGCGGGCTTCTTCCTGCTGATGGTGCCTCTGTCCACTTCGCGTGCCGGCATGGCGATCGCACTGCCGGCGCTGGCGCTGGCGTTGCTGCTCACGGGAGCGCTGCGGTTGCGCGAGATCGGACGCAGCAGGCGTTCCGCGCTGCTCGTGGCGGGCGTGGCAGTGTTGGCCGTGATCGGCGTGCGCGCGGCAATGGGCTGGATGGCGGTCGACCAGGCGGAGGAGCTGCGACACGTCATGGCGGCTGCCACGCTCAAGGCGGGCCAGGCCCAGGCGCCGCTGGGTGCCGGCATTGGCGCATTTATTCCGGTATTCGCGCAGGCTGCGCCGCCGCAGCTGCAGCTGGCCAGTTACGTCAACCACGCCCACAACGAGTATGCCCAGTGGTGGCTGGCCACCGGTTGGGTGGGGATGGCGGTGCTGGCGCTGGTTCTCGGACTGCTGGCGGTCTCGGGCTGGCAGCTCGTCCGGAGTGAGGGGCGCAGCGCCGCGCTCGCGGCCGGCTGTTTTGTCGCCATCTGCGCCGTACTGGCGCATTCGTGGGCGGACTATCCCTTGCGCACGCTTGCGTTGATGTCGACGACCGGGGCACTGGCGGGGTTGATGCTGGCCAGTCTCGCGGATGCCAGTCCCCGCGGCTCCCGCCGCAGTGGTGCCGCTGCGACGACTGGCGATACCGAAGGAACGCGCGCTGGCGTCGGGTGAGAGAGCCGGCGCGCGCTCGCGTTACTCAGGCAGGCGCAATCCCGCGAGTTTCCAGGACAGCCCATCGCGATGGAACTCGAACACCACCGGCTTGCCTTCGGCATTCGACACCGTGGCGGTGAACAGCGAGGGCGATTCGAACCGGGTCTGCGCG
This sequence comes from Thermomonas sp. XSG, assembly GCF_014678725.1. Lineage (NCBI taxonomy): Bacteria > Pseudomonadati > Pseudomonadota > Gammaproteobacteria > Lysobacterales > Lysobacteraceae > Thermomonas > Thermomonas sp. XSG. Next base: position 214,889 of record NZ_CP061497.1, on the reverse strand, counting down.
TCCTTCAGCGGGTCCGCGGCGCGCGCCTTGCCGTCGGGTTCCACCTTGCCCGCCATCTGGCGCGCCAAGGCGCTACCGGTGAGCAGGGTGCTGATGCCCTGCGGCGATACCATCGCATCGACCGCCGGCTTCGCGACCATCGCAGTGAGCTCGCCAACCGCCTTGTCGGCCTGGCCAGGACTGACGCGACCGATGATGCCGCGGGCGATCCGTTCCTGCACCTGCGGACGCAGGTCCTCGCGCAGGCGGTCGAAGTCGACGAAACGCCACAGCTCGTCGTACCGGTTGCTGGCGACGAGGTTGCGGATGCCGTTGACGGCCAGGTAGGGGCCCGCCGCCGCATACGCGAACAGGGCCAGCAGCAGGCCGATGGCGATGGCCAGGATCCACTTCAGCTTCTTCGACACGGCGCGGCTCCGGAAGTCCTGTATCAGTGTAGCGGTCAGCCGCCCAGCCCGGCGGCGAGCTGGTCACCCCAGGCCGAGAGCTGGTCGAGCAGGGCCAGCCGGTCGGGGGCATTGGCGTGCTCGTCGCGCAGCCGCGCGATGTCCTCGCGGTATTGCGCCAAGGTCAGTTCCGACAGGCCCGCATCGGTCAGCAGCCGGCGGCGGCGATAGGCGTCCCAGTCAGCGCGCTCCGCCGGCAGCAGGGTCTCCGGCCAGTTGCGCGCGCGGTAGCGGAACAGGAGTTCGGGCAGGCGCGGGTCACGGAAGGCGAAGCTTGCGCGCCCCAGCAGTTGCGGCGGGGTTCCCCGCAGCTGGGCGAACAGCCGCTTGTCGCCCTCGCCGAGGAAGCCGTCGTACAGGGCGGCATCCGGGTCGGCCGCCGCGGCCTGCCGCTCTCGTGCGTATACGCGGCGGACTTTTTCCGCCAGCGCGGGGCCGGCTGCGCGCAGGCGCTGCGCGCGTGCTTCGGCGAGGCCGGCGTCGACGCCGAGCCGGGCGAAATCGTCCGGGCGCAGATGGTCCCAGCGCACCAGCGCCGGACACCTGTTGGTATGCACTTCCTTCAGCGGAATGCGCAGCTCGCCTTCGGGCAGGTCCTCCTGCCGGACGTACAGGCGCGCGGCGATGGCGTCGGCGTCCAGCGCCAGCAGCGGTTCCGGATCGGCGTCGAGGTCGAACACCACCACCCGAGAGTCGATCTGCGGATGCCGTGCAAGCGGCAACACCGGTGCGGCGCACAGGCGCGCGGCGGGGTAGCGCTGCGAGACGTGCAGCAAGGGCGTCATCGCCACCGTGTCCAGCAGCGAGGCGGCAAAGCGCTTGTCGCGCAGGCGCAGGGCGTAGTCCCACAGGCGCGGCTGGGCCTGTTTGAAACGACGCGCCACCCCGATCAGCGCGCGTACGTCGCTCAGGGCTTCGTGCGCCATGCCTTCGCGCAGCCCGTTGTCCTCTGCAAGGTGTTCCAGCCGGAAGCTGGTGCCCTTGCCGTCCTCGCGCTGGCGCCAGACCAGGCCGTCCGGGCGAAGCGCGTGCATCAGCCGCAGTGCATCGAGCAGGTCCCAGCGCGAATTGCCGCCGCGCCACTCCCGTTCGTACGGATCGTGGAAATTGCGGTACAGGCCGTAGCGGACGAATTCGTCATCGAAGCGCAGCGAGTTGTAGCCCACGCTGCAGGTGTCGGGCTGGCCCATCTCGTCGGCGATGCGGGCGAATGCGGTGGCTTCGTTGACGCCATCGCGCAGCAACGCCTGCGGCGTCAGCCCGGTGACCATGCTGGCGCCGGGCGAGGGCAGCAGGTCATCGGCGGGCCGCACCAGCACGTCAATCGGCGCATCGATCTCGTTCAGTTCAAGGTCGGTGCGGATCGCGGCGAACTGCGCGATGCGACTGCGGCGCGGGTCGGTGCCGAAGGTTTCGAGGTCGTAGAAGAGGAAGGAAGCGGCCATCGCACTATTGTAGGAGTGCACCGCAGGGGCGCGATGCTCTTTGCGTGATCCTGCGGCAGCGTTCGCGCCCGTTCCGTGCGCTCCTACAGGACGTCGAGTTTCGCCAGCACGTCGGCATCCACTGCGGCCCAATCCATCTCGTCCAGCGAGTTGAGTCCACGCGTTGCCTCGACCAGGATCCCGCGCTGCACTTCGCTGCGATGCAGGGCGGTGGCATAGGGGATGCGCATGAAGGTGACCATGGCGTAGTGCGGCACGAAACGGCCGGGGTGGCGTTCCTGCAGGGCCAGCTCCAGATCGCGCTGGAGCAGGAAGTCCGCATCGTCCACCTTGTCGCGCATCTCGATGTAGTTCTCCAGCGCCATCTTCTGGATCGCCTCGGCATTCGGCTTGCGCTCGGCCTCGAATGCGGCGAATGCATGGCCCAGCGCCGGCGCGCGTTCCATATGTTCGGCCAATGCCACGCAGTCCTCGAACGCGCAGTTCATGCCCTGACCGTGGAAGGGCACCATCGCGTGCGCGGCATCGCCCAGCAGCATCGCGTGGCCGCCCACGTGCCAATGGTCGAGGTAGAGCGTGGCCAGGCTGCCGACCGGATTGGCATCGTAATCGTGGCGCAGCGCGGGGATCAGCGGCAGGGCGTCGGGGAAGTCACGCCGGAAGAGCTCCAGCGCATCGTCGCCGGTCTGGACCTGCTCGAAGCTGGGGTAGCTGCCCGCATGCGGCATGAACAGCGTCACCGTGAAGGTGCGCTCGTCGTTGGGCAGGGCGATGCACATGTAGTGGCCGCGCGGCCAGATATGCAGCGCGTTGGGCTCGATGCGGAAGCCGCCGTCGGCGGCCGGCGGGATTTCCAGTTCCTTGTAGCCGTGGTCCAGCCATTCGGTGCGCTCGCCCAGCGGCTGCACTTTCGCCATTTCCGCGCGCAGGGTGGAGCCGGCACCGTCCGCGCCGACCAGCGCCTGGAACGGCCGCTTCACCTGCTGCTCGTGGTGGCGGAAGGAGGCGATGCGGTCGATGAAGTCCACCCGCTCCAGTGCGTGGTCGAAGTGGAGGCGCGCGCCGTGGGATTCGGCGATGGTCAGCAGCACGATATTCAGCTCGCCGCGGTTGATCGACCAGATCACTTCCGAATCGTCGCGGCCGTAGCGCTGCAGGCCGGGCTCGCCGTGCAGCGGATGCACGTAGCGGCCACGCATCATCACCGCCTGCTGCAGCACCGCGTCGTCGGCACCGGCCTGGCGCAGTGCGTGCAATCCGCGTTCGGCCAACGCGAGGTTGATCGAGCGACCGCCGGCGTAGCCGTCCACGCGCGGGTCGCCGCGTCGCTCGAACACGTCCACCGACCAGCCGCGCCGGGCCAGCAGGATGGCAAGCAGGGCGCCGGCCAGGCCGCCGCCGATGATGGTGATATCGCGCTCAGCGCCCATCGCGCCACTCCTTGACGGTGCGGGCGAAGCGCAGCACGTCGGCAAAGTTGTTGTACAGCGGCACCGGCGAGATGCGGATCACGTCCGGCTCGCGCCAGTCGCCAAGCACGCCGCGCGCGGCGAGGAAATCGAACAGTTCGCGACCGCGCTCACGGCCGCCGATCACGCGGATGGAAAGCTGGCAGCCGCGCTGCACGGGGTCGCGCGGCGTGGCCACCTGCAGCACGTCGCGCAGGCCGGTGTCGATCAGTTGCTCGAGGTAGCCGGTGAGCTGTTCCGATTTCGCCCGCAGCGCCGGCAACGTGGCGCGGTCGAACTGCTCCAGCGAGGCGCGCAGCGGCGCCAGGCCAAGGATCGGCGGGTTGGACAGCTGCCAGCCGTCGGCGCCCGGCGTGGGCGAGAACTGCGGGCCCATCTTGAAGCGCACCGACGCATCGTTGCCCCACCAGCCGGCGAAGCGCGGGCGGTCGGTGCGGGCATGGCGTTCGTGGACGAAGCAGCCGGCCACCGCGCCGGGACCGGCGTTCATGTATTTGTAGTGGCACCAGACCGCGAAGTCGGCGTCGGCATCGTGCAATTGCAGCGGCAGGTTGCCGACGCCGTGGGCGAGGTCGAAGCCCACCACCGCGCCGGCCGCGTGCCCCAGCCGCGCGATTTCCCTGAGGTCGAAGGCCTGCCCGGTGCGGTACTGCACGCCCGGCCAGACGATGGTGGCAAGGCGCGGGCCATGCTCGGCGATGGCGCGCTCGATCGCGGCCATCGAGAAAGTGCCGTCGGCGTTGTCCGGCGCCACTTCGACCAGCGCCTCGGCCGGATCGAAGCCATGGAAGCGCACCTGCGATTCCAGCGCGTAGCGGTCGGACGGGAATGCGCCGGCCTCCATCAGCAGCACCGGCCGCTCGCGGGTGGGGCGGTAGAAGCTGACCAGCATGAAATGCAGGTTGGCGGTCAGCGAGTTCATCGCCACCACTTCCGATGGCTGCGCGCCGACCACCCGCGCCAGCGGGTCGCGCACCAGTTCGTGGTAGGGCATCCATTGCGCGCTGCCGGTGAAATGGCCTTCCACCGCCTCGCGCGCCCATTTGTCCAGCACCTCCTCGACATGGGCGCGGGCGCCCTTCGGCTGCAGGCCCAGCGAGTTGCCGACGAAGTAGGCCTGTGGCGCGCCGTCGTGCAGCGGCAGGTGGAACTCGTCGCGGAAGTGGCGCAGCGGGTCGGCCGCATCGAGCGCGGACGCGTGGTGGTCGGTGTAGAGCTCGGTCATGTAAACCTCGATGCGGACAGGCCCAGCCATTCCAGCGCGGTGCCGTGGTAAAGCCGTGCGCGCTGCGCGTCGGCCAGGTCGAGCCGTTCGATGCCTTCGCCAGGCACCTGTTCGCCCAGCGGGAACGGATAGTCGGTGCCCAGCATCACCCGCTCGCTGCCGCAGACTTCGAGCAGGTAGCGCAGCGCGGCGTCATCGGCCACCCAGGAATCGAAGTACAGGCGCTTCAGATACTCGCGCGGATTGCGGAAATTGTCGGTGGCGACGAGGTCGGGGCGCATGTTGAACCCGTGCTCGATCCGGCCGATGGTGTAGGGGAAGCTGCCGCCGCCGTGGGCCAGCGCGATGCGCAGCTTCGGCAGGCGTTCCAGCACGCCGCCGAACACCAGGCAGCAGGCGGCACGCGACTGCTCCGCCGGCATGCCGACCAGCCACGGCAGCCAGTACTTCGGCATCGACTCGGCGCCCATCATGTCCCAGGGGTGCACGAGGATGGCGGCGCCCAGCTCGCTGGCCGCCTCGAAAAATTCTAACAGCTCCGGCGCGTCCAGGTTCATGGCTTCGACATGGCTGCCGATCTGCACGCCCTGTAGGCCCAGCTCGTCCATGCAACGCTCCAGCTCGCGCACGGCGAGCTGCGGCGACTGCAGCGGCACCGTGCCGATGCCCGCGTAATGGCGTGGGAAATCGCGGCAGGTCTGCGCCAAGTGGTCGTTGAGCGCGCGGTGCAGCTCCAGCGCCTGGTGCGCCCTGGCCCAGTAGCTGAACATCACCGGCACCGTGGACAGCACCTGCACCTGCACGCCGAAGCCGGCGTAGTCGTCGATGCGGATCTGCGGGTCCCAGGTCTTCGGCCATATCTCGCGGAAGAACTTGCCGTCCTTGTAGATACGGTGGCGGCCGTCGTCGCCGTGGTGGATCACCGGGAAGCGGTTGTCGCCGTACTTGCTGGCGAGGTCCGGCCAGTCGCGCGGCAGGTAGTGGGCGTGGGTGTCGATCTTGAGCATGGCCCGATTCTAGGGCCAATGCGCGCGGGTTGAGCTCAGTGACCGTCCAGCAGCTTCTTCGCCGCGGCGCGGGCTTCCTTGCTGACATCGGCGCCGCCGACCATGCGGGCGATCTCGTCCACGCGCCCGGCGGCGTCCAGCGCGGCCACCGAGGACTGGGTGATGCCGTCCTGCGCGGCCTTGCTGACACGGTACTGCGCGTGGCCGGCGGCGGCGACCTGCGGCTGGTGGGTCACGCACAGCACCTGCTTCGATGCGCCCAGCGCGCGCAGCTTGGCGCCGACCGCGGCGGCCACCGCGCCGCCGATGCCGGCATCGACTTCGTCGAACACCAGCGTCGCGGCCGCATCCTGTCCCTGCGTGGCCACTTCGATGGCCAGCGAAACACGCGAGAGCTCGCCGCCGGAAGCGACCTTGCGCAGTGGACGCGGCGGCTGGCCGGGGTTGGCGGAGACCAGGAATTCCGCACGCTCGCCGCCGTTCGGGTCGGGGCTGTCGCTGGCGTTGGCTTCCAGCGCCACTTCGAAGCGGCCACCCTGCATACCCAGCTCGCCTATCAGTGCGGTGATGGCGGCCCCGAGCGCGTCGCCCGCCTTGCGGCGCGAGGCGGCGAGGGCGGTGGCGGCAGTGCGCCACGCCGCCAGCGCGACGGCAATGTCGCGATCCAGCCGCTGCAGGCGCGCATCGGCATCCGCCAACGACTCCAGTTCTGCGGCCAGCGCGTCGCGATGCGCGGCCAGCTTGTCGGGAGTGACCCGATGCTTGCGCGCCAGGTCCTGCACGCGGACAAGCTGGCGCTCGATTTCGGCCAGTGCGTCCGGATCAAGGTCCAGGTCGTCGCGGATGCGCTGCATCAGCGCCAGTGCTTCGTCGAGCTGGATGGCGGCGGAGTCGAGCATCGCATCGACTTCCACCAGGCGCGGCTCGTGCGTGGTTTCCCGTTGCAGGCCATTGCGCAGCTGCTGCAGGCGGCCTGTGAGCGCGTCATCGCCACCCAGTGCGTCCAGCGCCGCATCGCAGGCGGCGATCAGCGAGGCGGCGTGGGCTTGGCGGCGATGGCTGGCGTCGAGTTCGGCCAGCACCGCCGGTTCCAGCGGCTGCGCCTGCAGTTCGTCCAGCTGGTGCTGCAGCCAGCCCTGGCGCTCGGCAACGTCGCCGCGGGCGAGCAGGGCGTCGCGTTCCTGCTGCAATGCCTTCCAGCGCCGCGCCGATTCGCCGGTGGCGGCCAGCAGGTCCGGATGGCGGGCGAAGTCGTCGAGCAGGCGGGTCTGCTGCGGGCGCACCAGCAGCGCCTGTTGGGCGTGCTGGCCGTGGATTTCCACCAGCAGCGCGGCCAGTTCCGACAGCTGGGCGATGGTGACGCTGCGCCCGTTGATCCAGGCCTTGGAGCCGCCGTCGGCGCGCAGGGTGCGCCGCAGCTGGCAGGCGCCGTCGTCGTCCAGGTCGGCTTCGGCGAGCCAGCAGGTGGCGGCAGGGCAGTCGTCCAGCGCGAACTCGGCGGACAGTTCCGCACGCTGCGCGCCGTGGCGCACCGCCCCGGCATCGCCGCGGGCGCCGGACAGGAAGCCCAGCGCATCCACCAGCAGCGATTTGCCGGCGCCGGTTTCGCCGGATACGACGGTCAGGCCCGCGCCGAAGTCCAGTTCGGCATGGGCGACGACGGCAAAATCACGGATCGAAAGGCGGGTCAGCATGGCTGCGCATTGTGCCTGCGTGGGCGATTGCCCGGAAGCGGTTGCATGCGTGGCGGACTGCGCTTACAACCTGCGCATGGCCCGCCGCCCGACCCCGGATATCGCCCTCGACCCGCGTGCGCGGCAGTTGCTGCGCACGCTGGTGTCGCGGCACATCCGCGATGGCGAGCCGGTCGGTTCGCAGACCTTGGCCAAGCATTCAGGGCTGGACGTCAGCCCGGCCACCATCCGCAACATCCTGGCTTCGCTGGAGGATGCCGGTCTACTGGCCGCGCCGCACAGCTCGGCCGGACGCGTGCCCACCGCGCAGGGTTATCGGCTGTTCGTGGATTCCCTGCTGCAGGTCAAGCCGCTGGCGGCGCAGGACGTGGATCGCCTGCGCAGCGGCCTGCCGGCGGGCGCCGGCACGCAGGCCCTGCTGGGCAGCACCTCGGAACTGCTCTCGGCGATGACCCACTTCGCCGGCATGGTCAGCGTGCCGAAGCGCGAGAGCTTCGCGTTCCGGCAGATCGATTTCGTCGCGCTGGACCCGCAGCGGGTGCTGGCGATCCTGGTGTTCGCCGATGGCGAGGTGCAGAACCGGGTGGTGCAGGTGCGGCGGGCGTTTTCGCCCTCCGAACTCGAGCAGGCGGCGAATTACCTCAACGCCCATTTCGCCGGGCGGTCGCTTGCGCTGATCCGGGCAGCGCTGCTGCGCGAGTTGCGTGATGCCCGCAGCGAGATGGAGCGGCTGCTGGCGAATTCCATCGAGCTTGCCGAGCAGGCATTCGCGCCTGCCCGCGAGGACGACATGCTGGTGGCCGGGCAGACCCGGCTGCTGGGCCTGCAGGAACTGGGGGATCTGGACCGCCTGCGCGGGCTGTTCGAAGCCTTCGCCGAGAAGCGCGAGCTGCTGCAACTGCTGGAGCGCACCGCGAAGGCGCCCGGCCTGCGTGTGTTTATCGGCGAGGAAACCGGGTTGGCGCCGCTGGAAGGGATGTCGCTGGTGAGCGCGCCTTACGGTCGCGACGGCCAGGTGCTGGGGGTGCTGGGCGTCATCGGCCCGAGCCGGATGGCCTACGAGCGGGTGATCCCGGTGGTGGAGGCCACCGCAGCGGCGCTGGGGGCGGCGCTGGACGGGGGCGCCTGAACGCGGTGCCTTGAATCGCGGCGGCGATGGCCCCATAGCCGGAGTCGGAAGCGGCATCCCGCCGCCAATCGATCCGTGGACATGAGCAACGACCCGACGCAGGAAGTGAACGAAGGCGCCGACGAGATGGCGCAGCAGGACGAGCTGGAGGCGCTGCGCGCCGAAGTCGAGCAGCTCCGGGCGCAATCGCTGCTGGAGCGCGCCGATCTTGAGAACCAGCGCAAGCGGCTGGCCCGTGACATCGACAGCGCCCGCAGGTTCGCCAACGAGCGCCTGCTGTCCGACCTGCTGCCGGTGTTCGACAGCCTCGATGCGGGTCTGGCTGCAGCTGGCGAAGATGCGGGCGCGCTGCGCCAGGGCTTGGAGCTGACCTACAAGCAGTTGCTGAAGGTCGCCGCGGACAACGGCATGGAAGTGCTGGATCCCGCCGGGCAGGCGTTCAACCCCGAGCACCATCAGGCGATCAGCCAGGGCGAATCGGAGGGCGTGGCCCCCGGCCACGTCATCACCGTGTTCCAGAAGGGCTACCTGCTCAACGGCCGGCTGCTGCGCCCGGCGCTGGTGATCGTGGCCAAGCAGGACTGAAACGGCGTGCACGCACGATGCCGCGCGGCTCTTGAAGGCCGGCGCGGCATCCCCAGATAGCAATCATCGGCGCGCGGCGCCACCAGACATCGGGATTCAAGAGGATATCGTCATGGGCAAGATCATCGGCATCGACCTGGGCACCACCAACTCCTGCGTCGCCATCATGGAAGGCGGCAAGGCCCGCGTCATCGAGAACAGCGAGGGCGACCGCACCACCCCGTCCATCGTCGCCTGGACCAAGGACGGCGAAGTGCTGGTGGGTGCCTCGGCCAAGCGCCAGGCAGTCACCAACCCGAAGAACACCTTCTACGCGGTGAAGCGCCTGATCGGCCGCAAGTTCACCGACGCCGAGGTGCAGAAGGACATCGGCGTGGTGCCGTACACCATCACCCAGCATGACAACGGCGACGCCTGGGTGGCGCTGGCGGACGGCAAGAAGCTGGCCCCGCAGGAAGTCTCCGCCAAGGTGCTGGAGAAGATGAAGAAGACCGCCGAAGCCTTCCTGGGCGAAACGGTCACCGAGGCGGTCATCACTGTGCCGGCCTACTTCAACGACAGCCAGCGCCAGGCCACCAAGGACGCCGGCCGCATCGCGGGCCTGGACGTCAAGCGCATCATCAATGAGCCCACCGCGGCCGCGCTGGCCTACGGCCTCGACAAGGGCGATACCAAGGACCGCAAGATCGCGGTGTACGACCTCGGCGGCGGCACCTTCGACGTGTCAATCATCGAGATCGCCAACGTCGACGGCGAGAAGCAGTTCGAGGTGCTGGCCACCAACGGCGACACCTTCCTGGGCGGCGAGGACTTCGACAACCGGGTCATCGACTACCTGGTGGAAGAGTTCCAGAAGTCCGACGGCGTGGACCTGCGCAAGGACCCGCTGGCCCTGCAGCGCCTGAAGGATGCCGCCGAGCGCGCCAAGATCGAGCTGTCTTCCAACCAGCAGACCGACGTCAACCTGCCGTACGTGACCGCCGATGCGTCGGGTCCGAAGCACCTGAACATCAAGCTGACCCGGGCCAAGCTGGAAGCGCTGGTCGATGACCTGGTCAAGCGCACCATCGAGCCCTGCCGCGTGGCCCTGAACGACGCCGGCCTGCGCGCCAGCGACATCAGCGAGGTGATCCTGGTCGGTGGCCAGACCCGCATGCCGAAGGTGCAGGCGGCGGTGGCCGAGTTCTTCGGCAAGGAGCCGCGCAAGGACGTCAACCCGGACGAAGCCGTGGCCATCGGTGCGGCGGTGCAGGGCGGCGTGCTGGCCGGCGACGTCAAGGACGTGCTGCTGCTCGACGTGACCCCGCTGTCGCTGGGCATCGAGACCCTGGGCGGCGTGTTCACCAAGATCATCGAGAAGAACACCACCATCCCGACCAAGGCCTCGCAGGTGTTCAGCACCGCCGAGGACAACCAGTCGGCCGTGACCGTGCACGTGCTGCAGGGCGAACGCGAGCAGGCCCGCTACAACAAGTCACTGGCCAAGTTCGACCTCACCGGGATTGATGCGGCGCCGCGCGGCATGCCGCAGGTGGAGGTGAGCTTCGACATCGACGCCAACGGCATCGTCCACGTCACCGCCAAGGACAAGAAGACCGGCAAGGAGCAGAAGGTCGAGATCAAGGCCGGCTCGGGCCTGTCGGACGACGAGATCCAGCGGATGGTGCAGGACGCCGAAAGCCACCGCGAGGAGGACAAGAAGTTCCACGAGCTGGTCACCGCGCGCAACCAGGCCGATGCCCTGATCCACGCCACCCGCAGCACCATCAAGGACAACGGGGACAAGCTGCCGGGCGATGCCATCGGCCGCGCCGAAGGCGCCATCGCCGAGCTGGAAGCGGCGATGAAGGGCGACGACAAGGGCCAGATCGAGGCCAAGGCCAAGGCGCTGGAGGAAGCCAGCCAGGCGCTGTTCGCCGCTGCCGCCGCCCAGCCGCAGGGTGAGGCCGGCGATGCCGGCAAGCCGGGCGACGACGTGGTGGACGCCGAGTTCACCGAGGTCAAGGACGACGACAAGAAGGCCTGATCGCCAGGCATGCAATGCGACGGGCAGGCCGGTGGTCTGCCCGTCGCCGTGAAGGGAACAGGTTGGCCCGATGAGCAAGCGCGATTACTACGAAGTCCTGGGCGTGGCCCGCAACGCCAGCGAGGAGGATCTGAAGAAGGCCTACCGCCGCTGCGCGATGAAGCACCACCCCGACCGCAACCCCGGCGACAAGAGTGCCGAGGCCGCGTTCAAGGAGTGCAAGGAGGCCTACGAGGTGCTGAGCGACGGCGGCAAGCGCCGCCTGTACGACCAGCACGGGCACGCCGCCTTCGAGCACGGCATGGGCGGCGGCAACGCCGGCCCGGGCTTCGGCGGTTTCGGCGGCGCCGACATGGGCGACATCTTCGGCGACATCTTCGGCAACATCTTCGGTGGCGGGGCGCGCCAGCAGGGCCCGCGCCGCGGCGCCGACGTCGGCTACATGATGGAGCTGGACCTGGAGGAGGCGGTCGCCGGGGTCGAGAAGACCATCCACATCCCCACCATGGCCAACTGCGAGCCCTGCAAGGGCAGCGGTTCGGAGGACGGCAAGGTGGAAACCTGCGCCACCTGCCAGGGTCGCGGCCAGGTCCGCATGCAGCGCGGCCCGTTCATGATGCAGGCGCCGTGCCCGCACTGCGATGGCGCAGGCAAGACCATCGCCAGCCCGTGCAAGCTCTGCAACGGCAATGGCCGGGTCGAGCAGGAAAAGACCCTGGTGGTGAAGGTCCCGGCGGGCGTGGACAGCGGCGACCGCATCCGCCTGGCGGGCGAGGGCGAAGCCGGCCCCGCAGGGGCGCCCCCGGGCGATCTGTACGTCGAGGTGCGGGTGCGCCCGCACGAAATCTTCGAGCGCGATGGCGACGACCTCCACTGCGAGGTGCCGATCCGCATTTCGCAAGCGGCGCTGGGCGACATCGTGCGGGTGCCCACGCTGGGCGGCGAAGTGGAGCTTCGCATTCCGGCCGAAACCCAGACCGGCAAGGTGTTCCGGCTGCGCGACCGCGGGGTGAAGTCGGTGCGCAGCCGTCAGCCGGGCGACCTGTACTGCAGGGCGGTGGTGGAGACGCCGGTCAACCTGACCCCCGAGCAGCGCCAGCTGCTGGAGCAGTTCGAAGCCACCTTCGTCGGCGAAGGGGCGCGCCGCCATTCGCCGAAATCCAGCACCTTCCTCGATGGCGTCAAGGGGTTCTGGGACCGCATGGTGTCCTGATCGCCGGCATATGGCGCAAGCCGGGCGGCACCAAGGGTCGATGGTGTCGCGGGCAACCAACGCCCTGCGCCGGCGCATGCTTGCGTAGAATCCGGGCTCCTTCGCGGAGTCCGTTCCTTGTCCGGTCCCCCACAGCGCCCACGCATCGGCATCGTCGGCAGTGCCGGCGCCTACGGGCGCTGGCTGCGCACGTTCTTCGAATCCCGCATGGGGCTGGCGGTCATCGGCCACGATCCCGCGGATCCGGCTTCCGCCAGCGAGGAGGCGCTGCTGGAGCAGGCCGATGTACTGCTGTTTTCCGCGCCGATCCGGCACACGCCCGAGCTGATCGGGCGCTACGCGCAGCGCTCTGCCGGCCGCGAGGCGGGCCGCCTGTGGCTGGACATCACCTCGGTCAAGGCCGCCCCTGTTGCCGCGATGTTGGGCTCGCAGGCGGAAGTGGCCGGCCTGCACCCGATGACGGCGCCGCCGAAATCGCCCACCCTGAAAGGACGCGTGCTGGTGGTCTGCGAAGCGCGGCTGCAGGCGTGGCGGCCGTGGCTGGAAGCGCTGCTGGCGGCGCTGGAAGCCGAATGCGTGCGGGCCACGCCGGAACGCCACGACCGGGCGATGGCGCTGGTGCAGGCGATGGTGCACGCCTCGCACCTGGCCCAGGCAGGGGTGCTGCGCGAGCATGCAGGGGACGTGGGCGGTCTGGCCGGCCTGCTCTCGCTGCGCTCGGCATCGTTCGAGATGGATGCCGCCGTCGCCGCCCGCATCCTGTCGCTGAACCCCGCGATCTACGAGGACATCCAGTTCGGCAATCCGCATGCGCCGGAAGCGCTGCGCGCGCTGTCGGCGCAGCTGTCGCGGCTCGCCACGCTGGTTGGGCAGGGAGACGATGCCGCCCGCGCGGGGTTCCGCACGGAGTTCCTGGAGGCCAACCGCGAGGGCCTCGGGCAAGCGGCGTTGGCCGCCGGCAATTACACCTACGAGCGCCTTGGCTATCTGCTGGCGGACCTCTCCGATGCCCGCAGCCTCGGCATCCATCTGCCGGAAGACCGGCCGGGTTCGCTGCGCGCCCTGCTGCACGTGTTCGAGCGTCACGGGGTCAACATCGCGTCGCTGCATTCCTCGCGTACCCCGGCCGGTGAACTGCACTTCCGGCTTGGATTCAGCCCGGGCACGCAGGCGGGGCAGCTGGAGGACGCGGTGGCGGAGCTGGCGCGGACGGGCATTGGACGGATGTTGCCGGGCTGAGCGCCAGCGATCCCCCGATCCATGACGGCGATCACTCATCATGTTCCTGAATTGGGATAATGTCCGACTTGGGCCACTCCAGGCAGGCCGAGCCATGAATTTCCGTTCCCCCGCGGAATCCCCGATCCCGATGCCTTCGCGCGCCAACGGCCCGCTGCTCGACGCGCTGCAGAAGCACGTGATCGATCGCGCGGTGCCGGCACTGGACCGTGCGCTGGCCGATCTCGATGATTACCTGTTCGACCGCAGCCAGTCCGGCGAGGAATCGCTGGGGTTGATGGCCCTGCGCGACATGCGGCGTGCGCGCGGCGAAATCATCCAGCGGTTCCGCCAGGCGGTGCTGAACCGGTTCCGGGGGCTGCGCGCAGGAAGCGCGGTGGGCGATGGCGACGACGCCGGTCTCAGCCTCCTGTCCGACCAGGACCTGGAAGAGCAGTTGGCGGTGGAACAGTTGGCCGCGGCGGTCCTGCGCACGCACGCATCCGCGTTCGAAGTGGCGAGCAAGCGGTTTTCCGTGGTCGCCGGACAGGGCGAGCTGCCGCCGCTCGAAAATCCGCTTGGCCCGGTTTTCCTTGCCAGTGCGCTTGGCCAGGCGATGAGCAAGCTGGACCTCGAGCCGGATCTGCGCATCGTCGTCTTCAAGTTCTTCGAACGCGAGCTGACAAGCGCGCTGGGCGACATCTACGAGCGCTGCAACACGCTTATGGCGGCGGCTGGCATCTTGCCTGAGCTGCGGACCAGCGGCCGGGTACCGCCACGCGCGGCCCGGGCCGGGGCGGGCGCGGCGCAGGCTCCGTCCGCCGCGGGCGGGCACGAGGGCCCGCCTGCGAACCTCGACGGCGGCGCCGCGGCGATGCCAATCAGCGGCGCGGAGCAGGCCGAGTTCGCCAACATGCTCGGGATGCTGCAGGGCTGGCGCTCCGCGATGGGCCTGGCAGCGCCTGCCGGCCCGGCCGGGGCCGGACCCGTGCTGCCCACCCAGGACCTGATGTCGATCCTGTCGCTGATGCAGCACGATGGCAGCGCGCGCTTCACCCCCGCCGGCGAGGCCGAGCAGTCGCTGGCCGGCCAGCTGCGCCAGCAGATGACCCAAAGCGCGCGCAAGCTCGGCGTCCGCGGCGACAACATCAATCTGGACGGGCTGGACGGCGATGCCGTCGATCTGGTCGCCCTGCTGTTCGACGTGCTGCTCGACGGCCCGCAATACGACACCCAGATCCGCCAGAAGATCGGGCGGATGCTGGTGCCCTACGTGAAGGTCGCGGTGAAGGATCGCCGCATGTTCATGTTGAAGGAACATCCGGCGCGCAAGCTGCTGAACACCGTCGCCGAGGCCTGCGAGGGCAACCGCGGCGAGGCGCCCCAAGAGCGCGAGCTGCTGACCCGCGTCGATCACACGATCGACCGCCTGGTCGCCGAATTCAACGAAGATGTTGCGATTTTCGAGACGCTGGAGCAGGAGCTGCGTGCCTACATGGCACAGCACCGCAAGCGGTTCGAACTGGCCGAAAAGCGCACCGCCGAGGCGCAGCGTGGCCGCGAGCGGCTGGAGCATGCGCGCAAGGTCGCTGCCGAAGATCTGGATCGATTGCGTGCTGACAGGTTGCTGCCACCGGTAATCGGCGACTTCCTGTCCCGGCACGCCAGCCACCATCTCACCCAGGTAGCGTTGCGCGATGGTCGCGGCGCGCCGCGCTACGAGGAAGCACTGCGCGCCGTGGAGCAATTGCTGGCGGCGTTCGACGAGGCGGCGGCCGGAGTAGCGTCCGCGTCGGCGGCGTTGCAGCCGGATGATGGGCTGCGCGCGATCCTGGCCAGCGCCGGTTGTGTAGGCGAAGCCACGCAGGCTGCGCTGGATGCGTTGCGCGACGCGCTGTCGAGGCTGCTGGCAGGGCAGGCGGCGCTTGAGGACGACGCGCGCATGCCGGTGCAGGTAGCGGCAGCCGAGCCGGCCCCCGAGCCGGAGCCGCAGCTGGAGGTCGTGGCCGGTTCCGCGAGCCTCGACTATGACGCGGCCATGCTGGAACGCATCCGCAAGCTGCAGATCGGCGACTGGATCCAGCTTGCCGCGGCCGACGGTCATTTCGCCCCGGCCAAGGTGTCGTGGATCAGCCCGATCTCGGCACGCTTGCTGTTGGTGAATCGCCGCGGCATCCGCGTGCTGGTTGCGTCGGTAGAAGAGCTGGCTGTCATGGCCAAGCTCGATCGGGTGATCGTGCGCGACGGCGAAACCGCCTTTGAAGATGCCATGCATCAGGTGGTAGGGCGCCTGCAGAGCGCATCTGGCAAGGGCTGAACCGGGTCATTCGGTTCGATATCCGGCGCTGGACGAACGCGCGCCGGCTTGCTGCTGCCATCGACGCGGGCTAGCCTGCGCCGATGACGACGATGCCGGTACGACTGTTGATCCATGGGGCCACGGGCAGGATGGGGCAGACGCTGTTGCGCCTGTGCCGCGAACAGGATTCCGGCTGCGAAGTGGTGGCGGCGGTCGCGCGCCAGGTCGGTGCGCGGGTGGTGGATGGGGTGCCGCAGTTCGCTGCCGCCGAGCTGGCGGGCGTGCCGGCGTTCGACGTGGCCATCGATTTCAGCCTGCCGGAGGGCTTTGACGCCATCCTGTCGCTTTGCGTTGCTCGCGGTGCGGGACTGGTGTCCGGTACCACCGGGTTGTCCGATGCACAGAGGGTGCAACTGGACGCCGCATCCGCCACGATCCCGGTGGCATGGGCCAGCAACTTCAGCCTTGGCGTGGCGGTGCTGCACGAGCTGGTGGAGCGCGCCGCAGCGCTCCTGCCGGGCTGGGACTGCGACATCGTCGAGGCCCACCACACCCGCAAACTGGATGCACCTTCCGGAACCGCCCTGACGCTGGGTGCCGCGGCGCAGGCGGGGGGCGCGCAGCCGCATTACGCCTCGATCCGCGCCGGCGACATCGTCGGTGAGCACCTCGTGCAGTTCACGGCAGCGGGGGAACGCATCGAGCTGGTGCACCGCGCCAGCAACCGCGACATCTTCGCGCGCGGGGCATTGCATGTCGCCACGCGCCTGCGCGGCCGCAATGCCGGGCGCTATCGGGTGGCCGAGCTGCTGTAGCGGAGTGCCGCGCCGCCCCGCGCGGCAACCGGCGCTGCGGCTGCCCTGCATCCGGGAGCCCGCCGGGGAGCGCTGCAACGCTGGCGCCAGCGCGGCCGCATCGGTACAATTCCCGCTCGCCTAACCCCCTCAGCTCCGAACCGGTAGCCCCGCTTCGGCGCTTTCTTGCAACCTGACGCAGGGCGATGCACTTGAATAATCCCGCCATTCTCGCGCTTGAAGACGGTACGGTCTTCGAGGGCATTTCCGTGGGCGCCCCCGGCCTGTCCGTGGGCGAAGCGGTGTTCAACACCGCGATGACCGGCTACCAGGAGATCCTCACCGATCCTTCCTACGCCCGCCAGCTGGTCATGCTGACCTATCCGCATATCGGCAACACCGGCTGCACCGACCAGGACGACGAGGCCGCGCAGGCCTGGGCCGCCGGGTTGATCGTGCGCGACGTGCCGCGCCGGCCCAGCAACTGGCGCAGCCAGGTGGCGCTGCCGGAGTGGCTGCAGGCGCGCGGGATCCGCGCGATCGCCGGCATCGACACCCGCAAGCTGACCCGCATCCTGCGCGAGCGCGGCTCGCAGAACGCGGCGCTGCTGGCGGCGGCCAGCCACGATGAGGTGTTGGACGTCGAACACGCCATCGAGGCGGCGCGCAAGTTCCCCGGCCTGAAGGACATGGACCTGGCCAAGGTGGTCAGCACCACCGAACCCTACCGCTGGGGCGAAGGTCAGCTGGACCTCGATAGCAACACGTTCGTGCGCGCGGAGTCGAAGTTCAAGGTCGTTGCCTACGACTTCGGTGCCAAGCGCAACATCCTGCGCATGCTGGCCGAACGCGGTTGCGATGTGCACGTGGTGCCTGCGCAGACGCCTGCGGCCGAGGTGCTGGCAATGCAGCCCGACGGCGTGTTCCTGTCCAACGGCCCGGGCGACCCCGCGCCCTGCGACTACGCGATCGGCGCGATCCGCGAATTCATCAACGCCAGGATCCCTTTGTACGGCATCTGCCTCGGGCACCAGCTGCTGGGTCTGGCGGTCGGCGCGCGCACCATGAAGATGCCGCACGGCCACCATGGCGCCAACCATCCGGTGCAGGACCTCGACAGCGGCCGGGTACTGATCACCTCGCAAAATCATGGCTTCTGCATCGACGAAGCCAGCCTGCCGTCGAACGCGCGGGTCACCCACCGCTCGCTGTTCGACGGCACCAACCAGGGCATCGAATTGACCGACGCGCCGGCGTTCAGCTTCCAGGGCCACCCGGAAGCCAGCCCGGGGCCGCAGGACGTGTCGCCCCTGTTCGATCGTTTCGTTGCGTTGATGGAGAAGAACAACAATGCCTAAGCGCACCGACCTCAAGACCATCCTCATCATCGGCGCCGGCCCCATCGTGATCGGCCAGGCCTGCGAGTTCGACTACTCCGGCGCGCAGGCGTGCAAGGCGCTGCGCGAGGAGGGCTACCGGGTGGTGCTGGTGAACAGCAACCCGGCCACGATCATGACCGACCCGGACATGGCCGACGCGGTGTACATCGAGCCGATCAACTGGCAGACGGTCGAGAAGATCATCGCCAAGGAAAAGCCCGACGCGATCCTGCCGACCATGGGCGGGCAGACCGCGCTGAACTGCGCGCTGGACCTGGCCGACAACGGCGTGCTGGAGAAGTACGACGTCGAGCTGATCGGCGCAAAGCGCGACGCCATCCGGATGGCCGAGGACCGCGAGCTGTTCAAGCAGGCGATGACCGAGATCGGGCTGGACAGCCCGCGCTCGGAAGTGGCCAAGACCTACGAACAGGCGGTGGAGATCCAGGCCAGCGTTGGCTTCCCCACCATCATCCGCCCGTCCTTCACGCTCGGCGGGACCGGCGGCGGCATCGCCTACAACCGCGAGGAGTTCGAGGAGATCGTCAAGCGCGGCCTCGAGCTGTCGCCAACCAGCGAAGTGCTGGTCGAGGAATCGGTGCTGGGCTGGAAGGAATTCGAGATGGAAGTGGTCCGCGACACCGCGGACAACTGCATCATCGTGTGCAGCATCGAGAACTTCGATGCCATGGGCGTGCATACCGGCGACAGCATCACCGTCGCGCCGGCGCAGACCCTGACCGACAAGGAGTACCAGCGCCTGCGCGACGCCTCCATCGCGGTGCTGCGCAAGATCGGCGTCGATACCGGCGGCAGCAACGTGCAGTTTGGCATCAATGCCAAGGACGGCCGCGTGGTCGTCATCGAGATGAATCCGCGAGTGTCGCGTTCGTCGGCGCTGGCCTCGAAGGCGACCGGCTTCCCGATCGCCAAGGTCGCCGCCAAGCTCGCGGTGGGTTACACGCTGGACGAGCTGAAGAACGAGATTACCGGCGGGTTGACCCCGGCCAGCTTCGAGCCGTCGATCGACTACGTGGTCACCAAGATCCCGCGCTTCGCGTTCGAGAAGTTCCCGGCCGCCGACGCCCGCCTGACCACCCAGATGAAGTCGGTGGGCGAGGTGATGGCGATCGGTCGCAGCTTCCAGGAATCGCTGCAGAAGGCGCTGCGCGGGCTGGAGACCGGCAAGATCGGGCTGGATCCGACCGGGTTGGACCTGGCGAGCGAGGATGGCCTGCTGGCGCTGCGCCGGGAGCTGAAGGAACCGGGACCGGAGCGGATCTTCCACATCGCAGATGCGTTCCGCGCCGGCATGAGCGTGGAAGACGTGCATGCGCTGTCGTTCGTCGATCCGTGGTTCCTCGACCAGATCGAGGAGCTGATCGACGCCGAGGTGGATGTGGTCCATCGCGGCCTGGACGGCCTCGACGCCAAGCGGCTGCGCGCGCTCAAGCGCATGGGCTTCTCCGATGCCCGCATCGCGACCCTTGCCGGCACCAACGAAACCGCCGTGCGCGCCTTGCGCAAGGCATTCGGCGTGCGCCCGGTGTACAAGCGCGTGGACAGCTGCGCCGGCGAGTTCGCCACCGGCACCGCCTACCTGTATTCGACCTACGAGGACGAGTGCGAGGCCGCGCCGAGCGACCGCAGGAAGATCATGGTGCTCGGCGGCGGTCCCAACCGCATCGGCCAGGGCATCGAGTTCGACTACTGCTGCGTGCACGCGGCGCTCGCCCTGCGCGAGGACGGGTACGAGACCATCATGGTCAACTGCAACCCGGAAACCGTGTCCACCGACTACGACACCTCCGACCGCCTGTACTTCGAGCCGCTGACGCTGGAAGACGTGCTGGAGATCGTGGAGCTGGAGAAGCCCTGGGGGGTGATCGTGCAGTACGGCGGGCAGACCCCGTTGAAGCTGGCGAAGGCGCTGGAGGCCAACGGCGTGCCGATCATCGGCACCTCGCCGGATTCCATCGACCTGGCCGAGGACCGCGAGCGCTTCCAGAAGCTGGTCGACGACCTCGGCCTGAAGCAGCCGCCGAACCGCACCGCGCGCAGCCCGGACGAAGCGCTGGCGCACGCCCGCGAGATCGGCTATCCGCTGGTGGTGCGCCCCAGCTACGTGCTGGGCGGCCGCGCGATGGAAGTGGTGCATGCCGATGCCGACCTGGCGCGCTACATGCGCGAGGCGGTGAAGGTCAGCAATGATTCTCCGGTGCTGCTGGACCGCTTCCTCGACAACGCCGTGGAAGTGGACATCGACGTGATCGCCGACCGCGACGGCAACGTGCTGGTCGGCGGCGTGATGGAGCACATCGAGGAAGCCGGCGTGCATTCCGGCGACTCGTCCTGCTCGCTGCCGCCGTACTCGCTGTCCGCGCGCACGCAGGAACGCCTGCGCGAGCAGGTGGTGGCGCTGGCCAAGGCGCTGCACGTGGTCGGCCTGATGAACACCCAGTTCGCGGTGCAGGTCGGCGTGGCGGAAGGGGACGAGGCCGACACCATCTACCTGCTGGAGGTGAATCCGCGCGCCAGCCGCACCGTGCCGTTCGTGTCCAAGGCGATCGGCCGCCCGCTGGCCAAGATCTCGGCGCGCTGCATGGCCGGGATGACGCTGGCGGAGCAGGGCGCGACCGAAGAGATCGTGCCGTCGTACTACTCGGTCAAGGAAGCGGTGTTCCCGTTCGCCAAATTCCAGAACGTCGATCCGATCCTCGGCCCGGAGATGCGTTCCACCGGCGAGGTGATGGGCGTGGGCCGCAGCTTCGAAGCGGCGTTCGCGCGCGCCGAGGAAGCAGCCAACATTCGTGCGCCGCAGCCGGGCAAGACCTTCATCTCGGTGCGTGACCCGGACAAGGCGCGGGTGCTGCCGGTGGCGAAGTACATGATCGAGCGCGGCTTCAGCATCGTCGCCACCAGCGGCACCGCGGACTTCCTGAGCGCCCATGGGGTGGCATGCGAGCGCGTCAACAAGGTGGCGGAAGGCCGCCCGCACATCGTCGACCTGATCAAGAACGGTGAGATCAGCTATATCGTCAACACCACCGAAGGGCGGCAGGCCATCGCCGACTCCTTCTCCATCCGTCGCGAGGCGCTGCAGGCGCGCGTGACCTATTCCACCACCGTGGCGGGCGCCAACGCGCTGCTGCATTCTCTGGACCATCGCGGCAAGGGCGACGTGCTCTCGCTGCAGGAACTGCACAAGGAGCTGGCATGAGCCGTGCACCCATCACCGCCAAGGGCGCGCAGCGCCTGCGCGCGGAACTGGAAGAACTGAAGTCGGTCAAGCGTCCCGCGGTGATCGAGGCGATCGCCGAGGCCCGCGCCCATGGCGATCTCAAGGAGAACGCCGAGTACCATGCCGCGCGCGAGCAGCAGGGCTTCATCGAAGGCCGCATCAAACAGCTGGAGGCGGAGCTGTCGCACGCCCAGGTCATCGACGTTTCGAAGCTGGATGCCGGCGACAAGGTGGTGTTCGGCGCGACCGTGGTCGTGGTGGATTGCGATACCGACGAGGAGAAGACCTACCAGATCGTCGGCGACCTCGAGGCCGACATCAAGCAGGGGCTGATCGCGATTTCCTCGCCGGTGGCGCGCGCGCTGATCGGCAAGAACGAGGGCGACGCCATCACCATCGAAGCGCCGGGCGGCACCCGCGAGTACGAGATCGTTTCGGTCGCCTACAAGGGCTGAGCCGTGGCGCGGCTGACGCTGCTGCTGCCGGCGGCCTCGCGGTTCGCCGGCATAGCCCTGCCGCCCGCATTGGCGAAGGCGCTGGGTCGCGCCGACCGCAGGCAGGCGGACCCCGGTGAGCCGGAGTTGCTGGCCCGCCACTTCGACCTGCGCCCGCGCGGCTGGCCTGCGGCCGCAATGACGCGGCTGCTGGACGCGGGCGAGGGCGAGGCGCGTGGCGCGACCTGGCTGCGCGCCGATCCCGCCCACATCCGTCCCGACATCAACGGCGCGCGCCTGCTCGGTATCGGTGCCAACCTGGGCATGGACCAGGCCGACGTGGACGCGCTGCTGCCGGCGCTGCGGCCGCTGTTCGGTGATGCCGGCTTCGCGCTGGATGCGCCGCATCCGACGCGCTGGTACCTGCGCCTGCCCGGCGGGACGCCATTGCCGGCCTTCGTCTCGCCCGACCAGGCGCTGGGCGACGACGTGTTCGACCACGCGCCGCGTGGCGACGCGGCGCGCCGCTGGCGGGCGCTGGAAAGCGAGCTGCAGATCACCCTGCACAACCATCCGCACAACGCCGCGCGACTGGCTTCGGGCCGGGTGCCAGTGAATGCGCTGTGGTTCTGGGGCGGCGGCAACCTGCCCGATGCGGTATCGGCCACTGCGCCGACCGTGTATTCCGATGATCCCGCGGTGCTGGGTGCGGCCCGGTTGGGCAAGCTGCAGGGCATGCCGCTGCCCGCAATCGACCAAGTAGAGGGTGATGCGCTGGTCGACCTGCGCGGCCAGCGCGATCCGCGCGCGCTTCTGGATCGCTGGCTGGCGCCGGCTGCCGCGCGCGGCGAGGCGGACTTCGATTTTGCCGATGGTCTGTCGTTCGCACTGAGCTCCAGCCAGCGCTGGCGGATCTGGCGCCGGCCGCTGCCGGCGCTGTCGGCATGACTGCGGTCCGCCGCATCGTCCGCCGGCCGCCTTCCGAACCGGTTGGCGACTGGCCCGCGCACTGGCCCGAACTGCTGCGCCGGGTGCACGCCGCGCGCGGCAGCGATGCGCGCGCGGCGATGCCGCGGTTGGCCGACCTGCTGCCGCCTTCGGACCTGCTGGGCATCGACGCGGCGGTGCGGTTGCTGCGCGCGGCGATCGATGCGGACGCGCATATCCTTGTTGTCGGCGATTTCGACTGCGACGGCGCCACCGCCTGCGCGGTGGGCGTACGCGGCCTGCGCCTGCTGGGTGCACGTCGGGTCTCCCATGCGGTGCCCAACCGCATCGTCCATGGCTACGGCCTGACCCCCGGACTGGTGGAGGAACTGGCGGCGCTGCAGCCCGACCTTGTGGTCACGGTGGACCACGGCATCGCCTGCCATGCCGGTATCCGGGCGGCCAAGGCGCAAGGCTGGCAGGTGCTGGTCACCGACCACCATCTGCCTGGGCCAACGCTGCCGCCGGCCGATGCCATCGTCAATCCAAACCAGCCCGGCTGCGGCTTCCCGAGCAAGGTGCTGGCCGGCGTCGGGGTGATGTTCTACGTGCTGCTGGCGCTGCGCGCCGCTCTGGAATCGAAGGCCGATCTTTCCGTGCTGCTGGATCTGGTCGCCGTGGGCACCGTGGCCGACATGGTGCCGCTGGATGCCAACAACCGCGCCCTGGTCGGGGCCGGGCTGCGGCGGTTGCGGGCCGGGCAGGGCAGCGCCGGGCTGCGCGCCCTGATCGAGGTCTCGGGCCGGCGCGACGCCACCCTGTCCACCGTCGACATCGGCTTTGCCATCGGCCCGCGCATCAACGCGGCGGGGCGGCTGGAGGACATGGGCATCGGCATCGAATGCCTGCTCACCGACCACGCGACGCAGGCGCGCGAACTGGCGGCCATACTGCATGGCATCAACGACGAGCGCCGTGCGCTGCAGGCCGACATGCAGGACGTGGCCGACACCCGGCTGGACGACATCGATGCCAGCCACGCGGCCTGCCTGTTCGACCCCGACTGGCATCCCGGCGTGGTCGGGCTGGTGGCGTCCAAGCTGAAGGAGCGCCTGCACCGGCCCGCCATCGCTTTCGCCCCGGCGGAGCCGGACGGCGACATGCTGCGGGGCTCGGCGCGTTCGATTCCCGGCTTCCACGTTCGCGATGCGCTGGCGCTGGTGGATGCCCGCCACCCCGGGCTGGTGCCGCGCTTCGGCGGGCATGCGATGGCGGCGGGCCTGAGCCTGCCGCGAGACGCCTTCCCTACGTTCCGCGAGGCGTTCGTGCAGGTCGCGCGCGAGTGGCTGGACCCCGTGCTGCTGACCGAGGAACTGCACAGCGATGGTGAGCTGCGTGCGGACGACTTGCGGGCGGATGTCGCGCTGGCGCTGCGCGACGGTGGGCATTGGGGCCAGGGCTACCCCGAGCCGCTGTTCGACGGCGAGTTCGAGGTGCTGGGCTTCCGCGTGCTGAAGGAACGCCATCTCAAGCTGGAACTCGAGCTCGGCGGACGCCGTTGCAACGCCATCCACTTCAACGGCTGGAACGGCGAGGAGCCGGGTCGACGGATCCATGTCGCGTATCGGCTCGCGCCCGACGATTATCGCGGCGGCGATGCTATCCAGCTCGTGGTGGTGCATCGGGAAGCGGCAGCCGCGTCGGTTCCCGCCTGAGGCCAAACAGCGGCCGCAGCACAGGGATCCGCCGGATCAGCTCGTAACCGCCGAAACACGCCGCGAAGGTCAGCACCACCAGCAGCGGACCTTCCAGCAGCGGCGGCAGGGCCAGCGGTTTGGCGCCGTGCGCCAGTGCGACGATGACGGTCTGGTGCAGGATGTAGACCGGGAATACCGCCGGGGTGAGGTAGCGCAAAGCGGGGCTGTCGACATCGCGCAGGCGGTAGGCGTAGCCGAACATGGCCGCGATCGCGCACCACTGGTTAATGCCCCACACAAGCCGCAACAGCATGCGCAGGCCCTCGGGCGGCGGCACTTCGTCGCTGTAGCCGGAGAAATACCAGACGCCGGTGATCACGGCGTAGCCGGCGAGGGCGATGCCCAGCGCGACTTTGCGGTGGCGCTGCAGCGCTTCCCAGAACCCGGCCGAGAACGCCAGCAGGTAGCCCAGCAGGAACATGGGCAGGTATTGGGCGTGGTTGTACCAGTCGTCCACCAGGTCATGGGTGGACTCGAAGCGCCCCGCCAACGCCAGCCTTGCCAGCGCCAGCCACGCCATCGGCCACAACAGCGCGCCCGGGCCCGACAGCCGCCGCCCGAGCCAGCCACCGACCGATTGCATCGCCGCCGGCGCCAGTTTCAGCAGCAGCCAGAGGGCGACGGTATAGGTCCACAGGTAGGCGAGGAACCACAGGTGGTTCCAGGTCGGCGCGTCCACGCAGTCGCCGGGGGCCGCGCAATAGAAGTCGCCGCCGCGCAGGTAGGTGGCCATGAATGCGGCGTAGCTGGCGTGGAAGCCGCCCGGCACTTTTTCGACCAGTTCGTAGTAGACCTGCGGCGGCACCACCACATACATGCCGAACAGCAGCGGCAGCAGCAGCCGCCACGAGCGCCGGCCGAGGAAGCGCCCGTCGCCACGGTTCGCCTTGGCCAGCAGGAAGGCGGTAGCCACGCCCGAGACCACGAACAGCAGCGACATCCGCCATGGGCTGGTCAGCAGCATCAGCGGTTCCAGCGCGGGGCCGGCATGTGGGCTTTTGACGTGCCAGTCCCAGCTCACGTAGTACATGCCCACGTGGTACAGAACCAGCAGGCCGAAGGCGAGGACGCGTACCCGGTCGATGTCGAGGCGGCGTTGCATGGGAATGGCCGTTGCGAAGGAACCGCCAGCCTTCCGTCGCACAGGCGGGCCCGCCACCCCGTAGTGACCGTGCGACGCGGGTTTGGGACGGGCCGCGGAACCCGGGGACGAACCGGGGACGGAACGCCCGGCCCGCCCCCTACAATGCGCGGATGCAACAAGTCGTCCCGACTCTCTACCAGCGTTACCAGCCGTGGCGCCGCGGCGTCGAGGCCGGGTTCTGGGTCGTCCAATACCTGGTGTCGGCGCTGGCCAACAGCATCACCGTGAACATGGACGTGCGCCGGCTGCACCTGGGATTCAGCGCATGGCAGCCGGCGGTCTGGGAAACCAGTTCGGCGCTGGTCGCCCTGGCACTGGTGCCGGCGGTGGCCTGGTTCACCCGCCGGTTCCCGTTGCGGCTCGACGACTGGCGGCGGGTGCTGGCACTGCACGTGCTGGGTAGCCTGGTGTGGTCGATCCTGCACGTGGCCGGGATGGTGGCCCTGCGCAAGGCTGCCTACGCCAGCGTCGGCGACAGCTATGACTTCACCCCCTGGTGGTGGGAGTTCGGCTACGAATACCTGAAGGACGTCCGCTCCTATGCCGGCGTGGTCCTGACCATCGAGGGCTATCGTTTGCTGCTGCGCCGTCTGCAGGGCGAGGCCATGCTGCTCGCACTGCCGGACGAAGGCCCGCCGGTCGAGCCGGTGGACCGGCCCGAGCGCTTTCTGGTGCGCAAGCTGGGCCGGGAATTTCTGGTGGCGGCCAACGACATCGAGTGGCTGCAGGCCTCGGGCAACTACGTGAACCTGCGGGTGCGCGGCCACGACTACCCGCTGCGCAGCACCCTGGGTGGCATCGAGGCGCGTTTGGACCCGGCCCGCTTCGCCCGCGTGCACCGCAGCTACATGGTCAACCTCGACCACATCGCCTCCATCGAACCGCTGGAAACCGGCGATGCGCGTGTGCACATGCGGGATGGCGCGAAGCTGCCGTGCAGCCGCACCTACCGCGCCGACCTGCGGCAGCGAGCCGGGCTGGAGGGTTGAGGCCTGCCGGGTCCATTCTCCGACCCGGCCCCCTCCATGATGCGCGCGTCACCAGCCTTCGCGCTTCTTCCGCATACATTGCGAACCTGTGCGCGGAAAGCCGGCGGCACTATTGCCCCGGCGTAAGAGGCGCCACGCACTGTTAAAATGTCGCATTCACCCGAATCTTCGGTTTTCCCCATGATTGAGCTCAATCCCATCCGAGCCCGCATCGCCGACCTGACCGGTCGGCTCGATGCGCTCCGGGGGTATCTTTGACTACGACACCAAGCGCGAGCGCCTGGAAGAAGTAGAACGCGAACTGGAACATCCGGACGTCTGGAACGACCCGGCCCGTGCGCAGGCGCTGGGGCGCGAGCGTTCGCTGCTGGACAAGACCGTCAACGGCATCCGCAATCTGACTGATGGCCTGGTCGGCGCGGGCGAGCTGCTGGAACTGGCCGAGATGGAAGACGACGAGGACACCGCGCAGGCCGTGGTAGCCGACGTCGACCAGTACGAAAAGGGCGTGGAGGCGATCGAGTTCCAGCGCATGTTCTCTGGGCAGATGGACAGCTGCAACGCGTTTGTCGACATCCAGGCCGGCGCCGGTGGCACCGAAGCGCAGGACTGGGCGGAAATGCTGCTGCGCATGTACCTGCGCTGGTGCGAGTCGCGCGGCTGGAAAACCGAGCTGCTGGAAGCCTCCGGCGGCGACGTGGCCGGCATCAAGTCCGCTACCTTCCGGGTGGAGGGCGAATACGCCTATGGCTGGCTGAAGACCGAGATCGGCGTGCACCGGCTGGTGCGCAAGTCGCCGTTCGACTCCGACAATCGCCGCCACACGAGCTTCACCAGTGTGTTCGTGTCGCCGGAAGTGGACGATGACATCGACATCGAGATCAATCCGGCCGACCTCAAGACCGACGTGTACCGCTCATCCGGTGCGGGCGGCCAGCACGTCAACAAGACCGAGTCGGCGGTGCGTATTACCCACGTGCCATCCGGCGTGGTGGTGGCCTGCCAGACCGAGCGCAGTCAGCACGCGAACCGCGACCGCGCGATGAAGATGCTGGCGGCCAAGCTCTACGAGCTGGAAGTGCAGAAGCGCAATGCCGAGAGGGACGCGCTGGAAGCGACCAAGTCCGACGTGGGCTGGGGCAGCCAGATCCGGAACTATGTGCTGGACCAGAGCCGGATCAAGGACCTGCGCACCGGCATCGAGCGCAGCGATACCCAGAAGGTGTTGGACGGAGACCTCGACGAATTCGTCGAAGCCAGCCTCAAATCGGGCCTGGAGGCCGGCGCCAAGCGTAACGACGCGGTCTGAGCGCGATCACCCCTGCGCGCGCAGTGCCCTGAGGCTGCGCGCGCGGGCGGCCGTCAGTGAGGTTGCGACGATCCGCGGCACGCTGGACATCACGGTGACGATGCCATCGGCCGCCTCCGGCTGCTCCAGCACCGCCTCGGCGGTGGCGTTGTCGGGCAGCTGCGCCCCCCAGTAGCCCACCCAGGCGTCGCGATGGCGCTTGGCGGCGTAGAGGGCGCGGTCGGCCATGCGCAGCGCGTAGTCCCAACAGCTGGCGGCCGCGGGGTCGTTGCCGCCGTCGAAGAACGGGATCGGCGCCAATCCCAGCGACACCGTGACCGGGCGGTTGGCATATGGGGTTTCCAGCGTGTAGGCCATTGCCCGGCGCAGGCGTGCGGCGACCTGTTCGGCCTGTTCGCGGGTCAGGTTGGTGCAGGCGACCAGAAATTCCTCGCCGCCCCAGCGCGCCACCAGGTCGGTGGGACGGCAGGCCGTCTTCAGCCTCGCCGCCAGGGCGACCAGTACCTCGTCGCCGACGTGGTGGCCATGGCTGTCGTTGATCTGCTTGAAATGATCGACATCGATCAGGAACAGCACGTGGCGGGTGCCCTCCGGGCCGCGCTGGATCGCCATCGCGTCGAGTTTGCGTGCGGCTGCGCGGCGGTTGCCCAGGCCGGTCAGCACGTCGATTTCACTGAGCCGCCGCAGCTGCCGATGGCGCTTGCGCAGCAGCAGTCCGAATGCGGTCGCCGCCGCCAACAGCAGGATCAGCACCGCGATCACCGCGGCCGACAGCAGCCTTGCCTTTTCGTTCTCCAGCGCCTGGATACGGCTTTCGTTGCGCATCCGCTCCAGCTCGCGCTGGGAAGACAGTGCCTGGCTGCGCGCCTGCAGTTCCGCCAGCGCGGTGGTCTGACGGGACAGGCTGCCCTGCAGGCGAATGCATTGGGCGGGCTGGCTGTCGCTTTCCGCAACCTGCGGCGACGGGGCAGGGGTGCCGGTGGCCGCGGACAGCGGCAATGACGCCAGCAGCAGGACGAGAGCGGCAAGGATGCGCATGGGGACGGAATAATGGCGTTGTGTCCTTCCATGCAGGAAATGTGCCGTGGCTTGCTAGGCATCGCAGCGGCGCGGGCTGTGGCGGGGGCTCTGGTATTCTTGACGGCCTGCGTTGACCCCCATTGCCCCTGTGGCACGCCGCTGCCGGCAGCGCGCGTGACGGATTACCCATGAACGAAACCACCGCCTCCCAGCCTGTCGACGAAAACCACCTGATCGCCGAGCGCCGTGCCAAGCTGGCCGCGCTGCGTGGGCAGGGAGGCGCCTACCCGAATGATTTCCGTCGCGCGGACTTTGCCGGCGACCTGCAGTCGGAGTATGCGGACGCCGAGCGCTGGACCGGGGAAGTGCTGGAAGCCGATGGCCGTGCCGTCGCAATCGCCGGCCGCATCCTGGCAAAGCGCGTCATGGGCAAGGCCGCGTTCGCCACCATCCAGGACATGAGCGGCCGGATCCAGCTGTTCCTGCAGGCCAACGTGCTGGGTGAGGCGTACGAGGCGTTCAAGGGCTGGGACATCGGCGACATCGTGGCCGCCGAGGGCGGCCTGATGCGCACCAAGACCGGCGAGCTGTCGGTCAAGGCCGCCTCGTTGCGCCTGCTGGTGAAGTCCCTGCGGCCGCTGCCGGACAAGTTCCACGGCCTGAGCGATGTCGAGCAGCGCTACCGCCAGCGCTATGTCGACCTGATCGTCACCCCGGAGGCGCGCGAAGTCTTCATCGCCCGCTCGCGCATCGTCCGCGCGATCCGCCACTGGCTGGACGCGCGCCGCTTCCTCGAAGTGGAAACGCCGATGATGCAGTACATCGCCGGCGGCGCCACTGCGCGCCCGTTCGTGACCCACCACAACGCGCTGGACCTGCAGCTGTTCCTGCGGGTGGCGCCGGAGCTCTACCTCAAGCGCCTGGTGGTCGGCGGGCTGGAGCGCGTCTACGAGATCAACCGCAATTTCCGCAACGAAGGCGTGTCCACCCGCCACAACCCCGAGTTCACCATGCTGGAGCTGTACGAGGCCTACGCCACGTACACCGAAGTGATGGACCTGACCGAAGGCATGATGCGCGACGTCGCCCGGGAAGCAATGGGCACGACCGTATTCGAGTGGGACGGCAACACCATCGATCTCGGCCCGGCCTTCCGCCGCTGGAAGCTGGAGGAGGCGGTGCGCGAGCTGAACCCGGAGATCTCGGCCGCCGACTGCCGCGACCGCGCCGCACTGGCCGCGCATTGCGCGCGACTGAAGATTCCGGTCAAGCCCGGCTACGGTTGGGGCAAGCTGCTGCTGGAGATCTTCGAGAAGACCGTCGAAACCGGGCTGATCCAGCCGACCTTCATCACCCACTACCCGGTAGAAGTCAGTCCGCTGGCGCGCGAATCCGACAGCGAGCCCGGCATCACCGATCGCTTCGAGCTGTTCGTCGGCGGGAAGGAGCTGGCGAACGGGTTCTCGGAGCTGAATGACCCGGAAGACCAGGCCGCGCGCTTCCGCGCCCAGGTCGAGGCGAAGGACGCAGGCGACGACGAGGCCATGCATTTCGATGCCGATTACATCCGCGCGCTCGAGGTGGGCCTTGCGCCCACCGGCGGGCTGGGCGTGGGCATCGACCGCTTCGTGATGTTGTTGACCGGCTCCAGCTCGATCCGCGACGTGCTGCTGTTCCCGTACATGCGACCCGAGCACGCGTAAGCGCCAACCCGGTCGGGTGGGCGAGGCGGCATTCCGGGCCCAGGGTACTGTCGCCCGTCCCGTGAACGGCAAAACAACCCGTCAGGCCGTAGACTCGGGGTTCTGGTCCGGCCGGAGCAACAGGATGTTGCACAAGTTCCTTGGGTTCGACCCCTTGGCCACGCTGCTGGCGTTCGCCGTTACCGCAGGCGTGCTTTGGTTGATACAGCCTGCGGCCTGCAGGCTGGGGCTGCTGGATTGCCCCGGGGGCCGCAAGGACCATCAGTCCCCCACGCCAGTCACCGGCGGCCTGGCCATCTTCGTCGGCAGCGCGGTGGTGCTGCTCTGGTTCCAGTCCTCCAGCCATGCGGTCCATTCGCTGCTGGCCGCCTCGGTCCTGCTGGTGGCGATGGGCCTTTACGACGATTTGCGCGACATGCGCTGGTACACGCGGGTGCTCGGACAGGCCGTAGCGGCGCTGATGATCATTTACTGGGGCGGGGTACGTGTCGAGCAGATCGGCCCGGTATTCGGCCTGGGCGAGATGTCGCTCGGCTGGCTGTCGGTGCCGTTCACGGTGTTTGCCACCATCGGCATCATCAACGCTATGAACATGATCGATGGTGCCGATGGGCTGGCTGGCCTGCTGGGGCTGGCGGCGCTGGGGATGCTTGCGTTTGCCGCGATGTACGCTGGCAACGAGGTGCTGGCGGGGCGGCTGTCGGTGCTGTGCGGTGCGCTCGCGGGCTTCCTGGCCTGGAACATGCGCCTGCCGTGGCGGCCGCGCGCGAAAGTGTTCCTGGGCAATGCCGGCAGCGCCCTGCTGGGCTTGCTGATCGCCTGGGTCATGTTCCGGCTGACCCAGAATCCGGGGCATCCGGTGAACCCGGTGCTGGCGCTGTGGTTGCTGCCGGTGCCGGTCATGGACTGTCTGGTGCTGATCCTGCGGCGCCTGCAGGAAGGGCGGTCTCCGTTCTCGGCCGGGCGCGACCACATCCATCACATCATGCAGGATGCGGGTTTCGGGCCCACCCGGGCGGCGTTGCACCTTACCTGGTTCAGCCTGCTGTGCGGGCTGGTGGCCGGCCAGGCGATGCGCCTGGACGTGCCCAACCCGCTGCTGCTCATCGCTTTCGTCGGCCTGTGCATCGGTTGGTACCTGCTGAGCCGCAGGCGCGCGCGCGCGGTGGCGTTTTTCCGCAGGTTCCGGGGGAGCGCCGCACCGGTGGTGGTCAAAGGGGCGGTGCGGGACTTGGACTGAGCTTCACCGCCCGCGGGCTCAGGCTGGCGTCCGCGCCAGCCACGCCGCGGCGCCGCGGCCGGCCACCAGCCCGCTGGCGAAGCAGGCGGTCAGCAGGTAGCCGCCGGTGGGGGCCTCCCAGTCGAGCATCTCGCCCGCGCAGAAGATCCCGGGCCGTTCGCGCAGCATCAGCGAATCGTCCAGCGCTTCCAGCCTGACGCCGCCGGCCGTGGAGATCGTTTCCGCCAGTGGGCGTGGGCGAAGCAGGCGTAGCGGTAAGTTCTTGATGGTCGCAGCGACGGCAGCCATGTCCTGCAGCGCGGCTTTGTCCAGCACCTCGAACACCAACGCGCATTTGGCAGCATCTAGCCCCGCCTGCCGGCGCAGGTGTTCGCCCAGGCTGCGGCTCTTGCGCGGCTTCGACAGATCGGCCTGCAGACGTTCCAGGTCGCGGCCGGGTGCAAGGTCCAGTTCCAGCATCGCGCTGCCGTCGCGGGCGATGGTGGTGCGCAGGTCTGCGGCGATGGCATAGACCAGGCTGCCTTCGATGCCGGTTTCGGTCAGCACGCATTCGCCCTGGAGGGCGTGCGCGGTACCCACAGCGTCCTGCCAGTGCGCCACCACCGGCTTCAACGGCGCGCCGGCGAATTTCCCGGCCAGCAACGCGCTCCAGCCGACGTCGAACCCGCAGTTGGCGGGCGCCAGCGGCGAGATGTCGATGCCGCGCGCGGTCAGCAACGCCACCCAGCCGGCGTCCGATCCCAACTGCGGCCAGCTGCCGCCGCCCAGTGCCAGCACCAGCGCATCCGCGGCGAACGTGGTGGCGCCGTTGGGCGTGTCGAAGCGCAGCGCGCCGGCCTCGTCCCAGCCCTGCCATCGGTGCTGGACGTGCATCTGTACCCCGGACTCCTTCAGTCGCCGTACCCACGTGCGCAGCAATGGCGCGGCCTTGCGGTCCAGCGGGAACACCCGCCCGGAACTGCCGACGTAGGTATCCACGCCCAGCCCGTGCGCCCACGCGCGCAGCGCGTCGGCGTCGAAGGCGTCCAGCCAGCGGCCGATTTCGCCGGCCCGCTCGCGGTAACGCATGTCGAAGTCGGGGCGGGCTTCGCCGTGAGTCAGGTTCAATCCCCCCTTGCCGGCGATCAGGAACTTGCGCCCCACCGAGCCCTTGGCCTCGAACAGATGCACCTCGGCGCCGTCGGCGCGCGCGGCTTCGGCAGCCATCAGGCCGGCGGGGCCGCCGCCAATCACGGCAACGCGGCGGGTGTGTGGGGTTTCGGGCATCCGCACATGATTCCACGGCCGCCGCCGCAGGGCGACTAGAATGGCTGGTTTGTGCCAGCCGGACCCAGCATGATCCTCAACATCGCCGCCTATCTGTTCGTGGTCATCGACGATGCCGATGCGCTCGCCGCGCGCCTGCGCACGCAGGCCGAGGCAGCAGGGCTGCGGGGCACCATGCTGGTGACGCCGGAAGGCCTGAACCTGTTCCTGGCCGGCGCCGAAGCGCCGTTGCGCGGTTTCCTGGAGGGGCTGCGCCAGGACCCGCGCTTCGCCGCGCTGCATGCGAAGGAAAGCTGGAGCGAGACGGTGCCGTTTGCGCGATTGAAGGTGAAGCGCAAGGCAGAAATCATCACGTTCCGGCGCGAGGCGGCCTCGCCGCTGCAAGTTGGCGAGCGCGCGCCGACGGTGGCCCCGGCCACGCTGGCGCGCTGGATCGCGCAGGGCGGCCGCGATGATGCCGGGCGCCGGCTTGTCCTGCTGGACACGCGCAACCAGCAGGAGGTCGCATACGGCACCTTCGACGGCGCGTTGACCCTGCCCATCGACCGCTTCACCGACCTGCCGGCGGCGCTGGCTCCGCACCGCGAGGCGTTGCGCGATGCGGCGGTGGTCAGCTTCTGCACCGGCGGGATCCGCTGCGAGAAGGCCGCGCTGTGGCTGCGCGCCGACGGCATGGACAGCGTGCTGCAGTTGGATGACGGCATCCTTGGGTATTTCGAGCAGGTGGGCGGCGTGGGCTATGCGGGCGGCTGTTTCGTGTTCGACGAGCGGGTGGCGCTAGACCCGCAGCTGCGGCCGATGTCGGCAGGAGAGGCCGCATGAACTGGGTTGCGATCGTGCTGGTGGTGCTGGGCGTGTGGCTGGCGTTGAAGGTCGCCAGCGCGCTGGTCAAACTGCTGCTGTGGTTGGCCGCGGTAGTGGGCCTGTGGTGGCTGGTACATCCCTATCTGGGGCTGCCGCTGGTGCCCTTCATCTGACTCGGGCGGCGCCGCGTCCGCCTCAGGGCCCGCCCAGCGCCTGTCCGGCCGCGTGGCCGCTGGCCCAAGCCCACTGGAAGTTGTAGCCGCCCAGCCAGCCGGTGACGTCCACGACCTCGCCGATGAAATGCAGGCCCGGCACGTGGCGCGACATCATCGTACTGGACGACAGGCCGTCGGTGTCCACGCCGCCCAGGGTCACCTCGGCGGTGCGGTAGCCTTCGGTGCCGCTGGCTACCAGCGGCCAGTCGCGCAGCAGCGCGGCGATGCCGTCCAGCTCGCGCGGGGTGTACTGGCGCAGCGGTTTGCTGGCCAGCCAGTGCTCGCACAGCCGTTGGGCGAAGCGCTTGGGCAACACCTCGGCCAACAGCGTCTTAAGTTCGGCGTCGCGCCGCGATTGCTGCCAGTCGCGCAGCAGCGCATCGACGTCGGTTGCCGGCAACAGGTCCAGACGCAGGTCGTCGCCCGGCTGCCAGTAGTTGGAGATCTGCAGGATCGCCGGACCGCTGATGCCGCGGTGGGTGACCAGCATGAAGTTGCGGAAGCTGGCGCCATTGCAGCGGGCTTCCACCGGCAGCGCCACGCCGGCCAGGTCGTGCAGCCGCTCCGCATGCTTGCCGCTCAGGGTCAGCGGTACCAACCCGGCACGCGTCGGCAGCACGGCGTGGCCGAACTGCTGTGCGAGCTGGTAGCCGAAGCCGCTGGCGCCCATGCTGGGGATCGACAGGCCGCCGCTGGCCACCACCAGCGAGGCGGCTTCGAAGCGCCCCTGCACGGTATCCAGGCGGAAGCGGCCGGCGTCGGTGTGTTCCACCCGCTCGATGGCGCAATGGGTGCGGATCTCCACCCCCGCGTCGGCGCATTCGGCCAGCAGCATCGCCACGATCTGCCTGGAGGACTCGTCGCAGAACAGCTGGCCCAGCTCTTTCTCGTGGTAGGCGATGCCGTGCCGCTCCACCATCTCGATGAAATGCCAGGGCGTGTAGCGGGCCAGCGCCGACTTGCAGAAGTGTGGGTTGGCCGACAGATAGTTGGCGGGCGTGGTGCCGGTATTGGTGAAATTGCACCGTCCGCCGCCGGACATCAGGATCTTCTTGCCGACCTTGTTGGCGTGGTCGACGACGAGCACGCGCAGACCGCGCCGGCTGGCCGCCAGCGCGCACATCAGGCCGGCGGCGCCAGCACCGATGACGACGGCATCGCAGTGGGATGCGGGCGTCATCCGCGGACAATCAGGGCAGCAAGTGGGCGATCAGCGCGGCCCGCGCGGCTTGAATCCGCCCGGTTTGCGTCCGCCGGGCTTGAACCCGCCGGGTTTGCGCGGACCACCGGGGCGGTCGCCGTCGCGCGGCGGACCGAAGCTGCGCTTGCGCTTCGGTGCGTCGATATCGGCGTCGCTGGCCGGCTTCATCCGCAGCGGCTTGCTCGCCACCCGCACCTGCTGCAGGTGTTCCAGCAGCTCCGGCGGCATCCCCTCGGGCAGATCGACCAGGGTGTAATCATCGCGGATGTCGATGCGGCCGATGTAGCGCGATTCCAGGTCCGCCTCGTTGGCGATCGCGCCGACGATATGCCCCGGCTGCGCGCCGTGCTGGTAGCCCACTTCGATACGGTACGTGCGCATGCCCACATCGGCCGGCAGCGGCTCGCGCGGGGTGCGTTCACGCGGCTCGCGCGCGGGGCGCTCGCTCCGCTGCGGGCGGCCTTCGCCCGCGGTGAAGGGTTTTTCCGGCACGGCCGGCTTGGGCAACAACAACGGCGTCTTGCCCTGCACCAGCTTGGCCAGCGCCGCGGCGATCTCCACCGCCGGCACGTTCTTTTCCTGCTCGTAGCGCTCCACCAGACCGCGGAACACCGACAGGTCGTCACTGCCCAACGCAGCGTCGATCTTGTCGAGGAACTTCGCCACGCGGCGCTCGTTCACCGCGTCCACGCTGGGCAGGTTCATCTGCTCGATCTTCTGCCGGGTGGCGCGCTCGATCGCGCCCAGCATGCCGCGCTCACGCGGCGCCACGAACAGGATCGCCTCGCCGCTGCGGCCGGCGCGGCCGGTGCGGCCGATGCGGTGGACGTAGCTCTCGGTGTCGTAGGGGATGTCGTAGTTCAGCACGTGGCTGATCCGCTCCACGTCCAACCCGCGCGCGGCCACGTCGGTGGCCACCAGCACGTCGATCTGGCCTTCCTTCAGGCGCTGGATGGTGCGCTCGCGGGTTTTCTGTTCCACGTCGCCATTGATCGCCGCGGCGCTGAAGCCGCGCGCCGCCAGCTTTTCGGCCAGCTCGTCGGTACCCAGTTTGGTGCGCGCGAAGATGATCATCGCGTCGAACGGCTCGGCTTCCATGATCCGGGTCAGCGCGTCCAGCTTGTTGACGCCGCTGACCATCCAGTAGCGCTGGCGGATGCTGGCGGCGGTGGTGGTCTGCGCCTTGATGGCGATTTCCACCGGGTCCTTCAGGTAGGTCTGGGCGATCCGCTTGATCGGCGCCGGCATGGTGGCGGAGAACAGCGCCACCTGGCGGGTCTCGGGCGTCTTCTTGAGGATGGCTTCGACGTCGTCGATGAAGCCCATCCGCAGCATTTCGTCGGCCTCGTCCAGCACCAGCATGCGCAGCGAGGACAGGTCCAGCGTGCCGCGCTCCAGGTGGTCGATGACGCGGCCGGGGGTGCCGACCACCACGTGCACGCCGCGCTTGAGCGCATGCAGCTGCGGGCCGTAGCCCTGGCCGCCGTAGATCGGCAGGATCTGGAAGCCGGGGATGTGCTTGGCATAAGTCTGGAACGCCTCCGCCACCTGGATCGCCAGCTCGCGGGTCGGGGCCAGCACCAGCACCTGTGGCTTGCCGGCTGGGGCGTCGAGCCGCGACAGCGCGGGCAGGGCGAACGCGGCGGTCTTGCCGGTGCCGGTCTGGGCCTGGCCCAGCACGTCGCGGCCTTCCAGCAGCGGCGGGATGGTCGCGGCCTGGATCGGGGAGGGTGACTCATAGCCGACGTCGCGCAGGGCGGCCAGCAGGGTCTCGGGCAGGCCGAGGTCGGTGAACAGCAGGGTCGCGTTGTCGGCGCTCATGTTGCCTTGGGGCGGAATCGCCGAAGGTTAAGGGGGCACGCATTGTACGCGCCATGTCACGAGTACGGGCTCCAATCCGCAAGATGCCCGGGGCAGGTGGCGGAAGCGGCCGTGCGATGCCTGGGGAATCGATCCGGGTATTTTGCCGGCCGTGGATGCGAACGATTCTTGTGCTGTGCGCTTGCGGGTGCGCCCGAGTGCAAAATCGTGCGCACTTCGCGTGCATTTGGTCGTGAAGGTATGGCCGCGGTGGTATCCCGGCGGTTAGAATGCGCGGCTGTTAGCGAGCGGCCATCATGGCCGGCAAGCCCACGAACAACTAGAAGAGGCAAGCGTGCTGGCCGAATACCTGCCCACCCTGCTGTTTTTGATCGTCGCCACCGGGATCGGCATCGCCCTGATCATCGTCGGCAACGTCCTCGGTCCCAAGCGGCCCTCCGGCGAAAAACTCTCGCCCTACGAGTGCGGCTTCGGCGCCTTCGAGAACGCGCGCATGCCGTTCGACGTGCGCTACTACCTGGTCGCGATCCTGTTCATCGTGTTCGACCTGGAAATCGCCTTCGTCTTCCCTTGGGCCGTGGTGTTCCGCGAGCTGGGGGTGTTCGGCCTGATCGAGATGGGCGTGTTCCTCACGCTGCTGGTGATCGGCTTCGTGTACGTGTGGAAGCGCGGCGCGCTGGAGTGGGAATGAGCAATATCGTCCAATCAGTTCTGGAAGCCGCCAGCAACCCGCTGCCGGAAGGGCGGCTGGATGACATCCTGCGTCCCGAGGGCGACAACCCGCTGTTGCAGAACGGCTACGTCACCACCAGCCTCGACGCGCTGTGGAACTGGGCGCGCACCGGTTCGATGTGGCCGATGACCTTCGGCTTGGCCTGCTGCGCGGTGGAAATGATGCAGGCGGGCGCGGCGCGCCTGGACATGGACCGCTACGGCGTGGTGTTCCGCCCGTCGCCGCGCCAGTCCGACGTGATGATCGTGGCCGGCACCCTGGTCAACAAGATGGCCCCGGCGCTGCGTAAGGTCTATGACCAGATGCCCGACCCCAAGTGGGTGATCTCCATGGGCAGCTGCGCCAACGGCGGCGGCTACTACCACTACTCCTACTCGGTGGTGCGCGGCTGCGACCGCGTGGTCCCCGTCGACGTGTACGTGCCGGGCTGTCCGCCGACCGCCGAGGCGCTGGTGTACGGCATCCTGCAGCTGCAGAAGAAGATCCGCCGGATGGAACAGAATCCGTATTCGCGGACGCCCAAGCCGGAGGGCGCGCGCGCATGAGCAGGCAACTGTCCGAACAGCTGGCCGCGCGTTTCGGAGTGCAGGCGGTGCAGGTCGCGCTGCCGCGCGGCGAGGTCACCCTCGAGGTGGCGCCGGCCGATTACCTTGCCGCCTGCCAGGCGCTGCGCGACGAGTTCGGCTTCGACACCTTCACCGACCTGTGCGGCGTCGACTACCTGGGCTACGGCAGCGATGAATGGGACACCGTCGGTGTCTCGTCCGAAGGTTTCAGCCGTGGCGTCGAAGGGCAGGGCCCCGGGCGCTTCAACTGGGGCGAGTCGCCCAGTCACGAGGCCGGCACCCGGGTCGTCTCCGACGAACGCGCCAGCCGCCGCTTCGCGGTGGTGCTGCAGCTGCTGTCTATCCCCCGCAACCTGCGCCTGCGCGTGCGGGTTTTCGCGCCGGACGATGGCGTGCCGGTGGTGCCGTCGGTGACCGGCCTGTGGCCCGGCGCCAACTGGTTCGAGCGCGAGGCGTTCGACCTGTTCGGCGTGGTGTTCGACGGCCATCCCGACCTGCGCCGGATCCTGACCGACTACGGTTTCGTGGGCCATCCGTTCCGCAAGGACTTCCCGCTGATCGGCAACGTGGAAGTGCGCTACGACGAGGAGAAGAAGCGCGTGGTGTATGAGCCCGTCACCAGCGTGGAGCCGCGCGTGGGCGTGGCCCGCGTGATCCGCGACGACGCCCGCTTCGCGACCGCCGAGGCCGAGCGCGACAACCGCATCCTGCAGCGGGAGGCGCGCCGATGAGCGACGTCCTGCATCCCGGCAGCGACACTTTCGCCAGCAATCCGGCGGAAGCGGCGCAGGAAATCCGCAACTACACGCTGAACTTCGGCCCGCAGCATCCGGCCGCGCACGGCGTGCTGCGCCTGATTCTGGAAATGGACGGCGAGGTGGTGCGCCGCTGCGACCCGCACGTCGGGCTGCTGCATCGCGGCACCGAGAAGCTGGCCGAGTCCAAGCCGTTCAACCAGTCGATCCCGTACATGGACCGGCTGGACTACGTGTCGATGATGTGCAACGAGCACGCCTACGTGCGCGCCATCGAGAACCTGATGGGGATCGAGGCGCCGGAACGCGCGCAGTGGATCCGCACGATGTTCGACGAGATCACCCGCATCCTCAACCACCTGATGTGGCTGGGATCGAACGGGCTCGACCTCGGCGCGATGGCGGTGTTCCTGTACGCGTTCCGCGAGCGCGAAGAGCTGATGGACTGCTACGAGGCGGTCTCCGGCGCGCGCATGCACGCGGCCTACTACCGTCCGGGCGGCGTCTACCGCGACCTGCCGGACAGGATGCCGAAGTACAAGGAGTCGCCGTGGCGCAACGGCGCGAAGCTCAAGCGCTTCAACGAGTGGCGTGAGGGCTCGCTGCTCGATTTCCTCGAGCAGTTCACCCGCGACTTCCCGGCGCGGATGGACGAATACGAGACGCTGCTCACCGACAACCGCATCTGGAAGCAGCGCACCGTCGGCATCGGCGTGGTCACCCCGGAACAGGCCAAGGCCTGGGGCATGAGCGGCGCGATGCTGCGCGGCTCCGGCATCGAGTGGGACCTGCGCAAGAAGCAGCCCTACGCCAAGTATGCGGAAGTCGATTTCGACATCCCGGTGGGCGTCAACGGCGACTGCTACGACCGCTATCTGGTGCGCATGGCCGAGATGCGCCAGTCCAACCGGATCATCGCGCAGTGCGTTGCGTGGCTGCGGGCCAACCCAGGTCCGGTGATGCTGGACAACTACAAGGTTGCGCCGCCGTCGCGCGCGGACATGAAGCAGAGCATGGAAGCGCTGATCCACCACTTCAAGCTGTTCACCGAGGGCTATTGCGTGCCCGCCGGCGAGACTTACGCCGCGGTGGAAGCGCCCAAGGGCGAGTTCGGCTGCTACCTGGTCAGCGACGGCGCTAACAAGCCGTTCCGCGTGCACCTGCGCGCGCCGGGCTTTGCCCATCTCTCGTCGATGGACGAAATCACGAAGGGACACATGCTGTCCGACGTGGTGGCGATGATCGGCACCTATGACATCGTGTTTGGTGAGGTTGACCGATGAAAGCGACGGGCAATTTCGAAGCCTGCCGCAATGTCGATCCGATGGTGGCACTGTCGGACGCGACGCGCGCGCATATCGACCACTGGTTGACCAAATTCCCGCCGGAGCGCAAGCGCTCCGCGGTGCTGCAGGGCCTGTTCGCCGCGCAGGAACAGAACGGCGGCTGGCTGACCGATGAACTGATCGCGGCCGTGGCCAAGTACCTGGACCTGCCGCCGGTGTGGGCCTACGAGGTCGCCACCTTCTATTCGATGTTCGAGACCAAGCCGGTCGCCCGCAACAACGTGGCGTTCTGCACCAACATCAGTTGCTGGCTCAACGGCGCCGAAGCGCTGGTGGCGCATGCCGAGCAGAAGCTGGGCTGCAAGCTGGGCGAGTCGTCCGCCGACGGCCGCGTCTACCTCAAGCGCGAGGAAGAATGCGTCGCGGCGTGCTGCGGTGCGCCGGTGGTGGTCATCAACGGGCATTACCACGAGAAGCTCGACCTCGCGAAGGTGGACGAGCTGCTGGACGGGCTGAAGTGATGGGCGGACATTCGCACTATTCGGAAGGTTACGGCCCGGTCGGCCCGGCGCCGAAGGAACACCAGGCGGTCTACACGACGCTGCACTTCGACAAGCCGTGGTCGTACGAGAACTACCTCAAGACCGGTGGCTACCAGGCGCTGCGCAAGGTGCTGACCGAGAAGATCCCGCCGGCCGACATCATCGAGATGGTCAAGGCGTCCGGCCTGCGTGGCCGCGGTGGCGCGGGCTTCCCGACCGGGCTGAAGTGGAGCTTCATGCCCAAGCACGATGGCGAGAAGTACATCCTGTGCAACTCGGACGAATCCGAGCCGGGCACCTGCAAGGACCGCGACATCCTGCGCTACAACCCGCACGCCGTGCTGGAAGGCCTGGCCATCGCCTGCTACGCGACCAATACCAAGGTCGCCTACAACTACATGCGCGGCGAGTTCCACCACGAGCCCTTCGAGCACATCGAAGAGGCGCTGGCGGAAGCCTACAAGCACGGCTGGCTGGGCAAGAACATCCTCGGCAGCGGCATCGACATCGACATCCACAACGCGCTGGGCGCGGGCGCCTACATCTGCGGCGAGGAAACCGCGCTGATGGAATCGCTGGAAGGCAAGAAGGGCCAGCCGCGCTACAAGCCGCCGTTCCCGGCCAACTTCGGCCTGTACGGCAAGCCGACCACGATCAACAACACCGAGACCTACGCCTCGGTGCCGGCGATCGTGCGCAACGGCCCCGAATGGTTCATGTCGCTGGGCAAGCCCAACAACGGCGGCTGCAAGATCTTCTCGGTCTCCGGCCACGTGGCCAGTCCGGGCAACCACGAAATCCGCCTGGGCACCCCGTTCGCGGAACTGCTGGAGATGTGCGGCGGCATGCGCAACGGCCACCGCATCAAGGCGGTGATCCCGGGCGGTTCGTCGATGCCGGTGCTGCCGGGCGAGACGATGATGCAGCTGACCATGGACTACGACGCGATCCAGAAGGCCGGTTCCGGCCTCGGCTCCGGCGCGGTGGTGGTGATGGACGAGACCACCTGCATGGTCCGCGCCTGCCAGCGCATCAGCCAGTTCTACAAGGCCGAAAGCTGCGGCCAGTGCACCCCGTGCCGCGAAGGCACCGGCTGGATGCACCGGATGCTGACCCGCATCGCCAACCTCGACGCCACGATGGACGACCTGCACATGCTGCGCGCCGCCGCCGGGCAGATCGAGGGTCACACCATCTGCGCCTTCGGCGAGGCCGCGGCGTGGCCGGTGCAGGGCTTCCTGCGTCATTTCTGGCACGAATTCGAATACGCCATCGTGAACAAGCGCTTCTACGTCGATGACGAACGCGCAGGCACGCTGGTCAAGGCTGAGAAGGTGGTTGCGTGAGCGCACAACCCGTCAATCCGAACCTGCCGCCGGACCACGTCACCGTCTTCATCGACGGCGTCGAAATGGCCGCGCCCAAGGGTTCGATGATCATCCAGGCCGCCGACAAGGCCGGCGTCCCGATCCCGCGTTTCTGCTACCACGAGAAGCTGCCGATCGCCGCCAACTGCCGCATGTGCCTGGTGGACACCGAGGTCGGCGGCCGCGCCGCGCCGAAGCCGTCGCCGGCCTGCGCCACGCCGGTGATGGACGGCATGAAGGTC
Organism: Thermomonas sp. XSG; assembly: GCF_014678725.1. Lineage (NCBI taxonomy): Bacteria > Pseudomonadati > Pseudomonadota > Gammaproteobacteria > Lysobacterales > Lysobacteraceae > Thermomonas > Thermomonas sp. XSG. The sequence goes on along the minus strand of NZ_CP061497.1, from coordinate 172,398 downwards.
TTCACGCGCAACGACAAGGCGCTGAAGGCGCAGCGCAACGTGATGGAGTTCCTGCTCATCAATCATCCGCTGGACTGCCCGGTCTGCGACCAGGGCGGCGAGTGCGAACTGCAGGACCTGTCGCTGGGCTACGGCCGCTCGGTCAACCGCTTCGTCGAGCGCAAGCGCGCGGTGGCGGACGAAGACCTCGGCCCGCTGGTCGCCAGCGAGATGACCCGCTGCATCCACTGCACGCGCTGCATCCGGGTGACCGCGGAAATCGCCGGCACCTACGAGCTGGGCGGCATGTACCGCGGCGAGAACCTGCAGATCGGTACCTACGACGGCAAGCCGCTGACCACCGAGCTGTCCGGCAACGTCATCGACGTCTGCCCGGTGGGCGCGCTGACCAACAAGGTGTTCCGCTTCAAGGCGCGCCCGTGGGAGCTGACCGCGCGGCCGTCGCTGGGTTACCACGACGCGCTGGGCAGCAACCTGTTCCACCACGTCCGTCGCGGCGACCTGCTGCGCAGCGTGCCGCGCGACAACGAGGCGGTGAACGAGTGCTGGCTGTCCGATCGAGACCGCTATGCGCATGAAGGCCTGTCTGCTGCCGACCGTGCCACGGCTCCGCTGATCCGCGATGGCGAAGGCTTCCGCGAAGCCAGCTGGGAAGAAGCACTGGCGATGGCGTCGCAGATCCTGCGCGACAACGCCGGCGACGCGCTAGGCGTGCTGGCCCATCCGGCCACCTCGAACGAGGAGGGTGCGCTGCTGGCTCGCCTCGCCTCTGGGCTGGGCAGCGGCAACATCGATCATCGCATCGCTCAGCTCGACCTGTCCGATGGCGCCGCCGCGGAAGCGTTCGGCATGCCGGTGGCGGAGATCGAATCGGCCGACGCCATCGTCATCGTCGGCTCCAACGTCCGCCATGAAGTGCCGCTGCTGCACCAGCGCATCCGCAAGGCCTTCAAGAAGGGCGCGAAGATCCACGTGGTCAACCCGGTGGATTTCGATTTCACCTTCAGCATCGCGTCCAAGGCCATCGTGCCGCCGTCGCAGCTGGCTGCGGCGCTGGCCGCCGTGGATGTCGGCGATGCCGGCAACATCGCGGTGATCGTGGGCGGCGTGGCCGAGAACGGTCCGCATGCCGCCGCCATCCGCAAGGCCGCCGCCGACTTCGCGGCGGCCAGGAACGCCAGGCTGTGCCGCATTCCGCAGGGCGCCAACGCGCTGGGGCTGTCCCGCCTCGGCGTGCTGCCGACCGCGTGCGATGCGCAGTCGATGCTGCGTGAGCCGCGCAAGGCCTATGTGATCTACGGCATCGAGCCGGGCCTGGACTTCGCCGACCAGCAGCTCGCGCTGAAGGCCCTGGGTGGCGCGCAGGTGGTGGCGTTCAGCCAGTTCGCCTGCCAGTCGACCCGCGCCGTCGCCGACGTGATCCTGCCGATCGGCGCGCTGCCGGAAGTCGACGCCACCCTAACCAACCTCGACGGCATCGAGCAGCAGGCGGTCGCCGCCGGCAAGCTGCCCGGGCTGGCGCATTCCGGCTGGCGCGTGCTGCGTGCGCTGGGTGGTGATCTGGCGCTGCCGGGCTTCGAATTCACCGATCTGGCCGGCCTGCGTGCAGGGCTTGCGCCGAAGGCGGTGCAGGTGGCCAGGGGTGCGTCCGCGTCCGTGGTCGGCAATGGCCTGGAAGTGGCGGGCTCGGCCGCGATCTACCGCGTCGACGCCGTGATCCGCCGCTGCGACGCGCTGCAGGCACATCCGCTCAATGGCGGCCCGCGTGCCGCGCTGAACCCGGCCGATGCCTCCGCGTTGGGGTTGGCCGAAGGCGTCATGGCGAAGTGCGCCACCGCCGCCGGCACGGCAACGCTGCAGGTAGCGATCGATCCGCGCGTCGCGCCGGGCAGTGTGTGGGTGGAATCCGGTTACGGCGCCACCGCGCCGCTGTTGGCCGCCGCCAAGCTGGAGGTCGCGCGCGCATGAACATCGCGAGCAATCCCCTGATGCAATACGCCATCGACCCCCTGCGCGAGTTGCTGCTGTCCTTCGGCACCGTCGGCATGCTGGCGTGGATCGTGCTGAAGATCCTCGCCATCCTGATGCCGGTGATCATCGCGGTCGCCTTCTACGTGGTGTGGGAGCGCAAGCTGATCGGCTGGATGCATGTCCGCCACGGACCCATGTACGTGGGTTGGGGCGTGCTGCAGGCGTTCGCCGACGTATTCAAGCTGCTGTTCAAGGAAGTGGTGCAGCCCACGGTGGCCCACCCGGTGCTGTACCGGTTGGCGCCTCTTCTGGCGCTGGTGCCGGCCTGCGCGGCCTGGGCGGTGGTGCCGTTCGACGCCCAAGTGGTGCTGTCCAATGCCAATGCCGGCCTGCTGTACCTGCTGGCGATGACCTCGCTGGGCATCTACGGCGTGATCATCGCCGGCTGGGCCTCGAACTCGAAGTACGCCTTCCTCGGCGCCATGCGTGCCTCGGCGCAGATGATCAGCTATGAGATCGCGATGGGCTTCTCGCTGGTCGGCGTGCTGATCGCGGCCGGCAGCCTGAATCTGTCCGACATCGTGATGGCGCAGGCCGGCAAGGGCTTCCTGGGCTGGTTCTGGATTCCGCTGGCGCCGCTGTTCGTGGTGTATTTCGTTTCCGGCGTGGCCGAGACCAACCGCTCGCCGTTCGACGTGGTGGAAGGCGAATCGGAGATCGTCGCCGGCCACATGGTGGAATATTCCGGTTCGCAGTTCGCGCTGTTCTTCCTCGCCGAATACGCGAACATGATCCTGATCAGCTTCCTGACCTCGATCTTCTTCCTCGGCGGTTGGCTGAGCCCGTTCGGCGGCTGGGGCATTCCGCTGCTGTCGGTCGACGGCTGGTGGTGGCTGCTGGCCAAGGTGTTCTTCTTCGCCAGCTGCTTCATCTGGTTCCGTGCCACGTTCCCGCGCTACCGCTATGACCAGATCATGCGTCTGGGCTGGAAGGTGTTCATCCCGATCACCATCGGCTGGATCTTCGTGACCGCGCTGCTGGTGTACTTCGGCGTGATCGGCGACGGCATGATGGGAGCGGCGGCATGAGCAAAGTGGTTTCCTACTTCAAGAGCCTGCTGCTGCTGGAACTGGTCAGCGGCATGTGGCTGACGCTGAAATATCTGTTCCGTCCCAAGTACACACTGATGTACCCGATGGAAAAGACCCCGCAGTCGCCGCGCTTCCGCGGTGTGCATGCGCTGCGCCGTTACGCCAACGGCGAAGAGCGCTGCATCGCCTGCAAGCTGTGCGAGGCGGTGTGCCCGGCGCTGGCGATCACCATCGAGGCCGGACCGCGTGCGGACGACGGCACCCGCCGTACCACCCGCTACGAGATCGACCTGTTCAAGTGCATCTTCTGCGGTTTCTGCGAGGAGTCCTGCCCGACCGACTCCATCGTCGAGACGCATGTGCACGAGTACCACTTCGACCAGCGCGGCCAGAACATCCTGACCAAGCCCAAGCTGCTGGCCATCGGCGACCGCCTGGAGGCGGAGATCGCCGAGCGCCGTGGCGCCGATGCCCCGTACCGTTGAGGCCGACCCGAGCATGGACTTCGATCTGCAAACCCTTGCCTTCCTCGGTTTCGCGGCTGTCGCCGCGGCCGCAGCGCTGGCGGCGATCACCGCGCGCAACCCGGTCCACGCCGTGCTGTGGCTGGTGCTTACCTTCTTCTCCGTGGCCTGCACCTGGATCATCGGCGGCGCCGAGTTCCTCGGCATCGCGCTGGTGCTGGTGTACGTCGGTGCCGTGATGGTGCTGTTCCTGTTCGTTGTGATGATGCTGGACATGGACAAGGCGCCGGCCCGACAGGGTTACGTGCGCTACCTGCCGGTGGGCCTGGTCGTGGCGGTGGTGATGCTGGTGCAGATGCTGGCCCTGATCGGGGTGCGCAGCGCCGCCGAGGCGCCGCTGGCGGAAAACGCCGCGGTCGCCGCTGACGTGCCGAACACCACGTGGCTGGCGCGTGCGCTTTTCACCGAGTTCATGCTGCCGTTCGAAGTGGCGGCGGTGATCCTGACCGTGGCCGTCGTGGCGGCGGTGATGCTGACCCTGCGCAGGCGCCCCGGCGCCCGCCACCAGAACCCGTCCGAGCAGGTGCGCGTGCGCGTCGCCGACCGCGTGCGGATGGTGAAGATGCAGGCGGAAGTGCCGGCCGCGCATGCCAAGCCGGAGGAGGGCGCGCAATGAGCAACCTGATGTCCGCCCTGACCCTGGGCCACTACCTGACGCTGGGCGCGGTGATCTTCTGCATCAGCGTCGCCGGCATCTTCCTGAACCGCAAGAACGTGATCATGCTGCTGATCTCGCTGGAGCTGATGCTGCTCTCGGTGAACATCAACTTCGTCGCCTTCTCGCGTTCGCTGGGCGATGCCGCCGGGCAGGTGTTCGTGTTCTTCATCCTCACCGTTGCCGCTGCCGAGGCCGCGATCGGCCTGGCGATCCTGGTGACCCTGTTCCGCAACCGCCGCAGCATCGACGTGGCGGACATCGATACGTTGAAGGGCTGACCTGATGGATTCGGCAATCCTCATCTCCAAGACCCAGCTGGTGCTGGTCGTGCTGCTGCCGCTGATCGGCAGCATCCTCGCCGGCCTGTTCGGCCGCCGGATCGGCCGCGCCGGCGCGCATACCGCCACCATCCTCGGCGTGGCGGGCAGCTGCGCGCTGTCCGTGCACGTGCTGTGGCAGTTGATGCAGGGCGCGGCGACCTTCAACGAGAACCTCTACACCTGGATGCAGGTGGGCGATATCTCGGTCAACGTCGGCTTCATGGTGGACAAGCTGACCGCGATGATGATGGTGGTGGTCACCTTCGTCTCGCTGCTGGTGCACATCTACACCATCGGCTACATGGCCGAGGACGACGGCTACCAGCGCTTCTTCAGCTACATTTCGCTGTTCACCTTCAGCATGCTGATGCTGGTGATGAGCAACAACTTCATGCAGCTGTTCTTCGGCTGGGAAGCGGTGGGCCTGGTGTCCTACCTGCTGATCGGCTTCTGGTACAAGAAGCCGACGGCGATCTTCGCCAACCTCAAGGCGTTCCTGGTCAACCGCGTCGGCGACTTCGGCTTCCTGCTGGGCATCGCCGGCGTGTTGTACTGGATCGGTTCGCTCGACTATGCGCAGGCGTTCGCCAACGCCGATGCCATCCGCGGCATGAGCGTGGAGATCCTGCCGGGCCAGGCGTGGTCGATCGCTACCGTGATCTGCATCTGCCTGTTCATCGGCGCCATGGGCAAGTCGGCGCAGGTGCCGCTGCACGTGTGGCTGCCGGATTCGATGGAAGGTCCGACCCCGATCTCGGCGCTGATCCACGCCGCGACCATGGTGACCGCCGGTATCTTCATGGTGGCGCGCATGTCGCCGCTGTTCGAGCTGTCCGAGACCGCACTCAATTTCGTCCTGTTCATCGGTGCGACCACCGCGTTCTGGACCGGCCTGATCGGCATGGTGCAGAACGACATCAAGCGCGTGGTGGCGTACTCCACGCTGTCGCAGCTGGGCTACATGACGGTGGCGCTGGGCGTGTCCGCGTACTCGGCGGCGGTCTACCACCTGATGACCCACGCATTCTTCAAGGCGCTGCTGTTCCTCGGCGCCGGCTCGGTCATCATCGGCATGCACCACGAGCAGGACATGCGCAAGATGGGCGGCCTGCGCAAGTACATGCCGGTGACCCACATCACCATGTGGCTGGGCACGCTGGCGCTGGTGGCCACGCCGTTCTTCAGCGGCTACTACTCGAAGGACGCCATCATCGTCGCTGCCGGCGAGCACGCGGGCGAGGGTGGCTTCATCGCGCAGTACGCGTATTGGGCCGTGCTTCTCGGGGCCTTCGTGACCAGCTTCTACAGCTTCCGCCTGCTGTACCTGACCTTCTTCGGCGAGGAGCGCTTCAGGGATGCCCATGGACATGGCCATGACGCGCACCACGACGCCCACCATGACGACGGCCACGGCCACCACGGCGCGCACGAGCCGCACGAGTCGCCCTGGGTGGTAACCCTGCCGCTGGTGCTGCTGGCGATCCCGTCGGTGGTGATCGGCTTCTTCACCGCCGGTCCGATGCTGTTCGGCACCGACTGGGCGGGCCACGAGAAGGGTGCGGGCTTCTTCGACGGCGCGATCTTCGTCGAGCCGGCGCGCGACGTGATGGCGAAGATTGCCGCGGCCGACTGGCACGGCCCGGTGGCGTTCGCGCTGCACGGCTTCATGACCCCGGCGTTCTTGCTGGCGCTGGCGGGCTTCGCGCTGGCCACGCTGCTGTACCTGGTCAAGCCGGAGCTGCGCACGGGCATCACCCGCGCGCTCGCCGCGCCGATCCGGCTGCTGGAACGCAAGTACTACATGGACGACCTGTGGATCGGCGGCCTGGCCGGCGGTAGCGTCAAGCTGGGCAGGCTGTCCAGCCTGATCGACAACAGGGTGGTGGATGGCGCGGTGAATGGCGCCGTCAGCCTGGTGGGCACGGTGGCCGCGGCGCTGCGCAAGGTGCAGACCGGCTACCTCTACCACTACGCATTCGCAATGATCCTGGGCCTGGTCGCGCTGCTGGCGATGGCCCGGTACTACTGGCAGTAAGCCGGCAACCGACGAGATGGAAACCGCAAGCGTGACCCACTGGCCCCTGCTTAGTCTTCTGATCTGGCTGCCGATTCTCGGCGGCGTGTTCTCCCTGCTTGCCGGCAACCGGCGGCCCGAGCTTGCGCGCTGGATCGCGCTGGGCTTCGCGCTGGTTTCCCTGGCGCTGAGCATCCCGCTGTTCACCGGCTTCGATGCCAGCAGCGCCGCGATGCAGTTCGTCGAGCAGCGCGCCTGGATCCCCGCCTACGACATCCAGTACCACCTCGGCGCGGACGGGCTGTCGGTGCCGCTGATCGGCCTGACCACGCTGGTCGGCGTACTGGTGCTCGTTGGCGCGTGGGGGTCGGTCGACAAGCGCGTGGCGCAGTACTTCGCCTGCCTGATGTTCCTGGAAGGCCTGATGATCGGCGTGTTCTGCGCGCTCGATTCCATGCTGTTCTATGTGTTCTTCGAGGCGATGCTGATCCCGATGTTCATCGTGATCGGCGTGTGGGGCGGCCCGCGCCGCATCTACGCCTCGCTGAAGTTCTTCCTGTACACCTTCCTCGGCTCGGTGTTCATGCTGATCGGGCTGGTGTACCTGTACCTGAAGGGCGGCAGCTGGCAGATCGCCGACATGGCCGCGCTGCCGCTGACCATGACCGAGCAGACCTGGCTGTTCTTCGCCTTCTTCGGTGCGTTCGCGATCAAGGTGCCGATGTTCCCGGTGCATACCTGGCTGCCGGACGCGCACGTGGAGGCGCCGACCGGCGGCTCGGTCATCCTTGCCGCGATCATGCTGAAGATCGGCGGCTACGGCTTCCTGCGCTTCACCCTGCCGATCGTGCCGGATGCCGGCCACGAGTTCGCCTGGCTGATGATCGCCTTCAGCCTGGTGGCCATCGTCTATGTCGGCCTGGTGGCGCTGGTGCAGGAGGACATGAAGAAGCTGATCGCCTATTCGTCGATCGCGCACATGGGTTTCGTCATCCTCGGCACCTTCATCGCGTTCTCGCTGGTGCGCGACCAGGGCCTGGGCGACACCGCCCGCTTCGGCCTGCAGGGCGCGATGGTCCAGATGATCTCGCACGGCTTCATTTCCGCGGCGATGTTCTCCAGCGTCGGCGTGCTGTACGACCGCATGCACACCCGCATGATCAAGGACTACGGCGGCGTGGCGAAGGTGATGCCGTGGTTCGCGCTGTTCTGGGTGCTGTTCGCGATGGCCAATTCGGGCCTGCCGGGCACCAGCGGTTTCGTCGGCGAGTTCGTGGTCATCCTGGCCGCGTTCCAGCACAACCCGCTGATCGGCCTGGCTGCCGCGCTCACCCTGATCATTGGCGCCGGCTACTCGCTGTGGCTGACCAAGCGGATCATCTGGGGCGAGGTGGGCAACGCCCACGTCGCCGGACTGAAGGACATCAACGCGCGCGAGTGGATCGTGCTGGGCGTGTTCGCCGCCTTCACCCTGGCGCTGGGCATCAATCCCAAGCCGCTGACCGACCTGATGGAACCGTCCATCGCGCAACTGGCGGCCCAGCTCGCCGCGACCAAGCTTTGAGGACATGACGACGATGCAGGCCACTCTCGCCATGCCGGCAGCCACCGAACTGCTGCCGCTGATTCCCGAACTGGTGCTGGTGGGCGCCGCGTTCGCGCTGCTGATGCTGGACCTGTTCCTCAAGGACAGCCAGCGCGTTGTCACCCACGTGCTCTCCATCGCCACCTTGGCGTTGGTGGGTGGGCTGATCGCGGCCGGCGTCGGCGTTGGCGTCGGCGAAGACACCGCGGTGCTCAACGGCATGTTCGTGCGCGACACCATGGCGGACGTGCTGAAGGTCGTCACCTGCGTGGTGTCGGCGATCGCACTGCTGTTCGTCTGGCCCTACCTGCGCGAGCGCGGGCTGTACAAGGGCGAAGTGTCGGTGCTGATGCTGTTCGCGGTGCTCGGCATGATGCTGCTGACCTCGGCCGGCAGCCTGATCATGGTCTACCTGGGCCTGGAGCTGCTGGCACTGAGCTCCTATGCGCTGGTCGCGATCGACCGCGACAGCCGCCTGGCTTCGGAAGCAGCGATGAAATACTTCGTGCTGGGCGCGCTGGCCTCGGGCCTGCTGCTGTACGGCATGTCGCTGGTGTACGGCGCCACCGGCAGCCTGGACCTGGCAGCGATCCGCGAAGCCGCCACGGGCGTGGCGCAGCCGATGCTGCTGCTGACCGGCGTGGTGTTCATGGTCGCGGGCATCTCGTTCAAGTTCGGTGCCGCGCCGTTCCACATGTGGCTGCCCGACGTCTACCACGGTGCACCGACCCCGATCACCCTGTTCATCGGCTCCGCGCCGAAGCTGGCCGCGTTCGCTATGGTGGTGCGCCTGCTGGGCTTCGGTGCCGCGCCGCTGGCCGAGCACTGGCAGCCGATGCTGGCGGTACTGGCTGCGCTGTCGCTTGTGGTGGGCAACGTCATCGCGCTGATGCAGACCAACCTCAAGCGCATGCTGGCGTATTCGACCATCTCGCACGTCGGTTTCCTGTTCCTCGGCTTGGCCGGTGGCGGCGCGGAAGGCTACGCGGCGGCGATGTTCTATGCGATCAGCTACGCGCTGATGGCCACCGCGGCCTTCGGTGCGATCGTGCTGCTTGCGCGTCGCGGTTTCGAGGCCGACAACATCGACGACTTCAAGGGCCTGAACGCACGCGACCCGTGGAGCGCCGGCATGGTGCTGTGCGTGATGGCCTCGCTGGCGGGCATCCCGCCGTTCCTCGGGTTCTGGGCCAAGCTGGCGGTGCTGCGCGCGGCGATCAACGGCGGCATGCTGTGGTTGGCCATCGTCGGCGTGTTGTTCGCGGTGATCGGCGCGTTCTACTACCTGCGCGTCATCAAGGTCATGTATTTCGACGAGCCGGTCGGCGAACCGGTTGTGCCGCGCGATGACCGCATGCTGCGCCTGGTATTCGGCGTCAACGCCCTCGGCCTGCTGGTGCTGGGCGTGTTCTGGAATCCGCTGATGGCTTGGTGCCAGGCGGCTTTCGCCTGATGCAGTAGCCGCCGGCGTCGCAGCGACGCCATGCGGTGAAACGCAAAAGCCCGCCATCCGGCGGGCTTTTGCTTTGTGCGGGGATCAATGTCCTGCGCGTGCACGTGCCCGTACACCGGTCAGCGCATGCGTTGCTCCACGTCGCCGACGAAGCGCCCCTGGCGGTCCACCACCACGCGCGCGCGCTTTGTGCCGTGATAGAAGGTGGCGCGATACAGGCCGGCGTCCTCGCCGGTGCCGCGCTCGCACAGCCGGTCGATCTTGCGTTGCTCCAGCAGGCGCAGGAATGCGTCCTGTTGCAGACCCAGTGCGGCAGCGATCGGCGCTGCATCGATCTCGATTTCGAACGCCGGGTTGAGGTCGAGCGGAATGGATTTGCCCATGGCGTATTGCCGTTCGGTAACCGGTCCATTCCGCCGTTTGTGCGTGCCCCGCGCCATGACCGGGGTCAACCGGCAGGCAAACGAAAGGGGCCTTGCGGCCCCTTTCGTCAAGCGCGACGGAGCGGGCGCTCAGTTGGCGTTCTGCAGGTCCCGCAGGCTGCCAGGCACGCTGGCGTAGTACGCGGCGAGATCGGCGATCTGCTGGTCGCTCAGGTTCTTGGCCTGTGCGGCCATCACATCGGCGGTGGCACCTGCGCGGGTACCGCCGCGATAACCCTGCAGCGCCTGCGCGAGGTAGTCGGCGTACTGGCCGCCCAGCTTGGGATACATGCCGTCGATCGGGGCATTGCCGTCGGCGCCGTGGCAGGAGGCGCAGGGGGCGATGCCTTCGCCACCCTTGGCGGCGAATTCGCGGCCGGCTTCGATGTTGCCGTCGGGCAGGCCGGCGGAACTGGACTTGGTTTCGCCCGCCGCAGCGTGGCCGCCTTCGGACTTGCCGCCGCAGGCGGACAGGGCCAGCGCGCAGGCGAGGGTGAGCAGGGTCATGGAGGTCTTGGTCATGGCGCGGCTCACTTCAGGCTGGACAGGTAGGCGGCGATGTCGGCGATATCCTGCTGGGAGAAGCTCTCCGCCTGCGCCTGCATCGTCGGGTGCTTGCGCTTGCCGGTGCCGTACTCGGTCAGGGCATTGCGCAGGTAGGTTTCCGACTGGCCGCCAATCTTGGGCACGTGGTAGCTGGGATAGGCGTTCTTGTAGCCGGTGAGGCCGTGGCAACCGCGGCAGGTATAGGTCAGGCCCTTGCCACGGGTGGCATCGCCGGCCGCGGGAGCGGCGGGCGCCGCCGGGGCGGGAGCGGCCGCAACCGGCGCGGCTTCCGTGGCGGGAGCGGGGGCATCGGCCGCAGCGGGTGCGGACGGATCCTGCGCAGTGACGGCAAAGGCCGCCAGGAGCAGGGCAAGGCTTGCGGCAATCGGCAGCGGTCGCATCATCTGGCTGTTCCGGACTGTGTATCGGTAAAGGAAGTCGGGCGCTGGTGTTGGGCGCCCGTTCATTCGAGTATAGCGGCGAAAGGCCCGGACTTCACATGCGACTCATCCGCATCGGCGGATCGCCGTCCGCCGACGGGCCGACAGCCATGCCATAGGCATGCATGACCTTCGGCGGATAGCGCGGTTTCTGGCGCTGGTGACATACTTGACTACAACACTAACCCATGACGATTTCCCCCATGCGCCCATTGATCCCGGCCCCCGTTTCCCGCTTCCGTCGCGTGCTTCCGCTCGCCCGGCTCAGCCTGTTGGCCGTCGCCCTGGGGCTTGCCGCCTGTAAGGGTGGTGGCGCCGAGGGCGGCAAGGGCCCGGATGGCAAGGACCAGGCCAGCAAGGGGCCGGAGGCCATTCCGGTGGAGGTGGCCAAGGCGTCCACCCGCTCGATCTCCGCCAGCTACGCCGGCACCGCGCCGCTGGAAGCGCGCGCGGAATCGCAGGTGGTGGCGAAGACCTCAGGCATTGCGCTGCAGGTGTATGCCGACATCGGCCAGCAGGTCAGCGCCGGCCAGGCGTTGGTCCGCATCGATCGCGACCGCGCCACCTTGCAGGTCGCGCAGGCTGATGCGGAGGTGCGCAAGCTGGAGGCCAACTACCGGCGTTCCGCGCAGCTGCTGGATCAGAAGATGGTCAGCGTCAACGACGTCGACCAGCTGCGCTACAACCTCGAAAACGCGCGCGCACAGCTGCGCATGGCCAAGCTGGAACTGTCCTACGGCACGGTCAGCGCGCCGATCTCCGGCGTGGTGGCTTCGCGCAGCATCAAGCAGGGCAACCTGGTGCAGATCAATACGCCGATCTTCACCATCGTCGACATCTCGCGGCTGGAAGCCACGCTCAACGTGCCGGAGCGCGAAATCGAAACCCTGAAGGCCGGGCAGGCAGTGCAACTCACCGTGGACGCACTGCCGGGCAAGACCTTCGACGGCCGCATCGACCGGGTGTCGCCGGTGGTGGACTCCGGCAGCGGCACTTTCCGGGTGATCTGTGCCTTCGACGGGGGCGGACTGCTGCAGCCTGGCATGTTCGGACGCATCCGCATCAACTACGACCAGCGCGCCGATGCACTGGTGATCCCCCGCACCGCGCTGCTGGAAGACGGCGGTACGCCAGCGGTGTTCACGGTCAAGGGCGGCAAAGCCGTGCGCTCCGAGCTCAAGCTGGGTTACGTCGATGGCGAATGGGTAGAGGTTCGTGATGGCCTGCGCGCAGGCGACCCGGTGGTGGTGGCCGGCAAGTCCGCCCTGCGCGAAGGCAGCGCGGTCCAGGTGATCAATGACAAGGCTGCGCCCGCCCCGGCGCCTGCGAAGGTGGTCGCCAAATGAGTTCGCCTTCGACCCCTCGGCCGGAGCACGCGCAGGACCCGCACCATGCGCCCGCGGCCGGCTTCAACCTGGTGGAGTTCGCCACCCGGCGGCGCGTCACCATCGCGATGATGACGCTGACACTGGTGCTGTTCGGGCTGATCGCGCTGGGCAGCCTCAAGGTCAACCTGCTGCCCGACCTCAGCTATCCCACCCTGACCGTGCGCACCGATTACGAAGGTGCGGCGCCGGCGGAGATCGAGACCCTGATCTCACAGCCGGCGGAAGAGGCGCTGGGTGTGGTGAAGGGCCTGCGCAAGCTGAAGTCGGTGTCGCGCACCGGCCAGTCCGACGTGGTGATGGAGTTCGCCTGGGGCACCGACATGGACCAGGCAAGCCTGGACGTGCGCGACAAGATGGAGGCGCTGCAGTTTCCGCAGGACGCCAAGCCGCCGGTGCTGCTGCGCTTCAATCCCTCCACCCAGCCGATCATGCGGCTGGCGCTGTCGCCGAAACGGCAGGATGGCGATGCTGCCGAGGGTATCCGCCAGCTGATGGAGCTGCGCCGCTTCGCCGACGATGACCTCAAGCGCAAGCTCGAGCCGGTCGAAGGCGTGGCCGCGGTGAAGGTGGGCGGTGGCCTCGAGGACGAGGTGCAGGTGGACATCGACCAGCGCAAGCTGGCGCAGTATGGCCTGTCGCTGGAGAGCGTGATCAACCGGCTGGCGCAAGAGAACGTGAATGTCTCCGGCGGACGCCTGGAGGAGGGTTCGCAGCGCTACCTCGTGCGCACCGTCAACCAGTTCGCCACCGTCGAGGAGATGGCGAACATGCTGCTGACCACGCGCAGCGCGTCGACCGGCAATACCGGCAACGAACAGGCAATGCGCCTGGCGGCGGCCAGTGGCGATGCGCGGGTGATGGCCGCGCTGTCGCAGGGCGGCAACACGCAGGCGGGGACCTCGCCGTTGCGCCTGAGGGACGTGGCCTCGGTGCGCCAGGGCTACAAGGAACGCGAGGCGATCATCCGCCTCAACGGTCGCGAGGCGGTGGAGCTGGCGATCTACAAGGAAGGCGATGCCAACACCGTGTCCACCGCCGATGCGCTGGAAACGAGGCTCAAGGCCATCCGCGACAAGCTTCCCGCCGACATCGAGCTGACCACCATCGAGGACCAGTCGATCTTCATCCGCAACGCGATCCGCGACGTCAAGGTGGACGGCGTGATCGGCGGCCTGCTGTCGGTGCTGATCATCTTCCTGTTCCTGCGCGACGGCTGGAGCACCTTCGTCATCAGTCTGTCGTTGCCGGTGTCGATCATCGCCACCTTCTTCTTCATGGGCCAGCTCGGCCTGTCGCTGAACGTGATGTCGCTGGGTGGTCTGGCGCTCGCCACCGGCCTGGTGGTGGATGACTCCATCGTGGTGCTGGAATCGATCGCCAAGGCGCGCGAACGCGGCCTCGGCATTCTCGAGGCGGCGATTGCCGGCACCCGCGAGGTGAGCATGGCGGTGGTCGCGTCCACCCTGACCACGATCGCGGTGTTCCTGCCGCTGGTGTTCGTGCAGGGCATCGCCGGCCAGCTGTTCCGCGACCAGGCCCTGACCGTGGCGATCGCCATCGGCGTCTCGCTGGTGGTGGCGATGACCCTGATCCCGATGCTGAGTGCGCTGAAGGGCCGTCCGCCGCTGGGCTTCCCGGAAGAAGCGGCGCCCGCGCACTGGCAACCGCAGAAGCGCTGGCAGAAGCCGGCCGCCTATGCCGGACGCAGCGTCGGTGCGCTGTTCCGCTACGGCCTCTTCAGCCTGGCGTGGGTGGTGGTGCGTGCGTGGCGCGGCCTGGGCGCGGTGGTCGGACCGGTGATGCGCAAGCTGAGCGACCTGGCGATGGCGCCGTATGGCCGCGCCGAGCATGCCTACATGCGGGTGTTGCCCAAGGCGTTGCAGCGGCCCGCGCCGGTGCTGCTGGTGGCTTCGCTGGCGTTCGCGCTGACGATGGCGGCGGTGCCGCTGCTGGGCACCGACCTGATCCCGCAGTTCGCGCAGGACCGCTTCGACATGACCGCCAAGCTCCCGCCTGGCACGCCGCTGGCCAGGACCGATGCGCTGGTCCGCGACGTGCAGGCCGCGCATGCGAAGGATGCCGGCGTGCGTGTGCTGTATGGCGTGTCGGGCACGGGCACCCGGCTGGATGCCAGCCCCACCGAAAGCGGCGAGAACATCGGCAAGCTGTCAGTGGTGATGGAAAGCAACGATGCGGAAGTCCCGCTCACCGAAGCGCTGCGCAAGACGATGAAGGATTTCCCGGGCGTGCAGGTGGACTTCAGCCGACCCGAGCTGTTCAGCCTGTCGCCGCCATTGGAGATCGAAGTGGAGGGCGCGGATCTGGAGACCATCCGCAAGGCCGGCAACCGGCTCGCCGGGATGCTCCGCGCAAATCCGCACTACGCCGACGTGAAGTCGACCGTGGAGCAGGGCTTTCCGGAAATCCAGATCCGCTTCGACCAGGACCGTGCCGCCGCGCTCGGCCTCACCACGCGCCAGATCGCCGACGTGGTGGTGAACAAGGTCAAGGGCAACGTGGCAACGCGCTACAGCTTCCGCGACCGCAAGATCGACGTGCTGGTGCGCGCGCAGGAATCCGACCGCAACTCGGTGGACGATCTGCGCCGGTTGATCGTCAATCCGGGCAGCGGCACCCCCGTCGAGCTCGCGTCCGTCGCCGATGTGGTGGCGACGACCGGGCCCAGCGAGATCCATCGCGCCGACCAGCGCCGCGTCGCGATCGTCTCCGCGAACCTGCGCGACATCGACCTTGGCGGCGCGATCCGCGAGGTGAACGACATGGTCGCGAAGTCTCCCCTTGGCACCGACATCGACATGCGCATCGGCGGCCAGGGCCAGGAGCTGGGCGAATCCATCCGGTCGCTGCTGTTCGCGTTCGCGCTGGCGATCTTCCTGGTCTATCTGGTGATGGCCTCGCAGTTCGAGTCCCTGCTGCACCCGTTCGTCATCCTGTTCACCATCCCGCTGGCGCTGGTGGGCGCCGTGGCCGCCCTGCTGATGACCGGCTCGCCGGCCTCGGTGGTGGTGTTCATCGGCCTGATCCTGCTGGTGGGGCTGGTGGTGAAGAACGCGATCATCCTGATCGACAAGGTGAACCAGCTGCGCGAGGAGGGTGTGGCCAAGCGCACCGCGCTGGTGGAGGGTGCGCGTTCGCGCCTGCGCCCGATCATGATGACCACGCTGTGCGCGGTGTTCGGCTTCCTGCCGCTGGCCCTGGCCTTCGGCGATGGTGCGGAAGTGCGCAGCCCGATGGCGATCACGGTGATCGGCGGCCTGCTGGTATCGACCCTGCTGACCCTGCTGGTGATCCCGGTGGTCTACGACCTGCTGGACCGCAAGCCGGACGAGTTCTACGCGGAGCGCGGGCGGCGCGCGCGCGCCGTGGCGGCGCAGGCGGCAGAGATGATCTCGCACGAACACGACCCGCTGAATGGCGGCGCGAAGGCCTGACCGGATGAACATCACCGAGCTCTCCATCCGCCGCCCCATCACCACGATCATGCTGTTCGTGTCGATGGTGGCAATCGGCCTGATCGCTTCCTTCCGCCTGCCGCTCGAGGCCGAGCCGGAAGCCACCATCCCGTTCTTCTTCGTGTCGCTGCCGTACCCCGGCTCCACCCCGGAAGAGGTGGAGCGCAACCTGGTGCGCCCGGTCGAGGAAGCGCTGGCGACGATGCCCGGCATCGAGTCGATGAACTCGCGCGCCAACGCGGACGGCGGCTCGATCCAGGTGCGCTTCAGCGACTGGAGCCGGGACATCGCCATCGCCGCCTCCGAGGCGCGCGAGCGCATCGACGCGATCCGCGACCAGTTGCCGGATGATTTCCGCCGCTACTTCGTTCAGCGCTGGAGCACCTCGGACCGCGAGGCGCTGAGCCTGCGCCTGACCAGCAGCGTCGACCTGACCACCCGCGCCGACCTGATCGAGCGCAGCATCAAGCAGCGGC
Organism: Thermomonas sp. XSG; assembly: GCF_014678725.1. Lineage (NCBI taxonomy): Bacteria > Pseudomonadati > Pseudomonadota > Gammaproteobacteria > Lysobacterales > Lysobacteraceae > Thermomonas > Thermomonas sp. XSG. Next base: position 156,037 of record NZ_CP061497.1, on the reverse strand, counting down.
TCGAGCGCCTGCCCGGCGTGGCCCGGGTGGAAGTGGAGGGCGTGGCCAAGCAGGAAGTGCTGGTGGCGCTGGACAAGGACCGCCTGACCGCGCACGGGGTGGTGCTGAACGAGCTGGTGCAGAAGCTGCAGGCCGCGAACTTCGCGGTGTCCGCCGGCGAGATCACCGAAGCCGGCCAGCGCCTGCGCGTGCAGCCGCTGGGCGAGCTGCAGCAGCTGCAGCAGTTGCGCGACCTGCGCATCGACAAGAAGGGCACCCGCCTGTCCGACATCGCCGACGTCAACCTGCAGCCGCAGCGCATGAACTACGTGCGACGGATGGACGGCAAGCCCAGCGTGGGCGTGGACATCTACAAGGAGCGTGCGGCGAACCTGGTCGACCTGTCGCGGATGGTGCGCAAGGAGATCACGCTGCTCGAGCAGGATCCGGCCATGCGCGGGGTGAAGATCGAAGTCACCGACGACCAGGGCCAGGCCGTGACCAGCTCGCTGCTGGCGCTGGCGGAAGCCGGCGGCATCGGCCTGCTGTTGTCGGTTGTGGTGCTGTATGCCTTCCTGCGCCACTGGCCGTCCACCCTGATGGTGTCCACGGCGATCCCGATCTGCTTCACGATGACGCTGGGATTCATGTACTTCGCCGGCATCACCCTCAACATCATCTCGATGATGGGCCTGCTGCTGGCGGTGGGCATGCTGGTGGACAACGCCGTGGTGGTGGTCGAGAGCATCTACCAGGAGCGCGAGAAATACCCCGGCAAGCCGTGGCTGGCGTCGATCATCGGCACGCGCCACGTGGCCATCGCGCTGTCGGCCGGCACCCTGTGCCACTGCGTGGTGTTCCTGCCGATGCTGTTCGGCGAGAAGAACATCATCACCATCTATCTGAGCCAGCTGGCGGTGACCATTTCGGTGTCGCTGCTGGCCTCGTGGCTGGTGGCCATCAGCCTGATCCCGATGCTCTCGGCACGGATGAAGACGCCGCCGGCGTTGAAGTCCCCGTTCATCACCGGCCTGCAGGCGCGCTACGCCCGCCTGCTGCGCTGGACCCTGCTGCATCGTGGCTGGAGCGTGGCCGGGATCCTGGCGATTTCGCTGGTCAGCGTGTATCCGATGATGAACACCACCGGTAGCGGTGACGACAGCGACCCCACCGAGATCAACATCTTCTACCAGTGGAAGGGGGCCTATTCCAAGGAGGAGATGGGCAAGGAGGTCGCGCGGGTCGAGCAGTTCGTCAATGCGCACCGCGACGATTTCAAGATCGACCGCGTCTACAGCCGCTACAGCGAACAGGGCTGGGCACAGACGCGCCTGTTCCTGACCATCGACGACGCCGAGCAGAACAAGAAGATTTCCGAGGAGGTGCGCAAGGGGCTGCCCAAGTCCGCGCGGGCAAACCTCGGCATCGGCTGGCCGGGCGGCATGGGCAGCGGCGACGGGCAGGGAATCACCTTCAGCCTGATCGGCGACTCCACCCAGACGTTGAAGGAGCTGGCGGACGACATCGTGCCGATCCTGGGGCGCAACCCGAAGCTACGCGACGTGCGCGTGGACACCGGCGACGCCAACACCGAGCTGAAGGTGCAGGTCAACCGCGAGCGTGCGGCGGCCTATGGCTTCAGCGCGCAGCAGGTGGCCCAGTTCGTCGGCATGGCATTGCGCGGTTCGTCTCTGCGTGATTTCCACCGCGAGGACGTGGAGATCCCCGTCAACGTGCGCTTCGCCGGCTCCGACAGCTACAGCGTGGAGGACCTGTCCACCTTCCTGGTGCGCGCGCCGAACGGCACCGAAGTGCCGCTGCTGGCGATGGTGGACGTGGACACCACGCCTGCCGCCACCCAGATCCAGCGACAGAGCCGGCAGACCATGCTGCAGGTGCAGGCCGGGCTGGCGCAGGGTGCTTCCATGCAGGACGCCCGCAAGTCGATCGAGGACACCCTGAAGAACGTCCAGTTCCCGCCGGGCTACAGCTATACCTTCGACGGCGCCGGCTTCAACATCAACTTCGACGGCATGAACCAGATGGTGCGCGCGATCGGGATCGCGCTGGTGCTGATGCTGGTGATCATGGCGGCGGTGTTCGAATCGCTGCTGTTCCCGCTGGCGATCATGAGTTGCGTGCTGTTCTCGATCTTCGGCGTGTACTGGCTGTTCTGGCTCACCGGCACCGAGATGAACATCATGGCGGTGATCGGCATCCTGGTGCTGATGGGCGTGGTGGTGAACAACGGCATCGTGATGATCGAGCACATCAACAATCTGCGCCGCCGCGGCGTGCCGCGCATCGACGCGCTGGTCGAGGGCAGCCGCGAGCGCCTGCGCCCGATCATGATGACGATGGGCACCGCGATCCTGGCGATGATCCCGATCGCGCTGTCCACCAAGACCGCCGACGGCATGCCGCCGTACTACCCGATGGCGCGTGCGATCGCCGGCGGCCTGGCGTTCTCCACCGTGGTCAGCCTGCTGTTCCTGCCCACCATCTACGCGCTGCTGGACGACCTGCGCACCGGTACGTCGCGGCTGCTGCAGCGGGCGCGCATGACCCGGTCACAGCGACGCGCTGCGGCAGCGGCCTGATCGCCGCCGCGGGGATCGCCTCCCCGCGGCATGCGAGGGGACCGGCGTGGGCGCCGGACGCGCTATCGTGTGTGGCAACACGGCGCGGGAGATGGTTCCGGGATGAGTACCTACGCACTGGACGCGGTGTTCCGGCCGCGCTCGCTGGCACTGGTGGGTGCCAGTCCGCGCGAGCGCTCGGTCGGTCGCGCCATCCTGCGCAACCTGCGCGATGGCGGCTTCGCCGGGCCGCTGGGCGTGGTCAACCCGCGTTATCCGCAGATCGACGGGGTGGCGGCGGTAGCGCGGCTTGCCGACCTGGGATTCGTGCCCGAGCTGGTGGTGGTGTCGTCGCCGGCGGCCACGGTGCCGCGGGTGATCGCCGAGGCTGCAGCGGTTGGCGCGCGTGCGGCCATCATCGTCACCGCCGGGCTGGGACACGGTCCCGGCTCGCTGCTGGAGGAGGCCCAGGCCGCGGCACGCGCACGCGGCCTGCGCATCGTCGGCCCGAATTGCCTGGGGGTGATGGCGCCGCATGCGCGCCTCAACGCCAGTTTTGCCGCTGGCGCCCCCTTGGCCGGCGATCTTGCGCTGGTATCGCAGTCCGGCGCGATCGCCTCGGGGCTGGTGGAATGGGGCAAGGCGCGCGGTGTCGGGTTCTCGGCGGTGGTGTCGCTGGGCGATGCGCTGGACGTGGACGGCGGCGACCTGCTCGACTGGTTCGCGCAGGATCCGAAGACGCGCGCGATCCTCCTCTACATCGAGTCCCTTCAGGACGCGCGCAAGTTCATGTCGGCTGCCCGAGCTGCCGCGCGTGCCAAGCCGGTGGTGGTGGTCAAGTCCGGCCGGCACGCGCAGGGTGCGCGCGCCGCCGCCACCCATACCGGCGCGCTGGCGGGTTCCGATAGCGTGTACGACGCGGCCTTCCGGCGTGCCGGGCTGTTGCGGGTGATGGCATTGGACGAGCTGTTCGCTGCAGCGGAAACGCTGGGCCACCTGCGCAGCGCGCCGGGGCGACGGCTGGCCATCCTCACCAACGGCGGCGGCATCGGCGTGCTGGCGGTGGACCGGCTGGTGGACATGGGCGGCACGCTGGCGGCGATCGACGATCCCACACGCGAGCGACTGGAGGCGCTGCTGCCACCAACCTGGTCGCGCGCCAATCCGATCGACGTGATCGGCGACGCCGACGCCGCACGCTACGCCGCTTCGCTGGAGGCGCTGCTGGCCAGTCCGGAGAACGATGCGGTGCTGGCCATGCACGTGCCCACCGCGCTGTCGTCATCGCATGACACGGCCGCGGCGGTGGCAGGCGTGCTCGCAGGCCGCCCACGGAACTCCAATGGCAAGCCGGTGCTGGGCGTATGGGTAGGTGCCGGCCAGGACGCCATCGCGCGACTGGACGCAGCGGGGGTGCCGACTTATTCCAGCGAGGCGGACGCAGTGCGCGGCTACATGTACCTGGTGCGCCATCACGAGGCGCAGAGGGCGCTGATGGAGACGCCACCAAGTCTGCCGGAGGATTTCGAAGTGGACACTGCCGCGGCGCGAGCGGTAGTGGAGGGTGCGTTGGGGGCAGGTCGGCGCTGGTTGGACCCGCTGGAGGTCGCCGCGCTGCTGCGCGCCTATGCCATCCCGGCCACGCCGGTCGCACTGGCCACCGACCCCGCGCAGGCCGAGCAGGTGGCCGCGCCGCTGCTGGCCGCCGGCAAGCCGGTCGCACTGAAGATCCTGTCGCCGGACATCATCCACAAATCGGACGTGGACGGCGTGTGCCTGAACCTGACCAGCGGCGCGGCGGTGCGCGAAGCTGCCGAAGCGATCCTGGCGCGCGCAAGGACGTTGCGTCCGGAGGCGCGTATCGACGGCGTGACCGTGCAGCCGATGGTGCTCAAGCCGAAGGCGCGCGAACTGATCGTCGGCCTGGCCGACGACCCGACCTTCGGCCCGGTGGTGGTGTTCGGCCGCGGTGGCACCGCGGTGGAGGTCATCGACGACAAGGCGCTGGCGCTGCCGCCGCTGGATCTGCGATTGGCGCACGAGCTGATCGGGCGCACCCGCGTCTCGCGCATCCTCAAGGCCTACCGCGACGTGCCCGCTGCCGATGAACGCGCGGTGGCACTGGTGCTGGTGAAGCTGGCGCAGCTGGCCGCCGACATCCCGCAGGTGCGCGAGCTGGACATCAATCCGCTGCTGGCCGATCGCGACGGCGTGGTGGCGGTGGATGCGCGCGTGGCCATCGCGCCCGCCGACGATGGCCCGAACCGCGGGCCCTGGCATTCGCGGATGGTGATCCGCCCGTATCCGTCGGAATGGGAGCGCGAAGTCGACCTTGCCCACGATGAGCGCATGTTCGTGCGCCCGGTGCGGCCCGAGGACGAAGCGCTGTTCCGCGAGTTCTTCGGCCGCATCAGCGACGAAGACCTGCGATTGCGATTCTTCTCCACCGTGCGCCACTTCAACCACGAATTCATCGCCCGGCTGACCCAGCTCGACTACGCGCGGGCGATCGCGCTGGTGGCGCTGGGCACCGATACCGGCCAGCTGCTGGGCGTGGTCCACCTGCTGGCCGACGCCAACTTCGAGAAGGGCGAGTACAGCATCCTGGTGCGCTCGGACCTGAAGGGCTACGGCATCGGCTGGCAGCTGATGCGGATGATGGTCGAGTACGCGCGCAGCGTGGGCCTGAAGACGGTGGAAGGACAGGTGCTGCGCGAGAACGCGACGATGCTGCGGATGTGCCGGCAGCTGGGTTTCCGGGTCAGCGTGGACCCGGACGACATGATGCTGATGGACGTGGCGCTGGACGTGGCCAGCGCGCAGGTCTGAGGCAGGTCAGTGGATCAGCCGGCCGAGGATGCTGGCGCCGGAAATCCACACGCCCACCGCGCTCCCGATGTTGCTCAGCAGGAACACCAGCACCACCCGGCACACCCGGTTGCGGTACCAGCCCGCCAGCGTCTGCGCGTCGTCGCGCAGGGCAAGGAAGTCGGGGTAGGCCGGCTTGCGCAGATGCACTTCCGCCAGTGCGCTGAACATCCCCGGAGGCAGGCCGGGGCGGAACGGCTTCAGCGGTGCGGCGATGGCGGCGGCCAGGATGCTCAGCACGTGCCCGCGCGCCAGCAGCGCACCCAGCGCCGCCAGCCCGCCGGTCCAGGCTACCCACTGCAATAGCAGGTCGCGGCCCAGGTCGCGGCCGCCGTGGAAATACCCCCAGGCGATGCCGCCACAGATCAGTACCATCAGGGTGAGGGTGATCCAAGGGATGTTGCGCTTCTGCCGGACCTGCACCAGTTCCTCGGTCAGCGCCTGCGGCGCACGCTGCTCTTCGGCGAGGTATTTCGCCATGCCCTTGAGGTGGCCGGCTCCGACCACGGCGAGGACGTGCTTCGCACCGTCGCCGCGCTCGCGCAGCTTCGCCGCCATGTAGCGGTCGCGCTCGTCGATCAGGCTGGCGTACAGCGTCGGCGTTTCGCGGGCGAACTCACCGAAGCTGGACTCCAGCATGTCGCCTTCCTTCAGCCGCTCGATGTCGGCTTCGGAGACGTCCTCGCGGTCGAACAGGCCGGCGACGACGCTGCCGATCAGCTTGGCGCGGTCCCACCAGCTCAGGCCCTGCAGGATGCGGCGGAAAGTGATGCCCACGTCACGGTCGATGAGCTGCAGCGACAGCCCGCGTGCCACCGCCTCGGTGGCCGCGGCCTTCAGTTCCGCACCCGGCTCGATGCCCAGCTGTTCGGCCAGCCGACGCTGGTAGGCCGCCAGCGCCAGGTTGGCGGCGAATGGCGCCACCTTCTTCTCGCGGATGACCTTGACCAGGTCCAGCTGCGCCAACGCGTCGGGCTGGGTCAGCGCCTTGTGGCGCTGCTCGTCCAGCTCCACTGCCACCGCGTCGAAGCGGCCGCTGTCGATGGCAGCGTTGACCGCGTCGATGCTGGCCTTGGACACGTGGGCAGTGCCGAGGAGGGTGTAGCGGACGCCGTCGCGCTCGAGCTCGACGACGGGCTGGCCAGCGTAGCTGGCGCTGTCCTGCGTGGCGGCCTCAGTCACGGTAGCGCTTCGTCAGGTCGCCGTAGGCGTCGATGCGGCGGTCGCGCAGGAACGGCCAGATCCGGCGCACGTGTTCGCTGCGCTGCATGTCCACCTCGGCCAGCAACAGGGTCGGCTCGGTGCCGGCTTCGGCGATGAACTCGCCCTGCGGCCCCAGCACGTGGCTGTTGCCCCAGAAGTCGATGCCGGAAGCGCCCAGCGGCGACGTCTCATGGCCCACGCGGTTGCACGACAGCACCGGCAGGCCGTTGGCCACGGCATGGCCGCGGTGGCTGAGCACCCAGGCATCGCGCTGGCGGGTCTTCTCGTCCTGCGCATCGTCCGGGTCCCAGCCGATCGCGGTCGGATACAGCAGCAGCTCGGCGCCGGCCAGCGCCATCAGTCGCGCGCCCTCCGGATACCACTGGTCCCAGCACACCAGCACGCCCAAGCGGCCCACCGACGTGTCGATGGGCGTGAAACCCAGATCGCCCGGCGTGAAGTAGAACTTCTCGTAGAACCCCGGATCGTCCGGGATGTGCATCTTGCGGTACTTGCCGGCGATCGAGCCGTCGGCATCGAACACCACCGCGGTGTTGTGGTACAGCCCGGCAGCGCGCTTCTCGAACAGCGAGCTGACCAGCACCACGCCGTGCTGCTTCGCCAGCGCCGCCAGACGCGCGGTCGAAGGACCGGGAATGGGCTCGGCCAGGTCGAATTCGCAGACGGATTCGTGCTGGCAGAAGTACGCGCCGTTGTGCAGTTCCTGCAGCAGGACGAGTTTCGCCCCCGATTTTGCAGCCTCGGTCACGCGGGTTTCGATCACCGCGAGGTTGGCCTCGGCGTCGCCGTGGTTGCGCTCCTGCACGAGGGCGACAGGAAGCTTGCTGTACCTGGACATCAGAGCAGACCCTCCGGCAATTGCATGGTGATGCAGTGCAGGCTGCCGTTCTGCCAGATCAGCGGGCGGCAGGGCACCTGCACGATTTCGCGTCCGGGGAACGCCTGCGCCAGCACGGCGGCCGCGGCATTGTCGGCCGCATCGCCGTAAGCCGGCATCAAAACCGCGCCGTTGACGATCAGGAAGTTGGCATAGCTAGCCGCCAGCCGGCGGCCTTCGTCGAGGACGGGACGGGCCCACGGCAGCGGGAACAGGCGATACGGCTTGCCGTCGCGGGTGCGCAGCGCGGCGATCTCGTCGGCCATCGCCTTGAGGTCGGCGTAATGCGAGTCCGCCTCGTCGTCGCAGGCCTGGAAGACGATCGCATCGCCTGGCGCGAAGCGGGCCAGGGTGTCGATATGGGCGTCGGTGTCATCGCCCTCCAGCGCACCGTGGTCCAGCCACAGCACGCGGTCCTGGTGCAGCCACGCCGACAGTTGCGCGGTCAGCTCCTCGCGGCTGGCGTCGGGATGGCGCTCGTGCAGGCAGCGCCAGGTGGTGAGCAGTGTGCCGTTGCCGTCGGTCTCGATGCCGCCGCCCTCTAGCGCGAAATCGATGCGTTGGCGCGCGGCATCGCCGAACACGCCCTGCGCGGCCAGCGTTTCCACCAGCAGGTCGTCGCGACCGGCTTCGAACTTGCCACCCCAGGCGGTGAAGCGGAAATCGAGCAGGCGCAGGCGGTCGCCGTCACGCAGCGAGATCGGACCGGAATCGCGCAGCCAGGTGTCGTCGTAGGCGACGGTCACGAACCGCACCTGCGCCATGTCCACCCGGTTGGAGCGCAGGCGGATGTCGGCATAGGTTTCGACATCGTCGTCGGCCACGCAGATCAGTACCGGCTGGAAGCGGGTGATCGCCTGCACCAGCGCGATGTAGGTGTCCTCGACATCGCCAAGCCGGTCGGCCCAGTCGGTGCCGGCATGCGGCCACGCGATCAGGATCGCCGACTGGGGTTCCCACTCGGCGGGGAAGCGCACGGAAGATTCGGTCATCGGTTCTGCAGGAAAGTCCGGCGCCGCGGCGCAGGCAGGGAGGGGGCGTCAGCGGGTGGCCGGCTTGGGGCCGATCTCGTCCGCGCCGGATTTGTTGGCCACGGCGTCGATCACCCGGCCTTTCTCGAAATAGACGGTGAAGGCGGGATAGACCCAGCGGTCGATGACCGGCCACGCCCGCTTCTGGCCACCGCGACGGTCCAGACGCTCGGCCGGTGCACCGTAACGGGCTTCCACCTGGGCCATGCGCAGGCCGCGCGCGGGCAGGCTGCCCGGCTCCTCCTGGACGCGCTGGATCAGCAGCGTGTCGCCGGCGCAGGCGATTCCGGAGGCGGTGGCAAGCAGGGCGAGGACGAGGGTGCGGGACGTGCGGCGCATGGCGGAGCTCCCGATGGGTTGGAGGCCGGATTCTATGCCGATACGCAAAAGGCCGCCTTGCGGCGGCCTTCACGGGGTCGGGCCGCGCGCAGGGCGCGGCACCTTCACGCCGGTCTCAGCGCTGGCGCGCCTTGAAACGCGGGTTGGACTTGCAGATCACGAAGACCTTGCCACGACGGCGAACCACCTTGCAGTCGCGGTGACGGGCCTTCGCCGACTTCAGGGAGGACAGGACCTTCATGATGAAACCTCGGCAAATGGAATGGGATAAAACGCGAAGCCGCGCATTCTAACGGGTATTCGGCTGCCTTTTCAACAGGTTGGGATGTTTCCTTCGCGCGGCCTGCGCCGCCGGCGGGTTGGTTCCATAATGCCGGCCATGAACTCCTCCGTTCCGGTTCTCACCATCGACGGCCCTTCCGGCTCCGGCAAGGGCACCATCAGCCGCCTCGTCGCCGCCCGGCTGGGCTGGCACTACCTCGATTCCGGCGCGTTGTACCGCGCGGTCGGCATTGCCGCGGGCTGGTCCGACCTGGACCTGTCCGACGCCTCGGCGCTGGTGCGCTGCACCTTCGATACCGAGGTCGGTTTCCGCGATGACGGCGACGGCGAGCCGCGGGTCATCGTCAACGGCGTCGATGCCACCCTGGAGCTGCGCACCGAAACCGCCGGCGCGGCGGCCTCCGCCATCGCCGCCATCCCCGAGGTCCGCTCGGCCCTGAAGGAGCGCCAGCGGGCCTTCCGCCAGCCGCCGGGGCTGGTGGCTGACGGTCGCGACATGGGGACGGTGATCTTTCCCGACGCCGGTCACAAGGTGTTTTTGACCGCCAGCGCCGAGGAGCGCGCGGAAAGGCGCTATAAGCAGTTGAAAGACAAAGGGGTTTCGGTCACAATCGACGGTCTGCTGCGCGAGATCCTCGCCCGCGATGCCCGCGATGCCAATCGCGCGGTGGCGCCGCTGCGTCCGGCAACCGATGCCGTCCTCATCGACACCACCGGCCTGGCCATCGATGCAGTTGTCGCCCGGGTATTGGACGTCGTCACCCGCCACACGGCCTGACGGCTCCGGTTCCAGCGCTGCAGACACAGTTCCGCGAGCACATCCGTGCTTGCGGTTTTCCTCCGTCCACACATGGCCAAGCGCCTCCTGCGCGAACGCCAACCAACCCAAGGTGGGCCGCCCCGTTGCTGTGGGCCGCCTGTGTATCCACCCGAGATTTTTCATGAACTCCGTAGCTACCGAATCCTTCGCCGAACTGTTCGAAGCCAGCCAGGCCAATTGGGCCAAGATCAAGCCCGGCGCCATCGTCAAGGGCATCGTGGTCGATGTCCGCAACGACGTCGTGGTCATCAACGCCGGCCTGAAGTCCGAAGGCATCGTTCCGATCGAACAGTTCCGCAACGACGCCGGTGAAATCGACGTCGGCATTGGCGACGAGGTCAAGGTCGCCCTCGACTCCCTCGAGAACGGCTTTGGCGAAACCGTGCTGTCGCGCGAGAAGGCCAAGCGCGCCATGGTGTGGGACGAGCTGGAAGAGGCGCTGGAAGCCAACGCCACCATCGTCGGTCGCATCAGCGGCAAGGTGAAGGGCGGCTTCACCGTCGACATCAAGGACGTCCGCGCGTTCCTGCCGGGCTCGCTGGTCGACGTGCGCCCGGTCCGCGACCCGGTGTACCTGGAAGGCAAGGAGCTGGAGTTCAAGCTCATCAAGCTGGACCGCAAGCGCAACAACGTGGTCGTCTCCCGCCGCGCGGTGGTCGAGACCGAGCATTCGGAAGAGCGCGAGCAGCTGATGGAGAAGCTGGTCGAGGGCGCCGTGCTGAAGGGCGTGGTCAAGAACCTGACCGACTACGGCGCGTTCGTCGACCTCGGCGGCATCGATGGCCTGCTGCACATCACCGACATGGCGTGGAAGCGCGTGCGCCATCCGTCCGAAGTGGTCGAAGTGGGCCAGGAGCTGGACGTCCGCGTGCTCAAGTACGACCGCGAGCGCAACCGCGTGTCGCTGGGCCTGAAGCAGCTGGGCGAGGATCCGTGGGACAACATCGCCCGCCGCTACCCGTCCAACTGCCGCGTGTTCGGCAAGGTCTCCAACGTCACCGATTACGGCGCGTTCGTCGAGATCGAGCCGGGCGTGGAAGGCCTGGTGCACGTGTCCGAGATGGACTGGACCAACAAGAACGTCAACCCGGCCAAGGTGGTGCAGGTCGGTGACGAGCTCGAGGTCATGGTGCTGGACGTGGACGAAGAGCGTCGCCGCATCTCGCTGGGCATCAAGCAGGTCACCAGCAACCCGTGGGAAACCTTCGCCGCCATCCACAAGAAGGGCGACAAGGTGTCCGGCCAGATCAAGTCGATCACCGACTTCGGCATCTTCATCGGCCTGGACGGCGGCATCGACGGCCTGATCCACCTGTCCGACATCAGCTGGAACTCCACCGGCGAGGAAATCGCCCGCAACTACAAGAAGGGCGACACGCTCGAGGCGGTGGTGCTGGCGGTGGACCCGGAGCGCGAGCGCATTTCGCTGGGCGTCAAGCAGATGGAACAGGATCCGCTTGGCCAGTTCATGGCTGCCAACCCGAAGGGCACCAAGGTCAAGGGCACTGTCAAGGAAGTGGACGCCAAGGGTGCGGTCATCGATCTGGGCGAGGGCGTGGAAGGCTACGTGTCCGTGCGCGACATCAGCCACGAGCGCACCGAAGACGCCAGCCAGGTGCTGAAGGTCGGCCAGGAAGTCGAGGCCAAGTTCGTGGGCATGGACCGCAAGGGCCGCAGCCTGCAGCTATCGATCAAGGACAAGGACGCCGCCGAGACCGCCGAAGCACTGGCCGAGTACAACAAGGCCCACGCCGACGCCGCCAGCGGCACCACCAAGCTGGGCGCGCTGCTGCGCGAGCAGCTGAACAGCAAGGCCGACTGATCCATCCGGCCGTTTGACATGCGGCGGCCCGGCTTCGGCCGGGCCGCCGTTTTCTCGGCGCCCGAACCAACATCGCAATGACCAAGTCCGAACTCATCGAACTGCTCGCTCGCCGCCAGCCGCATCTCAAAGCCGACGACGTCGACATGGCGGTGAAGACGCTGCTGCAGATGATGGGAGCGGCGCTGGCCGCCGGCGAGCGGATCGAGATCCGCGGGTTCGGCAGTTTTTCGCTGCATTACCGGCCGCCACGCACCGGCCGCAATCCGAAGACCGGCGATGCCGTCGCCCTGCCGGGCAAGCATGTGCCGCACTTCAAGCCGGGCAAGGAACTGCGCGAGCGGGTCACCGGCGTATTGCCGCTGCCTGTTCAGGACTGACGCGGCACCGGGGACGCGGATCAGCGGTCCAGTCCGTTAAGCTTGCGGGGTTGCCGCAACCGGATTCCAGATCGTGGCGTCATTCATTCGATTTGTTGCCGCCGTCGCCTGCCTGTTGGCCGGCGGAGTCGTCGGCGCGCTCAACCCCCAGCCGATCGCGCTGGACCTCGGCTTCGCCACGTTGCACACCAGCCTCGGGCTGGGTGTCCTCGTCGCGCTCCTGCTGGGCGTACTGGCGGGCGGGTTGCTGGTGACGGTTGGCGTGGTGGCGCCGCTGCGGCAACGGCTGCGCCGTGCGGAGAGCGCGGGCGGACCGGCAACGGAACCAGGGAGCTGATCGTGGATTTTCTCAACCAGTGGATGTGGTTCGTCATCTTCGTGCCGCTGGCCGCCCTGCTGGGCTGGGTGGTCGGCCGCCGTGGCGGCGAGCAGCACAGCGGCAACCAGGTCAGCAAGCTGTCGACCACCTATTTCCGCGGTCTGAACTACCTGCTCAACGAGCAGCCAGACAAGGCGATCGAGTTGTTCCTGCACGTCGCCGAACTGGACAGGGACACCTTCGAGACTCAGGTCGCGCTGGGCCATCTGTTTCGCCGGCGCGGCGAGGTCGATCGTGCGATCCGCCTGCACCAGGCCTTGGCGCAGCGGCCGGACCTGAGCGACCTGCAGAAGATCCAGGCGCTGTCGGCGCTCGGCGAGGACTACATGCGTGCGGGGCTGCTGGACCGGGCCGAGACCGTGTTCAACGATCTCGCCCAGCTGGACCAGCGCGCGCCGCAGGCATTGCGGCACCTGATCGGCATCTACCAGTCGGAGCGGGACTGGGAGAAGGCGATCGGCAACGCCACCCGCTTCGAGGAGGTTTCGGGCGAGCCGATGGGCAAGCTGATCGGGCAGTTCGAATGCGAACTGGCCGATCGCCACCGTGCCAACGGCGAGATCGAGGCGGCGCGCGCGGCGCTGGCGCGTGCCTACGCCGCGGATCCAACCTCGGTGCGCGCAGGGATCGCCGAGGGCCGCATCGAGGCCGAGGCCGGCAATCCGCAGGGCGCGATCCGTGCGCTGGAGCGGGCCGCGCGACACGACCCGGAATACCTGCCGGTGATCCTGCCGATGCTGCTGGAAAATTACACCAGGGCTGGCGAGCGCACCGGCGCGCGCGCCTTCCTGAGCGAGATGAGTGAGCACTATCGCGGCATCGCGCCGGTGCTGGCGCTCACCCGGATGGTTGAGACGGAAGAGGGGGTGAGCGCCGCCCGTCGCTTCCTCGCCGAGCAGCTCAAGGATCGGCCATCGGTGCGCGGTGAGGCAGCGCTGATCGACCTCAGTCTGGCCGACCGGGCCGATGCCGAGGCGACCCTGCACGACCTCAAGCTGGTCACCGACCAGTTGCTGGTGCGCAATCCTAGTTACCGCTGCAACCGGTGTGGCTTCGGCGCGCGCAGCCATCACTGGCAGTGTCCCAGCTGCAAGGAGTGGGGCACGGTGAAGCCGCTGCTGAACTATGCGGTGGTCTGAGCTGGCGCTGCTGTCCGCGGCGGCGTTCGCGCTTTCCTGTTTTGCCACCGCCTGGGCGCGCGCGCATGCGCGCCGCCGCGGCATGCTGGACCTGCCCGGCGAACGTCGAAGCCACGATCAGCCCACCCCGCGTGGTGGGGGGATCGGCATTGCCGTGGCAGCGCTGTGCGCCTGCGCTTGGCTGGCCTGGGTGGATGACGGAGGTTGGGGCTGGGTTGCTGCCGGCCTTGTGCTGGTGGCCGGCGCCGGCTGGTGGGATGACCATCGCCCGCTGGCGGCGTGGCCGCGTCTGCTTGCGCACGTCGTGGCAGGCGCCTGCCTTGCCGCTGGCATGCAGCAGTCGGGGGCGCCGGCAGCAGCAATGCTGATCGCGCTGCTGCTGGTGCCGGTGCTGGTGAACGTGTGGAATTTCATCGACGGCATCGATGGGCTGGCGACCAGCCAGGCGCTGCTGGCTGCGCTGGCGGGCGCCTTGACCCTGAATGGGTCCGGCCGGCTGCTGGCGCTGGTGGTGGCCGCCGCCTGCTGCGGTTTCCTGCCATTCAACCTGCCGAAGGCGCGGATCTTCCTCGGTGACGTGGGCAGCGGGGCACTGGGCTATCTGCTGGCGGCGATCGTGGTCATCGGGTTGTCCAGTCATCCGGTTGCGGAGTGGCCGCTCCTGCTGCTGCCGCTGGCCAGTTGCGTGGTCGATGCGGGGTTCACCCTGGCGCGACGGATCCTCCGCGGCGAGCCGTGGTGGCAACCGCACGTGCAGCATCTTTACCAGCGTCTCGCTCGCCGCCATGGGCATGCGCGGGTTGCGCTCGCCTACGCGGGATGGACGACGCTGGCGATCGGGATCATGCTAGGGCTTTACCGGGCGCCGGAAGTCGGGGCCTGGGTCGGCACCGCCGCGTTTATTGGACTGTCGATGGCCGCATGGCTCCACCTGCAGCGCAGGCTCGGAAACGGAAACGAAGGAATTGGTTGATGGGCGCATGGAAGGATCGGCTCAGGCACCGGCTGCCGCGCATGGCAGTAGTGGTGCACGATCTTGCGATGGTGTGGGTCTGTTGGCAGGGACTGCACTACCTGCGCTACGCGCTGCAGCCGACCCCGCTCGATCTGGCGCCGTTTTCCAGCACCGTTGCCATCGTGCTGGTCGCCCAGGGCCTGGTGTCCTGGCGGGTCGGGCTGTACAGGGGTCTGTGGCGCTTCGCCAGCGTTCCTGACCTGCTCAATATCTTCAAGGCCAGCGTGGTGGGATTGCTGGCGGTAGTGGCGGGGCTGTTCTTCTACAGCCGCCTCGACCTGGTGTCGCGCGCGGCGCTGCTGCTGTATCCGTTCGTGCTCACAGTCCTGCTGGGCGCGCCACGCCTGATTTTCCGGGCCTGGAAAGACCACAGTCTGCAGCAGGCCGTCGAGGGCGCCGAGCGGGTGCTGATCCTCGGTGCCGGCCAGGCCGGCGAGGCGCTTGTGCGCGATCTCCGACGGCTCGGGCGCTACGACCCCATCGGCTTTCTGGACGACGCGGCGTCGCTGCGCGGCACCCGGCTGCAGGGTCTGCCGGTGCTGGGCAGGATCGCGGAGGTTGCGCGTATCGCCAAGGAGACGGGCGCCCAGCTGCTGGTGATCGCGATGCCCTCGGTCGACGCCACGGTCATGCGGCGGGTGATCGAGCTGTGCGAGGAAAGCCATCTGCCGTTCCGCACGGTGCCGCGGCTCACTGACGTCCTGGAGGGCCGCTCGTTGCCCGGGCAACTGAAGGAAGTTGCGATCGAGGACCTGCTCGGCCGGCAGCCGCGCAGTCCGGACTGGAAGGCGATCCGCGGCTGGCTGGGTGGACGTTCGGTACTCGTGACAGGTGCGGGCGGATCGATCGGTTCCGAGCTGTGCCGCCAGTGCGCCCGCCACGGCGCCAAGCGCATCGCTCTGGTCGAGATCGACGAACTGGCCCTGTTGACCACCACTGCGGAGCTTCGCCGTGACTTCCCCGGCATTGATTGCGTGCCGGTGCTCGGCGACTGTGGCGACCAGGCGGTCATCGCGCACGCATTGAAGCTGGTGGAGCCGGAGTCGGTATTCCATGCCGCTGCCTACAAGCAGGTGCCGCTGTTGCAGGGGCAGTTGCGCGAAGCGGTGCGCAACAATGCGCTGGCCACCCATGTGGTGGCGAAGGCAAGCCGCGAAGCGAACGTCGGCACCTTCGTGCTGGTGTCGACGGACAAGGCGGTGGACCCGGTGAACGTGCTGGGTGCCAGCAAGCGCCTGGCCGAGATGGCCTGCCAGGCGCTGGTGGATGCACGCTCCACCCGCATGGTGACGGTACGCTTCGGCAACGTGCTGGATTCCGCTGGCAGCGTGGTCCCGCTGTTCCGCGAACAGATCCGCCGCGGTGGTCCGGTAACGGTCACCGACCCGGACGTGACGCGCTACTTCATGACCATTCCCGAAGCCTGTCTGCTGATCCTGCAGGCGGCGTCGATCGGCGCGCAGCAGGCGGTCTACACCCTGGACATGGGTGAACCGGTGCCCATCCGGGTACTGGCCGAGCAGATGATCCGGCTGGCCGGCAAGCAGCCGGGCAAGGACGTGGCCATCGAATACATCGGCCTGCGCCCCGGTGAGCGACTCCACGAGACGCTGTTCCACGCCGACGAGCGCTACAGCAGCACTATCTATCCCGAAATCCTGCAGGCCGAGCCGCGTGCGGTGATGCCGGAACGGGTCACCCAGGCGCTGGAGCGGTTGTGGGCCGGCGTCCGCGCCTACGACCTCGAGGCACTGGCCCACGCCCTGCGCGAGGCGGTGCCCGAATTCACTCCAGTCGAGGATGAGACCGGTAACCGGCCGGCGACCGTTGTGGTGTTTCCGGGCCGGCGCGCGAAGGCCCGGTAACACGCGCGCGGTAGAATCGGCGGATGCCAAATCCGAATGCAGTGCGGCGCATCCGCAAGGCGGTGTTCCCGGTCGCAGGCCTGGGCACCCGCTTCCTTCCCGCCACCAAGACCGTTCCCAAGGAGATGCTGCCGATCGTCGACCGGCCGCTGATCCAGTACGCGGTCGACGAGGCCATTGCCGCCGGTTGCGACACCCTCGTTTTCGTCACCAACCGCTACAAGCATGCGGTAGCCGACTACTTCGACAAGGCCTACGAGCTTGAACAGAAGCTGGAAAAGGCCGGCAAGCAGGACCAGCTGGCGCTGATCCGCAACGTCCTTCCGGAAGGCGTGCGCGCAGTGTTCGTCACCCAGGCCGAAGCGCTGGGGCTGGGACATGCGGTGCTGTGCGCCCGCCCGGTGGTCGGTAACGAGCCGTTTGCCGTATTGCTGCCGGATGACCTGATCTGGAGCAAGGGCGATGGTGCGCTCAAGCAGATGGCCGACCACGCCCAAGCCAGCGGCGGCAGTGCGGTGGCGGTGCAGGATGTTCCCCGCGAGCAGACCGGCAGCTACGGCATCGTGGCCACCGACGCCTTCGATGGCCAGAGCGGCCGCATCCGCCAGATCGTGGAGAAGCCCGATCCGGCACATGCGCCCAGCAACCTGGCCGTGGTCGGGCGCTACATCCTCACCCCGGCCATCTTTGACCTGCTGGAAACCACCCAGAAGGGTACCGGCGGCGAAATCCAGCTGACTGATGCGATCGCCGCGCTGCTGGAGGTGGAGCGTGTTGATGCCTTCCGCTTCCGCGGCACCCGCTTCGACTGCGGCACCCATATCGGACTGATCGAGGCGACCATCCGCTATGCGCTGGACAACGAGAAGCTCAGCGATGCGGCGCGCGACCTCATGCAGAACGCCTTGGGCGAGATGGGCGTGTTCGAGACCTGATTACCGGCGGGTGCGCCGGAGCCCAATGTGAGAACGGCGCCTTGCGGCGCCGCTCTCCGTTTCCAGACAGCGGTCAGAGCGCTTCGAAAATCCCCGCTGCGCCCATGCCGGTGCCGATGCACATCGTCACCATCCCGTACTTCTGCTGGCGGCGACGCAGGCCATGGACAATCGTGGCGGTGCGCACCGCGCCGGTCGCGCCCAGCGGGTGTCCCAGAGCGATCGCGCCACCCAGCGGGTTGACCTTGGCCGGGTCCAGCCCGCAGTCGTTGATCACCGCCAGCGACTGCGCGGCAAAGGCTTCGTTGAGCTCGATCCAGTCCAGCTGGTCCTGGTTCAGCCCGGCCTGCTTGAGCGCCTTCGGGATCGCCGCGATCGGGCCGATGCCCATCACTTCCGGGCGCACACCGGCCACGCTGAAGCTGACGAAGCGCGCCAGCGGGGTCAGGCCGTAGTCCTTGATCGCCTGTGCCGACGCCAGCAGCACGGCGCCGGCGCCGTCGCTCATCTGCGAGGAGTTGCCGGCGGTCACGCTGCCACCGAACTGGCCGTTGCGGAACACCGGGCGCAGCTTGGCCAGCCCTTCCAGCGACGTGTCCGGGCGCGGGCCCTCATCGTGCTCGGCCAGCTTGTTGCGGGTCAGAATGCGGCTGCCATCGGCCAGGTCCGGCTGGTGGCTGACGATCTCGTACGGGCTGATCTCGTCCCTGAACTCGCCGGCCGCCTGCGCCGCCAGCGCCTTCTGGTGCGAGGCCAGCGCGAAGGCGTCCTGCGCCTCGCGCGAGATCTTCCACTCCTCGGCCACCTTCTCGGCGGTGATGCCCATGCCGTAGGCGATGTTGACGTGGTCGTTGTCGAACACCGACGGCGCCATCGCCACCTTGTGGCCCATCATCGGCACCATGCTCATCGACTCGGTGCCGCCGGCCAGCATCAGGTCGGCATGGCCCAGCCGGATCTGGTCGGCCGCCAGCGCCACCGCCTGCAAGCCGGAGGAACAGAAACGGTTGATGGTCTGCGCGGCGATGGTATTGGGCAGGCCGGCCAGCAGCACGCCGATGCGCGCCACGTTCATGCCTTGCTCGCCCTCGGGCATGGCGCA
This sequence comes from Thermomonas sp. XSG, assembly GCF_014678725.1. Classification (NCBI taxonomy): domain Bacteria; kingdom Pseudomonadati; phylum Pseudomonadota; class Gammaproteobacteria; order Lysobacterales; family Lysobacteraceae; genus Thermomonas; species Thermomonas sp. XSG. Next base: position 137,401 of record NZ_CP061497.1, on the reverse strand, counting down.
GCCGATGATGGCGTCGTCGATGCGGTTGACGTCGATGCCCGGCGCCTGCGCCACCACGCTGCGCAGCACGTGCGCCAGCATGTCGTCGGGTCGGGTGTTGCGGAACATGCCCTTGGGCGCCTTGCCGACCGGGGTGCGGGTGGCGGCGACGATGTAGGCGTCCTGGATCTGCTTGCTCATTCGAATGACTCCGGAAATTTGGTTTTCCTTCCTCCCGGCTTCGCGGGGAGAAGGTGCCGAAGGCGGGCTAGGGGCTCAGTTCCGCAGCGGCTTGCCGGTCTTCAGCATGTGGCCGATGCGGGCCTGGGTCTTCTCCTGCTGGGCCAGCTCGACGAAGTGCTGGCGCTCGAGCTTGAGCAGCCATTCCTCGTCCACCAGCGCGCCGCGATCGACCTTGCCGCCGCACAGCACGGTGGCGATGCGTTCGGCGATCTCGTAGTCGTAGGGGCTGACGAAGCGGCCCTCCAGCATGTTGACCAGCAGCATCTTGAAGGTGGCGATGCCGACGTCGCCGGCCACCTGGATGCGCCGCGCCGGCAGCGGCGGGCGGTAGCCGCCTTCGGCCAGCCCGCGCGCCTCGGCCCTGGCGATGTGCAGCAGTTCGAAGGCGTTGAAGGCGACCTTGTCCCCCGCGCGCAGCAGGCCCAGTTCCTTGGCGTTGACGGCGGAGTTCGACACCTTGGCCATCGCCACGGTCTCGAAGATCTTCTTCAGCTCGGCGAACACGTCGCCGCCGGGGCCGGCGGCATCCGAGGCGCGCACCGCGAACTCCTTCAGCCCGCCGCCCGCCGGCAGCAGGCCGACGCCGGCTTCGACCAGGCCGATGTAGCTCTCCAGGTGCGCCACGGTCCTGGCGCTGTGCATCTGGAACTCGCAGCCGCCGCCCAGCGCAAGCCCGCGCACCGCGGCCACCACCGGCACCAGCGAATACTTGATGCGCTGGCTGGTGGCCTGGAAGTTGGCCACCATCGCTTCGAACTCGGCCAGCTTGCCGGCCTGCAGGGCGCCCAGCGCGCCGGCGAGGTCGGCGCCTGCGGAGAACGGTTCCTTCGGCTGCCAGATCACCATGCCGGCGAAATCGCGCTCGGCGCGCGACACCGCTTCCTGCAGGCCATCCAGCACCGCGTCGGAGACGGTGTGCATCTTGGTCTTGAAGCTGACCACGGCCACGTCGTCGCCGTCGTGCCACATCCGCAGGCCGTCGTTCTCGAACACGGTGGTGCCGGGCGCGAACTTCTCGCCCAGCAGCGGATCGGGGAATCGCTGGCGCTGGTAGACGGGCAGGGTGGAGCGCGGCTGCATTGCGCCCTGCGACGGGCTGTAGCTGCCTTCCGCCGCGTGCACGCCGCTGCGGCCATCGAGCACCCACGCCGGCAGCGCGGCAGTGCTCATGCTCTTGCCGGCCGCGATGTCATCAACGATCCATGCCGCCACCTGCTGCCAGTCGGCCGACTGCCAGGTTTCGAACGGCCCCTGCGCCCAGCCGTAACCCCAGCGGATGGCCAGGTCGACGTCGCGCGCGGTATTGGCGATATCGGCCAGGTGGTAGGCGCTGTAATGGAACAGGTCGCGGAAGCAGGCCCAGAGGAACTGCGCCTGCGGATGCTCGCTGGCGCGCAGCCGGGCGAACTTCTCCACCGGGTTCTTCAGCTTGAGGATTTCCACCACCTCCGGCGCAGCGGCGCGGTCGGCGGCGCGGTAGTCCTGCTTCTCCGGGTCGAGGACGACGATGTCCTTGCCGACCTTGCGGAAGATGCCGGCGCCGGTCTTCTGGCCCAGCGCGCCCTTGCCGATCAGCGCGGACAGCCACGCCGGCGACTGGAAGAAGCCGTGCCACGGGTCATCGGGCAGGGTGTCGGCCATGGTCTTGATGACGTGGGCCATCGTGTCCAGACCGACCACGTCGGAAGTGCGGTAGGTGGCCGACTTCGGCCGGCCCAGCAGGGGCCCGGTCAGCGCGTCCACTTCGTCGAAACCGAGCTTGAACGCGGCGGTGTGGTGGATCACCGACAGGATCGAGAACACGCCGATGCGGTTGCCAATGAAGTTCGGGGTGTCCTTTGCATACACCACGCCCTTGCCGAGCTGGGTGACCAGGAAGGTTTCCAGGCCTTCCAGCACGGCTGCGTCAGTGGTGTTGGCCGGGATCAGCTCGGCCAGATGCATATAGCGCGGGGGGTTGAAGAAGTGCACGCCGCAGAAGCGGTGGCGCATTTCCTCCGGCAGCACCGAGGCCAGCGCATTGATGCCCAGGCCGGAGGTGTTGGAGGCCAGCACGGCGTGCGCCGGCACGAACGGCGCGATCTTCCGGTACAGGTCCTGCTTCCAGTCCATCCGCTCGGCGATCGCCTCGATGATCAGGTCGCAGTCCCTGAGCTGGTCCAGGCCGCTGTCGTAGTTGGCGGGCGTGATCGCCTCGGCCAATGTCTTGCTGGCCAGCGGGGCGGGGCTGAGCTTGCCGACGTTGGCAATCGCCTTCAGCACCACGCCATCGGGATGACCCTCCTTGGCGGCGAGATCGAACAGCACCGTATCGACGCCGGCATTGGTCAGATGGGCGGCGATCTGTGCTCCCATCACGCCAGCGCCCAGAACCGCGGCACGACGTACAAGCAGTTTATGAGACATGTTTCCTATCTCCTTGAAAATTCAGGTGGCGTCGGCGTGGAAACCGGCCGATGCGAATCGGATCAGGGCCTTGGCGGCGCGCTGGCGGTGGGTGGATTCGGTCACGCCGGCCGGGCGCTTGATCAGGCCGAAATCGGCCATCGCGTAAGTCAGCGCGCCGGACAGGAAGTCCAGACGCCAGTACAGGTCTTCCTTGCCCAGCGCGGGCACGCAGGGCGCGATGGCTTTGGCGAACTCGCGCAGGACATGGCCGTACTGGTCGGACAGGAACTTGCGCAGGCTGTCGTTGCTCTCGGCATAAGCGCGGGCGATCACCCGGATGAAGGCGCCGCCGCCGTGGCGGTCCTGGGCCATCGCCAACGCGGGTTCCACGAAGGCGGCCAAGATCGGTTCCAGCTGGCCGGGCGCAGCGGCCACCGCCTTGGCCAGGGCGTCGAGCCGCTGCGAACTCATCACGTCCATGCGCCGCCGGAACACCTCGTTGACCAGGTTGTCCTTGCTGCCGAAATGGTAGTTGACCGCGGCGATGTTGACGTCCGCGCGGCTGGTGACCTGGCGCAGCGAGGTCGAGGCGAAGCCCTGCTGGGCGAACAGTTCCTCCGCCGCGTAGAGGATGCGGTCCTTGGTCGAGAAGTGCTGGAGCCCCATGCGATACCCTCGAGTCAAACGCTTGTTTGAGCGTACGCCGTACGCTGGCGTACGTCAATCGTGTGTGCGCCGCCTTTGCCTGACGCGTCGGAAGCGCGAAAAGCGCGCGCCGATCAGGTAGAATCGTCCGCAGCCATATCGGCCAAACCCGCGCCAGTACGCGGGTTTTTCTGTTATCCTCGGGCGATTCCGGCATGGACGCCCGCCAACCGGAGAGCTTTCCCATGGCGCTGGAGCGCACCCTTTCGATCATCAAGCCCGATGCCGTCGCCAAGAACGTCATCGGCGAAATCTATTCCCGCTTCGAAAAGGCCGGCCTGAAGGTCGTCGCCGCGAAGATGAAGCAGCTGTCCAAGGCCGAGGCCGAAGGCTTCTACGCTGTCCACCGCGAGCGTCCGTTCTTCGGCGCGCTGGTCGAGTTCATGATCTCCGGCCCGGTGATGGTGCAGGTGCTGGAAGGCGAGGCCGCGGTGCTGAAGAACCGCGACCTGATGGGCGCCACCAACCCGAAGGAAGCGGCTGCCGGCACCATCCGCGCCGACTTCGCCGACAGCATCGACGCCAATGCCGTGCACGGCTCCGATTCGCTGGAGAATGCCGCGATCGAGATCGCCTACTTCTTCCCGGCGACCGACGTCTACGCGCGCTGAGCGAACGCCATGACTGAAGCGCGCATCCCCGCCATCGAGATCGCCCTGCTGGGCGACGACGGGGTAGCGCCTGCCTCCACGCCGGTGGATACCGGCGTGGACGTTCGCACCAATATCTTCGACTTCGATCGCGCCCGCCTGGAGCGTTTCTTCGAGGAAGAACTGGGCGAGAAGAAATTCCGCGCCCACCAGGTGATGAAGTGGATCCATCACCGCTATGCCACTGAATTCGCGGACATGACCGACCTCGGCAAGGCGCTGCGCGCCAAGCTGGAGGAGCGCGCGGTGGTGCGTGCGCCGCAGGTCGTGTTCGACAAGGCCTCCACCGACGGCACCCACAAGTGGCTGCTCGGCATGGACGCCCGGAACGCCATCGAAACCGTCTACATCCCCGACAAGGGGCGCGGCACCCTGTGCGTGTCCTCGCAGGTGGGCTGCGCGCTGAACTGCGGGTTCTGCTCCACCGCTACCCAGGGCTTCAACCGCAACCTGTCCACCGCCGAGATCATCGGTCAGGTGTGGGTCGCCGCGCGCCACCTCGGCAACGTGCCGCACCAGCAGCGCCGGCTCACCAACGTGGTGATGATGGGCATGGGCGAGCCGCTGGCCAATTTCGACAACGTCGTGCGCGCAATGAGCATCATGCGCGACGACCTCGGCTACGGCTTGGCCAACAAGCGCGTGACGCTTTCGACCGCGGGCATGGTGCCGCAGATCGACCGGCTGGCGCAGGAATCGGACGTATCGCTGGCGGTGTCGCTGCATGCCCCGTTCGACGAGCTGCGCACGCAGTTGATGCCGATCAACAAGAAATATCCGTTGGCCGAACTCCTGGACGCCTGCGTGCGCTATGCGCTGCGCAAAAAGGGCGAATCCGTCACCTTTGAATACACCTTGATGCGGGACGTCAACGACCAGCCCGAGCACGCGCGCGCGCTGATCGGCCTGTTGCGCGATTTCGACCGCCGCGTGCAGATGAAGGGCGCGGCCAAGATCAACCTGATCCCCTTCAACCCGTTCCCCGGCACCGGCTTCCAGCGCCCCAGCGATGAGGCCATTCGTTCGTTCCAGAAGCTGCTGAACAACGCCGGCATGATCGCGCCGGTGCGACGCACCCGCGGCGACGACATCGATGCCGCCTGCGGCCAGCTCAAGGGCCAAGTGATGGACCGCACCCGCCGTTCGGCCGAACACCGCAAGCGGCTGCAGGCAGCGGGAGCAGGCGATGCGGCGTGAGTTCGCCGCTCTGGTGGTCCTTGGCAGCCTGTTGCTGGCCGGGTGCAGCCAGCTTGAACGCCTGACACTCATCCGTCCAAGCGCGCAGCATCGCGGTTACACCCAGATCGCGCCCCGCTACGACGTCAGCGGCAAGCACGGCCAGGACAGCGGCGATGCGGCCATGCTGTTGGCGTCGGCTTCGCTGCTGTACCAGCGCGGCGAGCTGGCGGACGCGGAGGCAATGGCCCGCAAGGCGCAGAAGCTGCAGCCGGGCTCCGGCGATGCCGGCACCCTGCTTGGACTGGTCGCCGATGCGCGTGGCGACACCGCGGCTGCCGGCAGGCATTTCCAGGCCGCAGCGGCGTCCGCGCCGGGCAACGGCGTCTATGCCAACAACTACGGCACCTGGTTGTGTGCCAACGGGCGCGCGGCGGAGTCGCTTGACTGGTTCGACCGCGCACTGGCGGATCCGGCCTATCCCACGCCGGTGCGTGCGCTGGCCAATGCCGGCGAATGCGCCCGCAAGGCGGGGCAGCCCGTGCGCGCCGAAGCCAGCTGGCGCGCAGCTCTGGCGCTGGATGCGGTCGATATGCAGGCGCTGGCGGGAATGGCATCCCTGGCATTCACGCAGGGCGATTACCTCGAAGCGCGAGCTTTCGTCGAGCGCTGGCTGGCGGTGGCGCCGGACGATGTGGCTGCGTTGCAACTTGCGATGCAGGTCGAAGAAAAAACAGGCGACAACGTGGCCGCTTCGCGTTATCGTTCACGTTTGCAGGCGATTTCTCCGGGTCCTACCACGGCACCGCGCACGCAATGACCGCGAATCAACAACCAGACCTGACCCACGAGGCGCTTGCTGGATGCGGCGCACGCCTGCGCGCTGCGCGCGAGGCGGCCGGGCTGAGCATCGATGACGTCGCGGCCCGCCTGCATATGCCGGCGCGGGTGGTTCGGTCGCTAGAGAACGAGGACTGGTCGCGACTCGGTGCACCGGTGTTCGTGCGCGGCCAGGTCCGCAGCTATTCGCGGCTGCTCGGCCTCACCACCGCGCCGCTGATGGATGCGTTGACGGTAGGCCAGATCGAGCCGACCAAGCTGGTCAGTCGCACCCATATCCCCCAAGCGCAGTGGTGGGCAGAACAGATCGGCCGGCGGCTGGTCTATATCGTGCTGACGCTTTCGCTGGTGATTCCTGTCTGGGTTGCCACCCGCCAGCATCTGGCCGGTACCGCCGAAGGCGTGGCCGCGCTGGATACACCGGCGGATCCGGCGGCACCCGCCGAGCGGGAGATCGATCGTACTCCGCGCACCGTGGTTGCTTCGATGGCTCCCGTGGCTGCCAGCGGGCAACCCGCTGCCGCCGTATCCACTGTCCCCGGCGCGGAGATCGTGCTGCGGACCAGCGGCAAGACTTGGCTGGAAGTGGTCGCCATTGACGGCAGCACGCTGGCCAAGGAGCTGCTGCCGGCGGGTGCGGAACGCCGTTATGCCGCGTCGCAGGTCCGCCGCATGACCATCGGCAACGCCTCCGCGGTGGCGCTGGAAAGCCGTGGTCGCCCGGTCGATGCGCTGGCCAATGCCCGCGCGAACGTCGCCCGCTTTGAGGTATCCTCCGACGGCTCGCTTGTCGCGTCGAACTGAACGCTTCGCCGCGCGGGCTTCCGAACCAGTAAGAACACAACGCCCCGTCAGGACGACGGGCGAGAGGCAGCATGGCGATCGACGAACTGCTCAACGAGCACGAACAGAGCGAAAAAGTACGCAACTGGCTGCGCAGCAACGCGCTTGGACTGGTTGGCGGCGTGGGGCTCGGCCTGGCGGTGATCGCCGGCTGGCAATGGTGGCAGGGCCAGCAGCTGCAGAGCGGCATGCAGGCCAGCGCGAGCTACGCGCAGGCCAGCGAGGCGTTCGAGGCGGGCAAGATCCCGGCCGACAAGGGCAAGAGCGTGGTCGCCGGGCTGGAGAAGAGCAATCCGACGCTCGCCACCCTGGCGGCGCTGCAGCTGGCCAAGGCGCAGGTCGATGCGGGCAAGCGCGACGACGCCATTGCGACGCTGCGCGGTCTGGACAAGGTCGATGCCGACCTGCGTCCGGTGGTGCAGCAGCGGCTGGCGCGCCTGCTGATCGATGCCGGCAAGGCCAAGGACGCGTTGGCGCTGCTGGAGGACGAACGCAACGCGGCAATGCTGGATGTGCGCGGCGATGCCCAGTTTGCGTTGGGTGACAAGGCGAAAGCGCAGGATGCCTATCGCAAGGCGCTGGCGCTGGTCGACGTGGCTGATCCGCAGCACCGGTTGATCGCGATGAAACTGATCGAGGCGGGCGGTACTCCGCCGCACGCAGGGAGCAACGGTTGATGGACAAGCGAGGTTTCCTGCGCACTCTGGTCGTCGCCGCGCTGGCGATGGCGATGCTTTCCGGCTGCAGTTCGGTCAAGAACATGTTCGGCGGGCGCAACAAGGACAAGACTGGCGAGCCCGCCAAGCTGGTCGACTTCACCCCTTCCGCCAGCGTCAACAAGCTGTGGTCGACGTCAGTCGGGAAGGGCGAGGACCTCCTCGGCATCGGCCAGCAGCCGGCGGTCCTGGACGGCCACGTCTACGCTGCGGCGGTTGACGGTGGTGTCAGCGCCTATGCGCTTTCCACCGGCGCCCAGCTGTGGCACTACGAATCCAAGAAGGCGCGCCTGGGGGGCGGCCCCGGTGCAGGCGACGGACTGGTCGTGGTTGGTGGCCTGGAAGGCGAGGTCGTGGCGCTGAATGCCGCCGATGGCCAGGAGAAGTGGACGGCCAAGGTCGGCAACGAAGTCCTGTCCGCGCCGGCGATCGCTGGCGGCATGGTGTTCGTGCATTCCAACGACGGCCGGGTCACCGCCTTCGACGCCGGAACCGGCGCACGCCGCTGGTTCCATAGCGTCGAATCACCGGCGCTGACCGTGCGCGGCACCGCCGGCATCACCCTTGGCCCGGGCATCCTGTTCGTCGGTGGCGACAATGGCACCCTGACCGCCCTGAACATGAACGACGGCAACGTGCTGTGGTCGACGCCGGTCGCCGAGGCTGACGGCCGGACCGAGCTCGAGCGCATGGCCGACGTGGATGCGGCGCCGGTGCTTGAAGGCACCACGCTTTTCGCCAGCAGCTACAAGGGCCGTACCGTCGCCATCGATGGTCCCAGCGGGCAGGTGATGTGGACCAGCGACCACGGTGGCGCGCGCGGCGCAGCTGTCAGTAACTCGGCGGTGGTCGTGACCGACAAGGGCGGCATGGTGGTCGGCCTGGACAAGAACAGCGGCGGCGCCCTGTGGCAGCAGTCTGGGTTGGCCAACCGCAATGTGTCCGCACCGGCGGTGCAGGGCGATTATGCGGTGGTCGGCGACCTCGACGGCGTGCTGCACTGGCTGCGGCTCAATGATGGTGCGTTCGCAGCGCGCAGCAAGATGGGCGACGCGATTGTCGGCAGGCCGGTGGTCGCCGATGGCATCCTGGTGGTGCAAAGCAGGGACGGCAAGCTGGCTGCGTTCGCGCTGCAGTGAGTCACCCCGGCCAGCCGGTTCCGGCTGGCACATAAGAGCGGCCCCGGCTACCCTGCCGGGGCCGCTGTTGTTTCGCCCGGACCCCGCCGGGCCTATCGAATGATGCGACGGACATCCGCCGCCAAAGGTCTGATCCATGCTTCCCCTCGTAGCCCTGGTCGGGCGCCCCAATGTCGGAAAGTCCACGCTCTTCAATGCGTTGACGCGCACCCGCGACGCGCTGGTGCACGACGAGCCGGGCGTGACCCGCGACCGCAACTACGGCGTGTGCCGGCTGCTTGAAGGGCGGCCATTCGTGCTGGTCGACACCGGCGGCATCGCCGGGCAGGACGAAGGGCTGGCGGGCGCCACCGCCAAGCAGTCGCGCGCCGCCGCCGAAGAGGCCGACCTGATCCTGTTCGTGGTCGATGGTCGCGAAGGCGCGTCGTCGCTGGATGACGACATCCTGCGCTGGCTGCGCAAGCTGTCGAAGCCGACCCTGCTGATCGTCAACAAGACCGACGGCATCGACCAGCGCGCGGCGCAGGCCGAATTTTCGCGCTACGGCTTTGCCGATGTGCTGCCGGTCTCCAGCGCGCACCGCACCGGCATCGACCAGTTGCTGGCACGGACGGCGGCGCTGCTCCCGGAGGTTGGCAGCGCCGAGACGCTGGACGACGACCCGACCCGCGTCCGGATCGCCTTCGTCGGCCGCCCGAACGTGGGCAAGTCCACATTGGTGAACCGCATCCTCGGCGAGGAGCGGATGATCGCCTCGGAAGTGCCCGGCACCACTCGCGACTCGATCGCGGTGGACCTGGAGCGTGATGGCCGCAAGTACCGCCTGATCGATACCGCCGGCCTGCGCCGGCGCGCGCGGGTGGAAGAGGCGGTGGAGAAATTCTCCGCGTTCAAGACCCTGCAGGCGATCGAGCAGTGCCAGGTGGCAGTGCTGATGCTGGACGCCAGCGAAGGCGTCACCGACCAGGACGCGACCGTGCTGGGTGCCGTGCTGGATGCGGGACGCGCACTGGTGATCGTGCTCAATAAATGGGACGGCCGCACCGATTACGAGCGCCAGCAGGCGGAGGCGCTGGTGGCGCGCAAACTGAGCTTCGTCGACTGGGCCGAGCGCGTGCGCATTTCCGCGCTGCACGGTTCCGGCCTGCGCGAGCTGTTCAAGGCCATCCACCGCGCCCACGCGTCGGCGACGCATGTCTTCAGCACCGCCGACGTGACCCGTGCGATCGAGGCGGCCTACACCGCCAACCCGCCGCCGGTGGTGCGCGGGCATGTCGCCAAGCTGCGCTTCGCCCATCCGGGTGGCGACACGCCGCCCACCTTCGTCGTGCATGGCACCCGCCTGAAGACGCTCAGCTCCACCTACCAGCGCTATCTGGAGAACTTCTTCCGCAAGCGCTTCAAGCTGGTGGGAACGCCGATCCGCTTCGTGTTCCGGGAGAACAGCAATCCCTACGAAGGCAAGAAGAACGTGCTGACCGAGCGCCAGATCGAGAAGAAGCGGCGCTTGATGCGACACGTCAAGCGCGGCGGCTGATGCTGGCGACGGAGCTGAGCCTGGGCATCCTGGCAGGTGGCCGCGCAAGCCGGTTGGGCGGGCGCGACAAGGCCTGGATCGAACGCGACGGCCTGCCACAGGTGCTGCGCATCGCGCGCAGGTTCGGCGGTGAATGCGGGGCCGTGCTGGTGAGCGCCAACCGCGATCTGCCGCGCTATGCCCGACACGGACTGGAAGCGGTGCCGGACCGCCGGCCCGATGTTGGCCCGCTGGCCGGGCTGGAGGCGCTGGCTGCAGCTTGCACCACGCCGTGGCTGTTCACCCTGCCGGTGGACATCGTGGATACCGATGCCGATCTGCTGCGACTGCTGGCGAACGCGGGCGGGCAGGGCGCGGTGGCGGCCGACGACGATGGGTTGCAGCCGCTGGTGGCGCTGTATCGCGTGGATGCGCTGCGCGCTGCGCTGGCTTCCGCACTGGCGGGAGGCGAGCATTCGGTGCGGGCGATGCAGGCGGCGCTGGCGTTGCCTGTGGTCGCCTGCGAGGGCCGGCGCTTCGGCAATCTCAATACCCCCGACGATCTCGTTGCGGCCGGCTGCGCGCCGGAGTGAATGCGGCGCGACGACGGGCCGCGTGGTCCCGGGCGATAATCCACGCATGAGCGTTCGCAGTCTTTCCCCCGCCGCCGCCTACGCCCGCCAGCAGGCAGGTGCGCTGCTGATTGACGTGCGCGCCGCCCACGAGCAGGCGCTGGGCATGGCCGAGGGCGCGCTGGGCATCGTCCGCGAAGATCTGCTGAAGGATCCGGCCGCACACCTGCCGGACCATGACGCGGAAATCCTGCTGTTGTGCCAGGCCGGAACGCGTTCGCTGGCCTGCGTGCAGGCGCTGCAGGCGCTGGGCTATCGCAACCTCGCGTCGGTGGAAGGCGGCACGCGCGCCTGGGAGGCCGGCGCGCTGCCAATGCGCAAGCCCGACATCGACGCCGATTTCGGCGAACGCTATTCGCGCCACCTGCGCCTGCCGGAAGTCGGGCTGGACGGGCAGAAAAAGCTCGAAGCCGCGCGCGTGCTGTTGGTGGGCGCAGGCGGCTTGGGCGCGCCGGCGGCGTTTTATCTGGCCGCCGCCGGCATCGGCCACCTGCGCATCGCCGACGACGACGTGGTGGACCGCAGCAACCTGCAACGGCAGATCCTCCACGCCGACGCCCGCATCGGCATGCCGAAGGTGGAGTCCGCGGCCATCGCGCTGTCCGCGCTCAACCCGCGCACCCGCATCGAACCGGTGCGCGAACGGGTTGCAGCAGGCAATGTCGAACTCCTGCTCGAAGGCGTGGACGTGGTGCTCGACGGTGGCGACAACTTCCCGGTGCGCTACCTGCTCAACGACGCCTGCGTGCATCTTGGCAAGCCGCTGGTGCATGGCGCGGTGCATCGCTTCGAGGGGCAGGTCAGCGTGTTCGATGCCGGGCGGCGACGCGGGCAGGCACCGTGCTACCGCTGCCTGTTCCCGGAGCCGCCACCGGCCGAGGCCGCGCCGAACTGTGCCGAAGCCGGCGTGCTTGGCGTGCTGCCCGGCGTGATCGGCCTGTTGCAGGCCACCGAGGCGATCAAGCTGGTGCTGGGCATCGGCGAATCGCTGGCGGGCCGGCTGCTGCAGTTCGATGCGCTGGCGATGCGTTTCCGGGAATTCCGCGTGGAGCCCGACCCGCAGTGTCCGGTTTGCGCGCCGGATCGCGCTTTTACTGGCTATCCCGACTACATGGCGCTGTGCGCCGGAGCTGACTGATGATCGATTTCGCATGGATGCGTCGCCTGCTGGCCTCGGGCCTGCTGTTGTTCGCCGGGCAGGCGTTTGCCACCGACCAGTGCCCGACGCTGGCGCAGCGCCAGTCCGACCCGCAGGTGGCCACCCGTATCGCCGCCATCGCTTGCGACGAACACCTGCGCTGGAACCGGCCGTTCATTGACGCCGACGGAAGGCTGGCCAGCCTCAATGCCTACGAGGCTGAAGCCAACGGGCTGAAGGATGGTGGCTCGCCGTGGCGGCGGGTGGCGTTCTACTGGCAGGCCAGCGGCCTGTTGTCGCCGATGGGGTTCAAGCCTGGGGCCAGCGATTGCGGTTACGCCGCGCTCAACCTTGCGTACCCGGGCCTGGGCTGCCGCGGCTTCGTCATCGACAACCCGTGGTCCGCCGCCTTCATCAGCTGGGTGATGCAGCGTGCCGGCGTGCCGGGGTTCCGCAGCTCGGCCAGCCATTTCGATTACGTGCGCGCGGCGCGCAAGGATGACGCCGGCAGTCCGTACCGCTTTCTGGAACCGATGTCGGCGAAGCTGGAAGCCGGCGACATGCTCTGCTACGTGCGCACCGGCCGCGTGTATGGCCACGATGGTCTGCTGAAGGCGATCGACGGCAGCACCACCAGCCTGCCGATGCATTGCGACCTGATCGTCGCGACCGTCGACGGCAAGGCCTATGCGGTGGGCGGCAACGTGCAGCAGGCGGTGACCATGCGCATCTTCAACCTCAATGCGCAGGGCCAGCTGTGGGGTTTGCCGCGCCGCTCGGATGGCGATGTGGAATGCTCGCCGGAGACGCTGCTCGCCTGCAGCTTCAACCGACAGGACTGGGCGGCGGTGCTCAAGCTCAAGCCTCAGGTGGAGCTGGCGAAGATCGGCCCGGTGGAGCCGCCCAGCTTCCTGCCCAGCGCACCGGTGGCGCCGACCTGCTGCGTGAACTGCGTGGTGGGCTCGGGCGTGCCGCGCTGCCCCGCCGCTGGCCAGGTAGTGCCGCAGGTGGCACAGCCGGACGCGCCGCTGCAGGGTTCGGAATAGGCCGGGCGGGCGCGCTGCGCGATAATGCGCATCCGCCCGTTACCCAGCCCCGCCGAATGACCGCAAGAATCCTTGATGGAAAACGCATCGCCGACGCGCTCCTCGACAGCCTGAAGGCGCAGGTGGACGCGCGCCTGGCCGCCGGCAAGTCGCGGCCCGGCCTTGCGGTGGTGCTGGTGGGCAGCGATCCGGCGTCATCGGTGTACGTGCGCAACAAGAAGCGCGCCGCCGAAAAAGTGGGCATCCAGGCCTTCGACTACGACTTGCCCGCGGGCACCGGCGAAGCCGAGCTGGTGGCGCTGATCGACCGGCTCAACGCCGACCCGCGGGTGCACGGCATCCTGATCCAGCTGCCGCTGCCGGGCATCCGCGACGCCAGCGCGCTGATCGAACGCATCCACCCCGACAAGGACGTGGATGGCTTCCACCCGCAGAACGTCGGCCATCTGGCGCTGCGCCAGTTCGGCCTGCGCCCGTGCACGCCGCGCGGCATCACCACCCTCCTGGCTTGGACCGACCGGCCGGTGCGCGGACAGAGCGCGACCATCGTCGGCGTGTCCAACCACGTCGGCCGTCCGATGGGGCAGGAGCTGCTGATCGCCGGCTGCACGGTGACCAGCTGCCACAAGTTCACCCCGATGGACGTGCTCAAGCGCCATGTCGGCGACGCCGACATCCTGGTGGTGGCCGCCGGCAAGCCCGGCTTGATCCCCGGCGAGTGGGTGAAAGAAGGCGCGGTGGTCATCGACGTCGGCATCAACCGTCTGGACGATGGCCGGCTGGTTGGCGACGTAGGCTATGAAGAGGCGGCCAAGCGCGCCAGCTGGATCACGCCCGTGCCGGGCGGGGTAGGGCCGATGACGGTCGCCACGCTGATGCAGAACACGCTCGAGGCCGCGGAGCTGGCGGACGCGAAGGGCTGAAGGTTCTTCCTGCATGCGCGCTCCTGGTGCGGAGGATCGGCCACGGGGCGGCCTATCGGGGAGCGGCTTGCGAGGCCGGCCGTGGCCGATCCAGCGAGAGGCGCCGGCCCGGTTTTCGGGAGTGAAAACGAAAAAAGGGTTACAATGACGCGCTTCCCCACTTCTCATGGGTCTGCCGATGCTCCGCATCCTGGCTGAAGCACTGACGTACGACGACGTTTCCCTCGTCCCCGCGCATTCCGTCGTCCTGCCCAAGGACGTTTCGCTGGAAACGCGCCTCACCCGCGACCTCCGCATCCGTCTGCCGATCGCTTCGGCGGCAATGGACACCGTGAGTGAAGCGCGCCTTGCCGTCGCAATGGCGCAGCTGGGTGGCATTTCCATCATCCACAAGAACATGACCGCGCAGGCGCAGGCCTCGCAGGTGGCGTGGGTGAAGAATTTCGAAGCCGGGGTGATCCGCGACCCGTTCACCGTGGGGCCCGACACTAGCATTGGCGAGGTGCTCAAGCTCACCCGCGCGCGCAACATTTCCGGAGTTCCGGTGGTCGACGAGTCCGGTCACCTGGTCGGCATCGTCACCGGCCGTGACATGCGCTTCGAGAAGAAGCTGGACGATCCGATCCGCCACATCATGACCAAGAAGGAAAAACTGGTCACGGTGAAGGAAGGCGCCAGCGACGACGAGGTGATGGGTCTGCTGCACAAGCACCGCATCGAGAAGGTGCTGGTGGTCAACGACGACTTCGAGCTGCGCGGCCTCATCACCGTCAAGGACATCCAGAAGAAGTCCGACAACCCCAACGCCGCCTACGACGCCAGCGAGCGGCTGCTGGTCGGCGCCGCGGTCGGCGTGGGCGGCGACACCGAGCAGCGCGTGGAAGCGCTGGTGGCGGCTGGCGTGGACGTGGTGGTGGTGGACACCGCGCATGGCCATTCGCAAGGCGTGATCGAACGCGTGGCCTGGGTCAAGAAGCGCTTCCCGCAGGTGCAGGTGGTGGGCGGCAACATCGTCACCGGCGATGCCGCGCTGGCGCTGATGGACGCGGGCGCGGATGCGGTCAAGGTGGGCGTCGGCCCCGGATCGATCTGCACCACCCGCATCGTGGCCGGCGTCGGCGTGCCGCAGATCACCGCCATCGACATCGTGGCCAGCGCGCTGCAGGACCGCATCCCGCTGATCGCAGACGGCGGCATCCGCTACTCCGGCGACATCGGCAAGGCGTTGGCCGCGGGTGCGTCCAGCGTGATGATCGGCGGCCTGTTCGCCGGTACCGAGGAGTCGCCGGGCGAGATCGAGCTGTTCCAGGGGCGCAGCTACAAGAGCTACCGCGGCATGGGCAGTCTGGGCGCGATGGAGAAGGGCTCGAAGGACCGTTACTTCCAGGACGCGTCCGACGCCGACAAGCTGGTGCCGGAGGGCATCGAGGGCCGCGTCCCCGTGCGCGGCCCGCTGTCCGGGGTGGTGCACCAGCTGATGGGCGGCCTGCGCGCGACCATGGGCTACGTGGGCTGCGCGACCGTCGAGCAGATGCGCAGCCAGCCGCAATTCGTCAAGGTGACCGGCGCGGGCCAGCGCGAGAGCCACGTCCACGACGTGCAGATCACCAAGGAACCGCCGAACTACCGGGCCGGGTGATCCATCCACGCAAAGGGAGCCGCAAGACTCCCTTTGTTGTATCCAATGCCGAAAAACTGCCAGCACATGACCAACATCCACACCGACAAGATCCTGATTCTCGACTTCGGCGCGCAGTACACCCAGCTGATCGCCCGCCGCATCCGCGAGTTCGGGGTGTACTGCGAGATCTGGGCGTGGGACCACGATCCGGCCGAGATCGCGGCCTTCGGCGCCAAGGGCATCATCCTGTCGGGTGGCCCGGAGTCGACCACCGAAGCCGGCTGCCCCGCGGCGCCACCGCAGGTGTTCGATGCAGGGGTGCCGATCCTCGGCATCTGCTACGGGATGCAGACGCTGGCGGTGCAGCTGGGCGGCGCCACCGAGGCCGGCAACCAGCGCGAATTCGGCCATGCCGCGCTGGAGATCATCGCCGAGGACGCGTTGCTCTCGAAGGTGGCCACGACCGACGCGCTGCGCAACGTGTGGATGAGCCACGGCGACCACGTCGCCCGCGCGCCGGAAGGCTTTGTGGTGACGGCGCAGACCGATCGCCTCGGCATTGCCGCCCTCGCCAATGACGCGAAGAAGATCTATGGCGTTCAGTTCCATCCGGAAGTGACCCACACCGCCGCCGGCGAGGCGCTGCTGCGCCGCTTCGCGGTGGACATCTGCGGCTGCGCCACCCTGTGGACGGCGGCCAACATCATCGAAGACCAGATCGCCCGCGTGCGCGAGCAGGTCGGTTCCGACGAGGTGATCCTCGGCCTGTCCGGCGGCGTGGATTCTTCGGTGGTCGCGGCGCTGTTGCACCGGGCGATCGGCGACCAGCTGACCTGCGTGTTCGTAGATACCGGCCTGCTGCGCTGGCAGGAGGGCGATGCGGTGATGGCGATGTTCGCCGAGCACATGGGCGTCAAAGTGATCCGCGTCAACGCCGCCGACCGCTATTTCAAGGCGCTGGCCGGTGTCAGCGACCCGGAGGCCAAGCGCAAGATCATCGGCGGCCTGTTCGTCGAGATCTTCGATGAGGAGTCGAACAAGCTGAAGAACGCCAAGTGGCTGGCGCAGGGCACGATCTACCCCGACGTGATCGAGTCGGCCGGCAGCAAGACCGGCAAGGCCCATGTCATCAAGAGCCACCACAACGTCGGTGGCCTGCCCGAGCACATGAAGCTCGGGCTGGTGGAGCCGTTGCGCGAGCTGTTCAAGGACGAAGTGCGCAGGCTGGGAGTCGAACTCGGCCTGCCGCGCGAGATGGTCTACCGGCACCCGTTCCCGGGTCCCGGCCTGGGCGTGCGCATCCTCGGCGAAGTGAAACCGGAGTACGCCGAGCTGCTGGCGCAGGCGGATGCGATCTTCATCGACGAACTGCGCAAGGCCGGCCTGTACGACAAGACCTCGCAGGCCTTCGCGGTGTTCCTGCCGGTGAAGTCGGTGGGCGTGGTCGGCGATGCCCGTGCCTACGAATGGGTGATCGCGCTGCGCGCGGTCGAGACCATCGACTTCATGACCGCGCACTGGGCGCACCTGCCGTATGACTTCCTCGGCACGGTCAGCAACCGCATCATCAACGAGCTGCGCGGCGTCTCGCGCGTGGTCTACGACATCTCCGGCAAGCCGCCGGCGACGATCGAGTGGGAATGAAGCGGCCGTTTGCGTGCCACCGGCGCGCGGCCGCTTCATTGCCCCGTCGAATAGACGGGGCCGGGGCGCATTGCCGCCACGCACGCTTCTCCCCTCCATCCGCATCGACTCCATCGACCCGGCGATGACCGACCTCCAGTCCACCGACGAACGCTGGATGCGCCGTGCGCTGGCGCTGGCCGAGCGAGCGCGCGACGAGGACGACGAGATCCCGGTCGGTGCGGTGGTTGTGGATGCCGACGGCAACGTCGTCGGCGAGGGCTGGAACCGCAACATCGCGGAATGCGATCCGAGCGCGCATGCCGAGATCGTGGCGATGCGACGCGCCGGCGCGGCCCTCGGCAATCATCGTTTGATCGGCTGCACGCTGTACGTGACTCTGGAGCCCTGCGCGATGTGCGCGATGGCGATGGTGCACGCCCGCGTGGCGCGGGTCGTGTTTGGTGCGTTCGATCCCAAGACGGGTGCGGCCGGCAGCGTGTTCGACCTGCTGGCCGATCCGCGCCACAACCATCGCGTCGAGGTGGCCGGCGGCGTACTGGCCGATATCGCCGGCCCGATGCTGACCGCCTATTTCCGCGCTCGCCGGGGCAAGGGCGGCGCCTGAGCCGATCGCCGCCGCGTCAGCGGCCCGCGGGGTCTTCTGGTGCGGTCGGGCGTCGCGGTGCAGCCATGCTGTGGTCCAGCTCGAGATCGAAGCTTTTCACCGCCAGGCTGACCTCGCGCCACATGGCGATGCTGGCGGCCAGCAGGAACAACACGCCCAGTACCGCCATCGCGGTGGGCAGTGCCCCCATCCGGAATCCCACCAGCGCATCGGTGGCCAGCGCCAGGCTGGTGCCGACGAAGCTGGCCAGGGCGCCGTACAGCAGACGGCAGGCCCGCAGCACCAGGTGCGCGCGCTGGCGGTGGCGGCGGATCTGCTCCTCGCGCTCGCCGGCGTCGGTTGCATCGTGCTCCCAGCTGGCGATCAGCACGCGCAGTCTGTCCACGACCCGCGCCAGCCGGGTATTGGCAGAGGCCAGCAGGCCGGCGGTGGCGGTGAGGAAGAAGGCCGGGGCCAGCATCGCGGTCAGGATCGCGTGGTGGCCGATGGCGTTGGCGGTGGTCTGCAGCATGCGGCGTCCCGTCGGCGAGCGGCTATCATGCCCTCACCCCAATGCGTGTGCGAGCCCATGGCTGCCGATCCCACCCAAGACCGCCTGATCTGGATCGACCTGGAAATGACCGGGCTGGATACCGAGCGCGATGGCATCCTCGAGATCGCCACCGTGGTGACGGACGGCCAGCTCAACGTGCTGGCGGAAGGGCCCGAACTGGCCGTTGCCCATCCGTTGGCCACACTGGAGGCGATGGACGAGTGGAACCGCACCCAGCACGGTGGGTCAGGGCTGTGGCGCCGGGTGCTGGAAGAGGGCGTGCCGCTGGCCGAGGCCGAGGCGCGCACGCTGGCATTCCTGCAGGAATGGGTCCCGGCCAACGCCTCCCCGATGTGCGGCAATTCGATCTGCCAGGACCGGCGTTTCATGCATCGACTGATGCCCGCGCTGGAGCGGCATTTCCACTACCGCAACCTCGACGTCAGCACGCTCAAGGAATTGGCGCGTCGCTGGTCGCCGGCGGTGCTCGAGGGCGTGAAGAAGACGTCCGCGCACACTGCACTGAGTGATGTGCACGATTCGATCGAGGAGCTGCGCCACTATCGCAAACACATGGGCACCATGGCCGGATCGGCCGTGGGCTGACCCGGACGGCTGCCTGATGTCCGCGGGGGGCGTACGGAGGGCAATGGGGCTGGTGGCCTTCGGGCTGCTGGCCCTGTCGTGTGCGTGGTCGGTGGTGCCCCGGCCCGCGACCGCGGCCACGCAGGCCACGCAAGTGCAGGCGCCAGCACCGGCGCGTCCGGAGAAACCGATTTCAGCCTTCTACCGGGAAACTTGGACCACCCGCCAAGGGCTTCCCCACAACCAGATCAACGCCATCGCCCAGACGCCTGACGGCTACCTGTGGCTCGGCACCTGGGAAGGCTTGGTGCGCTACAACGGACTGGAGTTCCATCAGTTCGACCGCAGCAACACGCCCGCCCTGAAGGACAACGGCGTGCGCTCGGTGCGCGCAGCCGCGGACGGTGCAGTGGTCATCGGCACCTCGCGGGGCGGGGTGGCGGTCAAGCAGGGTGACCGCTGGCGCACCTGGACCCGCGCCGATGGCCTGGCGCAGGACGAGATCCTCGACGCCGTGCTGGATCGCCGCGGCCGCCTGTGGGCGGCGACCGAAAGCATGGGCATGAGCATGCTGGAGGGCGGCCGCGCCCTGCAGTTCAACGTGGCGAACGGACGCTTGCCCAGCGACGTGGTGTTCAGCCTGCTGGAAGACCGTGACGGCAGCATGTGGGCCGCCACCGCGGCTGGCCTGGTCCACGTTGTGGGCGACCGTGCGATCCGGGTGGGCACATTGTCGGGCCTGCCGCAGGCGCCGGTGTTCCGCCTGCTGCAGACGCGGGCTGGCGTCCTGCTGGTGGGCACCGAACGCGGGGTGTACCGGCGGGATGCCAGCAGCGGGCGCTTCGAGCGGCTGTCCCCCAGACTGCCCGAGGATGGCGTGCCCAGCCTCACCGAGGACGGTGCCGGGCATCTGTGGATCGGCACCATCAACAACGGCCTGTTCCGGCTGTCCGGCTCGGGCGTGGAGCACTTCACCAGCCGACGCGAGCTGCCGAACAACCGGGTGGCGTCCCTGCTGGCCGACCGCGAAGGCAGCGTCTGGGTGGGGACGAATGCCGGCCTGATGCGCCTGAGCGATGCGCCGTTCACTACCTGGAACAGCGAGCAGGGGCTGACCGACGACTACGTGCGCGCGGTGGCGCCGGCGCCGGATGGGGGCATCTGGATCGGCACCGGGCGCGGCCTCAACCTGTGGCGCGACAATGCCATCGTTGCCGGCTACACCAAGGCCGAAGGCCTGCCCGGCGATTCCATCCTCAGCCTGTTGCAGGCACGCGACGGCAGCCTGTTGGTCGGCACCTACACCGATGGCGTGCTGCGGCTGCGCGACGGCAAGGTGGTGGCGCGCTACGACTCCGCCGACGGCATGCCGGGCAGCAACCAGATCCGTGCGTTGGCGGAAGGCGACGATGGCACCGTCTGGATCGGCACCACGCGCGGACTGGCGCGGCTTCGCGGCGGGCAGTTCCGCGAGTTCGGCGTGGCGCAGGGGCTGCCACGCGAGTTCATCATCGCCCTGCATGTGGCCCGCGACGGCACGCTCTGGGTGGGGACCAGCAACGGCGTGGCGCGGATCGTGAATGACGAGGTGGTGCCACTGGATGCGGATCTGGTCCGCGGCGCACAGGATGTCTTCGACTTCCACGAGGATGCCGATGGCACGATGTGGTTGGCCACGGACCGTGGGCTGCTGCGCTACAGCCAGGGTCGCCTGCGCGGCCTGGGTCTTGAACACGGACTGCCCGTGGATACGTTGTTCTCGATCCTCGACGACCGGCGGGGTTACCTGTGGCTGACGTCCAACCGTGGCGTGCTGCGGATCGCGCGCGCCGAGGCGGAGGCCGTGCTGGCCGGTCGCCGGGCGCAGTTGACCGTCGACCACTTCGGCGAAGCGGACGGACTGGTCAGTTCGCAGTGCAACGGCGGCTCCGGGCCAGCGGCAATGCGGGACGGGCGCGGCAACCTCTGGATCGCCACCGCCCGCGGCGCCGCGGCTGTGGACCCGGGCTCACTGCAGAGCTACCGGCACGGCCTGCCACGGGTGGTGGTTGAACAGGTGCTGGCCGACGGCAAGCCCGTGCACCTGGACGAGGTGCTGCGGCTGCCGGCGGGTACGCGCAAGCTGGAGTTCCGTTTCGCCGCGCTGAGCTTCCAGATGCCGCGGTTCCTGCGTTACCGCTACCAGCTGGAGGGCTTCGATCCTGGCTGGGTGGAGCGCGGCAACCTGCGCAGCGCGCAGTACACCAACCTCGACCCGGGCAGCTACCGCTTCCACGTCAACGTGTCCGCCCCCGGCCTGGACCAGGGCTGGAGCAGCGAAGTGACCTCGGTTGCCATCGAGATCGCACCGCAGCCCTGGCAGCGGCGCGGCTTCATTGTCGCCGCGATCCTGCTGGGGCTGGCCTGCGTGTACGCCATCTACCTCTGGCGGGTGGGCAGCCTGCGGAGGCGTGCAGCGCTGCTGGAAGATACGGTGGCGGAGCGCACGCGCGACCTCCGCCTGCATGCGGAACGTCTGCGCGAATCCGATCTCGAGAAATCGGTGCTGCTGGACAGGCTGGGCCAGCAGTCGGAAGCGTTCGCGCGGATGGCGCTGGAAGACGCGCTGACAGGCGTGGGCAATCGCCGCAGCCTGGACGCGGAGCTGCAGCTGGCGTTCGGAAGAGCACTGCGCAATCGCCGGCCGCTGTGTTTCGCGCTGTTCGACATCGACAATTTCAAGCAGATCAACGACCGCTATTCGCACGCCGCGGGCGATCAGGCGCTGATCGCCGTCGCGCATGCGCTGCGTGATGCGCTGGACGGGGCGGGAATGCTGGCACGGTGGGGCGGCGAGGAGTTCGCCGTGCTGTTCGAGCGGGTGCCGCTGGAACGCGCCCGCGACATCTGCGAGGCGATGCGCCAGGCGGTGGAACGGATCGATTGCAGCGCCTACGCCCCGGACTGGCGGCTGTCGGTCAGCGCCGGCATCGCCGACCGCGCCGGCACGCTGCGCATCGAGGATCTGGTTGCGCGTGCAGATGCCCTGCTTTACGAAGCGAAGCGGGGCGGTCGCAACCGCATCGCTGGCTGAGCCGACGCCGGGAAGCCTCAGCGTTCGCGCCTGGCAGGCAGGTCGCCGTCATCGGCCACGCCGCGCAGCAGGATGTCGGCGATCGGGCGGCCGTCGGCGTCGCGATGGTAGACGTGCAGGTCGCGCTGGGGGTAGGGGATGTTCAGGCCGTTGCCGATCAGCTCGTTGCGGATCGCCTCGATGACCCGGCTGCGCGCATCGCCGAAGTCCTCGTTGCGGGCGAAGGCGAACAGGGTCAGGTCCACGCTGCTCTCGCCGAGGTTGACCACCTGCACCACCGGCGCCGGGTCCTTGAGGACCTTCGGGTCGCTGGTGGCGATCTGCAGCAGCAGCGTGCGGGCCTTGTGCAGGTCGTCGTCGTAGCCCACGCCGACGGTGACATCGAAGCGGCGCTGCGGCAGCTGCGAATGGTTGATGATCGGAGCGGTGGTGATCTCGCTGTTGGGCAGGATCACCACGCGGTGATCGAACGCGCGCAGCCTGGTCTGGAACACCCGGATCTCCAGCACCGTGCCTTCCTGACCGGCAATCACCACGTGGTCGCCGGCGCGGAACGGCCGCAGCACGATCAGCATCACCCCCGAGGCGATGTTGGACAGCGAGTCCTTCAGCGCCAGGCCCACCGCCAGGCCAGCCGCGCCCAGCACCGCGAACATCGAGGTAGTGGGGATGCCGATGGCGGCCAGCGCGGTCATGATCACCAGCACGAGCATCACCGCGTAGGCGATGTTGCCGAGGAAGCCGCTCAGCGTTCCGTCCACGTTGGCGCGCCCGAGCACGCGTCCGAGACCGGTGCTCATCCGCCGTGCCAACCAGCGGCCGACCATGAAGATCGCCAGCGCCGCCAGCAGCCGCAGGCCCCAGGCTTCGAGCAGCTGCAGCCAGTCGATGCCACGCAGCTCGTTCGCCAGCCGGGCGGCCTGGTCATGTTGCGGGGTGATGGCGGGAACGCTGGGCTGCATCTCGGCTCCTGTGTGTGCGGTGTGGCAGCGATGTGATCGCAGCAGGCGCCTTCAGGATAACGTGCAGGCCGCAAAGGCACGATCAGCGTGCCCCGCGGCTTGCCGGCATGATCAGTCGGTGGGCGCCGGGCAGGGCTGCTTCACCAGTGCATGGATCATCGGGATCACCACCAGCGTCATCAGCGCGGAGGGGACCATGCCACCCACCATCGGTGCGGCGATCCGACGCCTGATTTCAGGCTGGTGCCATTTCTATACATGATCGCCACCAACGTCATCCCTTTCGGCCGGACGCGCTCCACGGCGCCGGTGATGACGGTGGTGCAGGTAGAAGGCGGAAGTCGCCGGCCTTCCACCGCGCGGTGCGCCTTGATGTCTTCCAGCGCAGGCTCGAGGTCACGACCCCGGCGGCCTGCGTGCTGCGCGCAGGCACGCCAAGGCCGCTGCATTCGTTGTCGACGAGAAGCGCATCCAGCGTCGACCTTGCCCCAAGGGCAAGGTCGCGCTGCGACGCGTCAGTGCTTGGCCTTCGCCAGCGCCAGCCAGGTATCGACCACGGTGTCCGGGTTCAGCGACACCGACTCGATCCCCTGTTCCATCAGCCACTGGGCGAGGTCCGGATGGTCGCTGGGTCCTTGGCCGCAGATGCCGACGTACTTGCCCTTGGCGCGCGCCGACTGGATTGCCATCGACAGCATCTTCTTGACCGCCGGATCGCGCTCGTCGAACAGTCCGGCCACGATGGCGCTGTCGCGGTCCAAGCCCAGCGTGAGCTGGGTCATGTCGTTGGAGCCGATGCTGAACCCGTCGAAGATCTCCAGGAACTCGTCGGCCAGCAGCGCGTTCGAGGGCACCTCGCACATCATGATGATCTTGAGGTCGTTCTCGCCCTGCACCAGGCCGTTCTCGCGCAGCTCCTCGACCACCCTGCGGCCTTCATCCAGGGTGCGAACGAACGGGATCATCACCCAGACATTGTTCAGGCCCATCGCTTCGCGCACGCGCTTGACCGCGACGCATTCCAGCGCGAACGCGTCCTTGAAACTGGGGTCGATGTAGCGCGAGGCGCCACGGAACCCGATCATCGGGTTTTCCTCGTGCGGCTCGTACTTCGAGCCGCCGAGCAGGTTGGCGTATTCGTTGGACTTGAAGTCCGACAGGCGCACGATCACCGGCTTCGGATACACCGACGCGGCGATCGTCGCGATGCCTTCCTTCAGGCGCTCGACGTAGAACTCCACCGGGCTTTCGTAGCCGGCGATGCGGGCGTCGATCCTGGCCTTGGTGTCGGCATCCTGCTTGCCGTACTCCAGCAGCGCCTTCGGGTGCACGCCGATGTGGCTGGCGATGATCATCTCCAGGCGGGCCAGGCCGATGCCGGCGTTCGGCAGCTGGCCGAAGTCGAAGGCGCGGTCCGGGTTGGCCACGTTCATCATGATCTTCAGCGGCGCCGGCGGCATGTTGCCGAGGTCGGTGGTGGTGCGCTCGAAGGGCAGGGCACCCTGGTAGATGAAACCAGTGTCACCCTCGGCGCAGCTGACGGTGACGGTGTCGCCATCCTGGATCGAATCCAGCGCGTCGCCGGTGCCAACCACCGCCGGCACGCCCAGCTCGCGGGCGATGATCGCCGCGTGGCAGGTGCGGCCGCCGCGGTTGGTGACGATGGCGGCGCTGCGCTTCATCACCGGTTCCCAGTCGGGGTCGGTCATGTCGGCGATCAGCACGTCGCCGGGCTGCACCCGGTTCATGTCCTCAAGCGAGCGCACCACGCGCGCGGTGCCGCTGCCGATCTTGTGGCCAATGGCGCGGCCCTCGGACAGCACCTTGCCGCGGCCGCCCAGGGTGTAGCGCTCGATCTGGGTGGCGTGCGCGCGCGACTTCACCGTCTCCGGGCGCGCCTGCAGGATGTACAGCTTGCCGGTGTGGCCGTCCTTGCCCCACTCGATGTCCATCGGCCGGCCGTAGTGCTGCTCGATGACCAGCGCCTGCTTGGCCAGTTCCTGCACGTCGGCGTCGGTGATCGAGAACCTTCCGCGCAGTTCGGCTGGCGTGTCCTCGGTGCGCACGCGCTCGCCCGGCGCATCGGAATAGACCATGCGCAGCTGCTTGCTGCCCAGCGAGCGGCGCAGGATCGCCGGCTTGCCGGCCTGCAGGGTGGGCTTGTAGACGTAGAACTCGTCCGGGTTGACCGCGCCCTGCACGACCATCTCGCCCAGGCCATAGCTGGCGGTGACGAACACCACGTCGCGGAAGCCGGATTCGGTGTCGAGGGTGAACAGCACGCCGGACGCGCCGACGTCGGAGCGCACCATCAGCTGGATGCCGGCGGACAGGAACACGTCCTCATGGGCGAAACCGTGGTGCACGCGGTAGGCGATCGCGCGGTCGTTGTACAGGCTGGCGAAGACTTCCTTGACCTTGCGCACCACGTCGTCGGCGCCGGTCACGTTGAGGAAGGTTTCCTGCTGGCCGGCGAAGCTGGCGTCGGGCAGGTCCTCGGCGGTGGCGGAGGAGCGCACCGCGACCGCGATGTCCGCGCTGCCCGCCTCCGCGCACAGCTGTGCGTAGGCGGCGCGGATGTCGGCGTCCAACTGCGGCTGCAGCGGGGCATCGATCACCCAGCCGCGGATCTCGGCGCCGGCCTTCGTCAGTGCCGGCACGTCCTCCACGTCGACCGTCGCCAACTTGTCGTAGATGCGCGCATGCAGGTCGTTGTGGGCGATGAAGTCCTTGAACGCATCGGCCGTGGTGGCGAAGCCGCCCGGCACCGAGACGCCCAGGTCGGCCAGCTGGCCGATCATTTCGCCCAGCGAGGAGTTCTTGCCGCCCACCTGGGCGAGGTCGGACAGGCGCAGGTCGTGCAACCAGAGGACGTTGCTGGTCGAGGCGGGGGTGGTCAAGGCGGGCTCCGTGAGGGCGTGGTCGGCGCAGGCGCGCGGAAGTCCGCTATTTTACCCCGAGCGCCCGCGAGGAATCCCGATGGAATCCGCTCGACCCGTGTTCTACGTCTCCGACGGCACCGGCATCACCGCCGAAACCATCGGCCACAGCCTGCTGACCCAGTTCAGCGGCCTGCGTTTCTCCAGCGACCGGCTGCCGTTCGTGGATACGCCGGAGAAGGCCATGGAGGCCGCCGAGCGCATCCGCGCCGCCGGCGTGGCGCGGGGGCTGCGACCGATCGTGGTCAATTCCTGCGTCGACCCCAACCTCAACTACCTGCTCGCCGAGAGCGGGGCGTTGATGCTGGATGTGTTCGCACCGTTCATTGCCCCCCTGGAGGAGGAGCTCGGGCGCAGCCGCGAGGCCCAGATCGGCCGTGCGCACGGCATCGTGGACTTCGACATCTACCACCAGCGCATCAACGCGATGAACTACGCGCTGACCCACGACGATGGGGTCAAGCCGGACTACTCGGATGCCGACGTGATCCTGGTGGCGGTCTCGCGCGCCGGCAAGACACCGACCTGCGTGTACCTCGCCCTGCAGCACGGGGTGAAGGCGGCCAACTACCCGTTGACCCCGGAGGACCTGGAAAGCGAACGCCTGCCGGCCAGGCTGCGCCAGTACCGCGGCAAGCTGTTCGGCCTGACCATCGATCCGCTGCGCCTGCACCAGATCCGCCAGGAGCGGCGGCCGGATTCGCGCTATGCGCAACTGGACACCTGCCGGCGCGAAGTCGCGCAGGCCGAGACGATGCTGCGCCGCGAGGGCATCGAACTGCTCAGCACCACCAATGCCTCGATCGAGGAAATCTCCAGCCGGGTGATGAAACACCTGGGCATCAACCGCGAGATGTACTGAGCGATTTCCGCGCCACGGAAAACCCCACCAGCCTGTGCCTGCGCGATGCCGGCGTCAATCCTGCCGCGGGCATCGGTGCGCGTGTACGATCGATCCATGACCACTGCACTCGCACGCCGCGCCCGCCTTCCTTCCATCAGCCGCTTCGGCTGGCTGATGGGCCTGTATTCGGAAAACCATGCGCAGCTGCAGCGGCTGTTCGAAGTGTCCGATCTCGGTTGCGGTACGTATGTCTCCTCGATCGGCGACGGCCTCGACGTGCGACTGGAGGTGGTGGAGCGGCACGCCTACACCAGCGAGCTGCGCATGAGCTACGGCCTGATCGATCCGCAGACCGGCATGGCTGATCCGTCGGCGAGCCTGCGCCTGTACCGCGACGCGCGCCAGGTGGAAGCCACGCACTGCTATGCCGGCAGCCGCTGGCAGGACGTGATCGGCATGTATCCGCCTCCGCAGCGCATCCTCGACCACCGCCTGCGCATGAACACCTTCCTCGGCAAGTGGCTGCAATACCTCGCAGAACGCGGGCATGGCGTGGCCACGCTGCATGCCGATGAAGACGCGCTGAAAAATTATTGAAAAAACGCTTGACGGTTCCTGATTTCACCCCCAGAATGCGCGTCTTTCCAGCCCCGTGGGGCCATAGCTCAGCTGGGAGAGCGCCTGCATGGCATGCAGGAGGTCGGCGGTTCGATCCCGCCTGGCTCCACCATTTTTCAAAGCGTTTCCGGTTCTGTCCCCATCGTCTAGAGGCCTAGGACATTACCCTTTCACGGTAGCGACCGGGGTTCGAATCCCCGTGGGGACGCCACCTTCGGAATCGGTAGACGTCGCAACACACGCAAGCGGTCGCCCCAGTGGCGGCCGTTTTCGTTTGTGCGCTTCCTTCGCATGCATTGGCGCGCCACAAGGCGCGCCTCGTGGCGCGCAGCTCAGGCGTCCTTGTTGTGTCGGCGCATTAGCCGCTGCTTCTCGCGGTTCCAGTCGCGCTCCTTGCTGGCTTCACGCTTGTCGTGGGTCTGCTTGCCCTTCGCCAGCGCCAGCTCGACCTTCACCTTGTTGCCTTTCCAATAGAGCGCGGTCGGCACCAAGGTGTAGCCGTCACGCTGGATGCGGCCCATCAGCGTGTCGATCTCGTGCCGGTGCAACAGCAGCTTGCGGGTGCGGCGGTCGTTGGCGATGACGTGGGTGGATGCCTGGATCAGCGGGGTGATCTGTGCGCCGATCAGGAACAGTTCGCCCTGCAGCACCACCGCGTAGGCATCGCCGATGTTGGCGCGCCCGGCGCGGATCGCCTTCAGCTCCCAGCCCTGCAGCGACAACCCGGCCTCGAACTTCTGTTCGAAGCTGTATTCGTGGCGCGCGCGCTTGTTGAGGGCGATGGTGCCGCCGCCGTTTGGCTTATCCTTGCCGTTCTTCTTGCTCATCCCGCCATTCTCGCCGATCCGGACGCGCCGCGGTGCGTCCACGCGGCCCGGATCTTTCGATGCCCGTCATTCTGCGCAGTGCCCTCGTGGAACATTCAGCCTCCCGGATGTTCACCCTTGTCAACGATGTCGCCGCTTACCCGCGCCGGTTCGACTGGTGCCGGCAGGCGCAGTTGCTGGAGGAGGGGGAAGGGCGTCTGGTAGCGCGGCTGGATCTGGGCGTCGGCGGCTTCTACACCTGGTTCACTACCGAGAACCAGCTCAGCCCGCCGCACCACATCGACATGGCGCTGCGCGACGGGCCGTTCCGGCGCCTGCAGGGGCGCTGGGAGTTCCATGCGCTGGACGAGTCGGCCTGCAAGGTGTCGCTGCGGCTGGATTTCGAGCCGCAGAACCGCCTGCTGGCGCCCGCGCTGCAGCTGGGCATGCAGGGACTGGCCGACCGCATGGTGGACGACTTCGTGCGCGAGGCGGACAAGAGGGAAGACTGATGCGCGTGCAACTGGCGCGCGCGAGGCCGCATCACGCCGAGCACATCGACCTGGAACTGGACGCGGGCGCCTGTGTCGGCGATGCGCTGGATGTGGCCGGCTGGCGGCTGGAGGGCGAGTTCGTCGCGCTGGCGGTATTCGGGCAGGCGGCGACGTTGCAGACGCGCCTGCATGCAGGCGACCGGATCGAATTGCTGCGCGCCCTGCAGTGCGACCCCAAGCAGGCGCGCAGGCAGCGCGCCGGGAGCGCGGCGCCACGCGGGCGCCAGCGCAGTTGACGCCGTCTCAGCGGCGGCGCTTGTTCTTGTCCTTGGCCAGGTTCGGGCCGAAGTAGCGGATCGCGTCGCGCGACAGCTCGGAATCCTGTTCGGGGAAATATTCGCCTTCCCAGCGCGACAACTGGCCGTTCTCGAACCACAGCGTCATGGCCTTCACCTCCGGCTTGCCGGTGCGGCCGATGCGCTGGCTGGCGACGTAATCCCAGCGGTCGTGGTGGAAGGGGTCGCGGATCGACGGCGTGCCCAGCAGCACCATCACCTGTTGCCGGTCCATGCCCGCCTGCAGCTGGTCCACCGCGGTCTTGTCGAGCAGGTTGCCCTGGAACACCGGTTGCCGGTACAGCAGGCCGCAGCCGCTGACCAGCAGGGTTGCAAGGAGGAGTACGAGCAGCTTGCGCATCGGCAGGGCGGGGCAGTGGCGGAAGTGCCGATGATACACTCCCGGCACGTCGCATCGACCCGCCGCAACCCGTATTGCCGCGAGACGCGGCGGCGGCGTTCACATGCCGGCAGGCGGCACTGGATTGATTCACGGAGAGATGTCGATGTCGCAGGATCTTCGCAAGGCCGGGCTCAAGGTCACCCATCCGCGGCTGCGCATCCTGGAGCTGCTGGAGCACGCCAAGCCCCGCCACATGACCGCGGAGGACATCTACCGCCAGCTGCTGGCCGAGTCCGAGGAGATCGGCCTTGCCACCATCTATCGCGTGTTGACCCAGTTCGAATCCGCCGGCCTGGTGCTCAAGCACAACTTCGAGGGCGGCACCGCCGTCTACGAGCTGGATCGCGGCGAACACCACGACCACATGGTCGATCTCGATAGCGGCAAGGTGATCGAGTTCCACAGCGACGAAATCGAGCAGCTGCAGCAGAAGATCGCTGCCGAACACGGCTACGAGATCGCCGATCACGCGCTGGTGCTGTACGTCCGCAAGAAGCGCTGAATCACTGCGCCTGCGGCGTTGTCCGCCGCCGCTCCAACCACCACGTCAGCGCTGCGAGCGCCAGCCACGCGGCCAGCCATGGCCATGACGCGCCGCGTTGAACCGCGGTAGCGCGCGCTGCCTGCACCGTGGGCGACTGCGCGGCCAGCGCCGCGGTGGCATCGAAGCGCCGCTGCGCCTGCCAGGCCAGTCCCACGCCGGCCGGCAGAACCACGAATGCGGTTTGCGTGTTGCGCGCCTGCAACCGGTGCCAGCCGGAGATGCGCGGCCAGAACGCGGCGCAATTGCGCGCACCGCTTGCCGGATCGATGGCCAAGGTCACGCGGTTGCCGTTGGGAGCGATCACCGCGGCGTTCCCATCGACGCCGCACACCACCGCACGCTGGCCAGCCCAGATCGGACCGGCAGGCGGTGTCGGCGTGGCAGCAGTGGCGGGGCGGGC
Source organism: Thermomonas sp. XSG (assembly GCF_014678725.1). Classification (NCBI taxonomy): domain Bacteria; kingdom Pseudomonadati; phylum Pseudomonadota; class Gammaproteobacteria; order Lysobacterales; family Lysobacteraceae; genus Thermomonas; species Thermomonas sp. XSG. The sequence continues at coordinate 107,060 of NZ_CP061497.1, read as the reverse complement.
GATGCCCGCCAGCATCTCGCTCCACACGCGTGCATGGATGGCGGCGTGGCCAGCCAGTGGCAGCCGGTAGCTGTCGGTCAGTGCCACCAGCCCGACCCGGCCGCGTCCCAGCGGACGCCACCATGCCAGCGGCTGCGCCTGCACGTCGCGCAGCAGCGGCAATGCATCACCGGCCTGCACGGCCGCCACGGTTCGGCTCAGGCCGGGCAGGGCGGGCTCGCCAGCCGATTGCAGGGTCGTGTTCGCCAGCTGCACCGGCGCGCTGCGGGTGTCTGCATCCACCGCATAGCCCCAGCCCCGCAGTCGGGAGCGCACGACCGGCGACAGCGGCGCATCCAGCCGCAGCAGCAGGCCCAGGCCATCGCGGATGGCGCGGGTGAGCGCGCGCAGTTCGGCATCGCCCAGTGCCTGCAGGCTGCGAGTGTCCAGCAGCACGGCGTCGAACCGGCGCAGGCTGGCATCTTCCAGCGCCACCGGTGCATCGCCCAGCACCAGTCCGGCACCGACACACACCCGCGTATGCAGGCCGACGCCGGCATCCAGCGCCCAGCGGCGCAGGTATTTCAGTTCGGGATCGGGTGCGCCGGCCAGCACCAGCAGGCGCGGCGTGGCGGGCGCGATGACCTGCAGCGGCAATGGAAGGCTGTCGCGGACCTGGCCTTTCGCATCGCGCAGGCGTAGCTGGAAAGAGAACGCACCGACGCTGCGCGCCACGCCCTGCAGGGCGAAGTCGCCGTCTGCAGAGGCGGGCGTGCGTGCGATGACACGCACCGCGGGGTCCAGGAGTTCCAGCGTGCCGGCCTCGATACCGCCAATCCGACCATGCACGCGGAAGGCATTGCCGGGCGCAACCGTCGCCGGCGCCTGCAGGTCAACGATGCCGGCCGGGCGCGGTGCGGGATGGAAACGCAGCGGGAGGCCGCGGGCCGCGTCCACGTCGCGCACGTCCAGCCCGCTGCCGACAATCCGAAGGCCGCGGATGCCGGGGTGGCGGCGCAGGGCGGTGGCTAGGTCGGGCGCGAGCTCCGCGCCGGTGCCTGCAGGCGCTTCCGGCAGTGCAATGCGCAGCGTGCCGGCATCGGCCGCAGCGGGATTCGCGCCGGCGGTATAGACGGTCATCACCCCGGCATCGAGCGGGCGCGCCGGCGGAAACAGACCGAAGAACAGCAGCGCCGCCAGCAGCGGCTGCGCCATCAGCAGCAGCGGCAGCTTCCAGCGCGTTGGGGGCTGCGTGCGATCGCGGCGCAGGTGGCCGCGCAGCAACCGTGCGCAGGTCAGCAGCGCGGCCAGCGCCAGCAGGCTGGCGGCAAGCACTTCGGGCATGGCCGCGGTCATCGCTTCGCCTCCCCATCCAGTGCGTCGAGGTAGCGCTGCCCCTGCGCGTCCGGCGCCGGCCGGCGCCGGACCGCTGCCGGCGGCGTGGGCAGCAGCGGCCACAGCTGGGCGCGCAGGCGTTCGCGGCACTCGGCGCAGGCAGGGTCGCGCTGCAGTTCATCAAGCGCGGCCTGCAGCGCCAGTGGATCGGCGGCGCGTTGGCCGTGCCGGCGCAACCAGGCCTGCAGCGTGACCAAGGACTGCGTGGGCACCGCACGCGCCGGCGCGGCGTCCAGCTGCTGCCACAGCGCGGTGATATCGCCATCGCTTGGCGGCGCGGCGCGCAGCGGGTCCGGGCGCGGTGCCAGTCCTTCGCGCTTGCCGCCAAGACGGCGACCCTCGTCGATTGGCGGCAGCTGGGGGCCCACCCGCGCCAGATAGATGCGTTCGGCCTGCTGCACCTGCTTGATGTAGCCCAGCGCCTTGTAAGCGAACGGCAGCGCTCGCTCGGGATGGCCCTGGCGCAGCTGCAGTTCGGACTGCCACATCTGGTCCAGCGCCAGCTTCAGGGTGGCGCGGGTCTGCGGGTCGAGCAGGGTGGCGGCTTCGGCATGGTCGTGGGTATGCCCGTAGGCTTCCAGCAGATCGACGTCCTGGCCGAAGGTGGTGGCGGGCGCAGGCGCGGGGTAGTCGTGGCCGGCATGGTCGCCGGTGTCTGCTTCGTGTCCGCCCGCATCGGCGGTAGGCAGCGCCGGGCCATCTTCGGCCTCCTCGCCAAGGAACTGGCCGTAGCGCAGGCGCAGGATGCGCTGGTCCACCCCGAGCGCATCGGATTTCTGCAGGTAGCGTTCGGCGGCAAGCTTGGGCTTCTGCTTCAGCAGCGCTTCGGCGTCGAGGATGATCTGCCGCTGGCTGCGGAAGTACGCGGGCAGGACGCGCTTGACCACGCCTTCGATGCCGCTGGGCTCCTCGCTGGCGGCGGCCTGCAGGCGCAGGATCAGCGCGGGGCTGCGCACGACCTGCGACTGCGGGCTGCGGTTGTCCCGCGCCACCAGTCGGGCGATCAGGTCGTCGCCTGCCTGCAGGCCGAGAGCGCCCAGCGCCACGCGATGGCTGAAGCGGCGGCGCAGCGACGCGCCCTGGCCCTGCAGCGGCAGGCTGATTTCGCGGAAGGTGATGTTCTCGCCGCTGCCCTGCGCGAGCGTGAGCTGCAGCGTGGCCTGCGTGGCGACGCCGTAGTCGTCCTCCACCTCGAAGGCCAGCTCCCAGCCGGATTGCGTCGGTGGCGCGAGGCTCAGGATACGCGCCGGTGCCAGCACCTTGAGCTGCGGCGGGCGGTCGGGCAGGGCATCGAGACGATGCGGCTTGCCGGCATCCAGCAGGCGGCCGTCCAGCTCGATCCGGTACAGCGCCGAGGCATCGAGCCGCTGCCCGGCATGCCAGCCGCCGTCGCGTTGTTGCAGCGGCAGGCGCCGGCCATCGAGGAAGACCAGCGCGACACGATCCGGCGTGCCGTTGAATGCCAGCGCCCAGCGCAGCTGCGTGCCCTGCGGTGCGGAGGCAGACAGTGCGCTGACGCGGCGCGGGGGCAGGCCGGTATAGCGCGGGGGCGTGATCTGCAGCTGGCTGGATGTCAGGCGCAGGGGTGAGGTCGCGGCCGGAGCGGCTGGCACGACACCGACCGACAATTCTGCTGGGCGCGGCGGCCACAACAACGCAGCAGCCAGCAGCAGTGCAGCCGCCAGCGTCGATACCGCCAGCCGCAGCCACGGCCACACAGGGCGCAACTCGGCAGGCTTTGCCGCCAGCCGCTGCTGCAGGCGCTGCCGCTGCAGCTGTCGCAGCGTACCGGCCGCGGGCGGTGCGGCGAGCAGGTCGGCGCTGTCCTCCATGTCGCTTCGCGCATTGAGCGCGCGCAGCAGCCAGCGCACGTCCAGGCGCCGCCATTGCAGGCCGGCGACGAAGGCGAGCAGCAACAGGGCGATGCCGACCACAAGCATCGCCAGCGTGCGTCCGCCGAAGCGCTGCGCGATGGCGGCCAGCGCCGCCAGCCACGGCAGTGCGAACGCGGCAAGCATGGCGAGCGCGCGAAGCCGAGCGGCGCGCCAGGCGGCATGCGGCAGCGCGTCGGCACTCATGCACTGGCTCCGCGGCGGCGGGCGGTAGCCAGCCAGCGTTCGATGGCGAACAGCAGCGCGATCAGCACGCCCAGCCACGGCTGCAGGTCGCGTGGCGCCGTTGGCTGCGCGCGGGCGCCGGTGGTGGGTGCGAAGGCGCGGGCATCGGCGCGGGCGGGCGGCTGCATCGCCGGTGCCAGCGCCTCGCGCAGGCGCTGCGGGAATTCGGCTTCCAGCAGCAGCGGCATGTCCGCCGGGCGCAGCGGCTGGCGGAAGCGCAGCAGGCGCCCGCGGCCGAGGCCACCGCTTTCCAGCAGCGGTGCACCCGCGGCATCGCGCAGGACGGGCGCCAGCGCGATGCCTGCGGGCAGCGGCGCATCGTGCGCGAGCAGCGCGCTACCACCGCGCGCAACCCAATCCCGCAGTGCGGTCGGCATCGAGGTGGATGACAGCCAGACCGCGACCGCGCGGGTATCCGGGGGTGTGGCGCCGGCGCCAAGGTCGAAAACCTTTCCCTGCCACGCATGCGCCGCCGCGCGCAGCGGGCGCAGGGCGGCTGCGTGCCCGGCATCCGCATGCAGGTAAAGCGCTGGCGGCGGTGGTTTGGTGGCCGGTTTCGATGCGGCCGGCACCGAATCGATGACCCGCCAATCCAGTTCCCGCGACAGCTGCGGAACGCGCCCATCAGCGCCGTCAAAACGGACCGTGGCCAGCACCACCAGCGGCACGCCGGCCGGCAGGTCCGCATCCAGTTCACGCAGCAGGCTGGCGATGGGCTGCGGCGTGGCGGGCGGTGGCGCATCGAGCGCTGGCAGTCCCTGCGCCAGCCAGTGGCGATGCGCGTTTTCCGGCAGCTTCTGCGCGGGCAGGGCGGAAGCCGGCACGCCCGGCATCACCACCACCATCGGTCGCAGGTCCGGTGCGCCGTGCAGCACCGGCCGTGCCAGCCACAGCGCCAGCAGCGCGAGCAACAGCAGGCGGAGCAGCAACAGCGGCCATTCGTCGAAGCGCAGCCGCCGGCGCGGACGCGGGCGGGCGCGCAGCCAGCGCAGTGCGGCGAAGTCCAGCGGGCGCACGCTGTCGCGCCGCGCCAGGTGCAGCAGCAGTGGCAGCAGCAGGCTGGCCAGTGCCGCCAGCGCGGCGGGCAGGAGCAGGGACAGGCTCAAGACCGCCCCGGCGCGAACAGCTGCCGCAGCGGCTGGTCCAGCGGCTCGTCCAGCACGTGGCGGGCGTGGACGACGCCGGCGGCGTCGAGGCGCGCATCCAGCTGGCGCTGGGCCTCGGCGAAGCGGCGCAGGTAATCCTCGCGCAGCAGGCGACCGTCGCCGGGCAGCTGTTCACCGGTTTCGGGGTCGCGGAACAGGTGGCCATCGGTGAACGGGAAGTCGCGCTCCTCCGCCGTCAGCAGCTGCAGGAACAGCACCTCGCGACCGGCCTTGGCCAGCGTCTCGGCCAGCGCAACCGCGCCTTCGTCGAAACCGTCGCTGAGCAGCACCACCAGGTCATGGCCGCCGATCCGTTCCCACAGCGGGGCGAGGCGATCGCCCTGCGGGAACCCGCCGCGCGCCTGCACCGCGTGCAGCGCCAGCCACAAACGGTCGCGTCCGCGCGGGCCGTGGCCGGGCGGCAGCAGCTGCAGGCCGTCTTCGGCCAGCACCACCAGGCCGAAGCGGTCGCCCTGCGCCAATGCCAGCTCGGCGATGCAGGCAGCCAGCGATTTCGCCGCGTCCAGCCGGCGCCAGTCGGGGTTGGCCTGGTCGGCTTGCGCCATCGAGGCGCTGGCGTCCAGCAGCAGCCACACGGTCAGCGGGCTTTCGCGTTCGGCCTCGCGGACGAAGAAGCGGTCGGCGCGTGCGTACAGCTTCCAGTCGATCTGGCGCGGTTCGTCGCCCGGCTCGTAGCCGCGGTACTGCGCGAACTCCAATCCGGCGCCGCGGCTGGGGCTGCGATGCGCGCCGATGCCGCGTTCGCCGCGCGCACGCCGCACCTGCAGGCGCAGGAACTGCAGCCGGCTGCGGACGTCAGGCGGGATCAGCGGCGCGACCATCGGCGGGAATCAGGCGGCGTAGGGCACGTCGCGCAGCAGCAGGGCGACCACGTCGTCGGCGGTCTTCTGCTCCGCCTCGGCCACGAACGACAGCAGCAGGCGGTGGCGCATCACCGGCGCGGCCAGCGCGATCACGTCGTCGCGGGTCGCGGCCAGGCGGCCGTGCAGCAGGGCGCGTGCCTTCGAGGCCAGCACCAGCGACTGCCCCGCACGCGGGCCGGCACCCCAACGCACGTACTTGCGCACGTCTTCCGGCGCGGCCGGATCGCGTGGGCGGCTGGCGCGCACCAGCCGGGTGATCCAGTCCAACAGGTCGTCGCCCAGATGCACCTCGCGCACCAGCGCCTGCAGTGCCAGCACCTCGCTGCCGTCCATCACCATCGGCACCTGCGCGTTGGCGCTGCCGGTGGTCTGGGCGATGATCGCGCGCTCCTCGGCGGCGTCCGGGTAATCCACCTTCACGTGCAGCAGGAAGCGGTCCAGCTGCGCTTCCGGCAGCGGGTACGTGCCGGCCTGTTCCAGCGGGTTCTGGGTGGCCAGCACGAAGAACGGCGCCGGCAGCGGGTAGGTGGTGCCGGCATAGCTGACGGTGCGTTCGGCCATCGCCTCCAGCAGCGCGGCCTGGGTCTTGGGCGGGGTGCGGTTGAGTTCGTCGGCCAGCAGCAGGTTGGTGAACACGGGGCCCTGCTGGAAGCGGAACGCGCGCCGGCCGGTGCCGTGGTCTTCCTCCAGCAGCTCGGTGCCGAGGATGTCGCTGGGCATCAGGTCGGGAGTGAACTGCACGCGCCGGAACTGCAGCGCCAGCGCCTGTCCCAGCGAGCGCACCAGCAGGGTCTTGCCGAGGCCGGGCACGCCTTCCAGCAGGCAGTGGCCGGAGGCCAGCAGGCCGATCAGCAGTTGCTCCACCACCGCCTGCTGGCCCACCACGGCCTGGCCGATGGCCTCGCGCAGCCGGTCGAGGCGGTGGAACTGCTGCTGGAGGCTGGCTTCGCTTGCGGCAAGGGTCATGGCGTTTTCCGGTTCAGGACAGCAGGGCATACATCACGATATTGACGCCGAAGCGGGTATTGTCTTCGGCCAGGAAACGCTTGTTGCGCCAGTCGTAGTCCCACTCGCAGCCGTAGTCCTTGTTGCTGTAAAGCAGGCCCAGGCGGCCGTTGAACTCGATGCCCTGCAGGTAGTCGTGGACCAGGTCGTCGCCCCAGCCGTTGAGCTCGAAGCCGGTGGCCGGCGGGCCTTCCGGGAACTTGAAGAAACTCGAATACAGCGGGTGCGTATTGGGCAGCTTCTTCAGCGCGTCCTTGCCGAAGATCGCCGCCATCTGCGCCTCGAACGACTTGGCGAACAGCCCGTCGATGTCGTGGTTGCAGTCGTCCACGAACACGAAGCCGCCGTTGCGCAGGTAGCGTTCGAAATTGCGCCGCTCGGCCGGGTTGAACTCCACCAGCTTGTGCCCGGCGAGGTAGCAGAAAGGCGCCTGCAGCATCTTCGGGTCGGCCAGTTCGACCACGTGTTCCTTCGTGTCCACCCGCAGCGAGGTGTAGTCGATCAGCGAGGTGATCAGGTTGGACGGCATCCGCGCATCCACGTCCCAGTCGCCGGAGTCGTACTTCAGGCGGGTGAACCAGAAATCGTAGCGGCCGGACTGGGCGAACACCGGCGGCACCAGGGCCCCCGCGGCTGCGCCCAGCAGCAGCCGCAGGAACCCGGCGCGGGTCATGGCATGGCCCGGCTCAGACCGCATCCGACAGCGAGGAGAAGGTGAAGTCGCGCAGGCGCATCGGCGGGATCATCATCACGAAGCTGGATTCGTCGCCGGCCACGCGCACCGGCTTGCCCAGCTCGTCGATGTTGTTGAGCATGATCACCGGCGATTCGTTGAAGCGGAAGTTCTTCACCGGGTGCTTGATCTGCCCGTTCTCGATGTAGAACGTGCCGTCGCGGGTCAGGCCGGTGAGCAGCACGGTCTGCGGATCGACCATGCGGATGTACCAGGTGCGGGTCACCAGGATGCCCTTCTGGGTGCCCTTGACCAGGTCGGCGATGGACTTGTCGCCGCCGCCCATCAGCAGGTTGCCGGGACGCGCGTTTGCGGTCTTGCCCTGCTTGTCCGCCCAGTAGCGCGAGTAGTTGAGATTGGCGATGCGGCCGTCCTTGATGATGTCCATGCGCTCGCGCGGCAGGCCTTCGCCATCCCACGGCAGCACCGGCGCCTCCGGATGCCAGGGGTCGGAATGCAGGTTGACGCGCGGGTCGTAGACCAGCTCGCCCAGCTTGTTGCCGCCCCCCTTCTTCGACAGGAAGCTGCGGCCTTCGTCGGCGCTGCGCGCGTCGAAGAAATTCATCATGAAGCTGATCAGGCCGGCCGCAGCGGCCGGCTCCAGGATCACCGTGTACTTGCCCGGCTCCAGCGCCTTGGCGTCGGCCGAAGCCAGCGCCTTGCGCTTGGCGATCTCGATGTCCTGCGAGGCGCGGAAGTCGGCGGCGTCCTTGAGGTTGCGGCCGACCCAGCCGGAGCCGCGGCCGTCCTCGGTGCGCACGGTGCAGGTGTAGTTGAAGCCGGTGGCGCGCTGGTAGCCGAAGTTGCCCTTGCTGTTGGCGAAGGCGACGAAGCTCTGGCCGTCCTCCAGGAAGCCCGCGGCGATCAGCTTTTCGGCCTTGCACGGGGCGATGGAATCGGCGGCCACCTGGGCGCGGAACTCCGGGTCGATGGCGGCGGTGGACTCGCTGAAGGTCGGGCTGGCGCGGTAGCTCTGCTTGTCGAGGATCGGCATGTACTCCGGGTTTTCCGGCGCCAGCCGCGCCAGGTCCTCGGCGCGACGCACCACCCGCTCCAGCGCGGCGTCGTCGAACTCGTTGATGCTGGCCATGCCCACGCGCTTGCCGAACGCCACCGACACCGACAGGCTGGTGTCTTCGACGATACCGCTGGTGGACACGTTGTTGAGCGCGAACCGGATGTTGCCTTCGACCGACCCGGACAGCGAGGCGCTGCATTCGTCGGCCTTGGAGAGGGCGATGACCTTGTCGAGGATGGCCTTGGCCTGCGCTTCGGTGAGGATGCTCATGTAGGTGTTTCTCCTTGCAGCGCGGAGCGGGCTCCGCGGCTCTGGTGATGGGGTGGGATCGACGATCCGATGCCGCCGGGCGGGCCCGGCCCTGCAGGGTTCAACCCAGGTTGCGCGCGGTGTTGATGACGTTGATGCCGTTGAAGCGGGCGGTGGACGAGCCGTGCGACACCGCCGACACCTGGCCCGGCTGGCCCTTGCCGTCGAAGAACGAACCACCCAGGCGGTAGTCGCGCTCGTCGGCGATGGCCGCGCAGGCGTTCCAGAACTCCGGCGTGCGGATCTGGTAGGCCACGTCCTCCAGCGGGCGCGTCACCTTGCCGTCCTTGATCTCGTAGAACAGCTGGCCGCCGAACTGCGCGTTGTAGCGCTGCTGGTCGATCGAGAACGAGCCGTCGCCGACGATGTAGATGCCGTTCTCCACGTCCTTCACCAGGTCATCCACCGACAGCTTCTGCTTGCCGGGCGCCAGCGACACGTTGGCCATGCGCTGGAACTGCACGCTGGACCAGGAATCGGCATAGCAGCAGCCATCGGACTCGGTCTTGCCGAGGATGTGGGCCTGGTCGCGGATGGTCTGGTAGTCCACCAGCTTGCCGGCCTGGATCAGATCCCAGCGCTTGCACTTCACGCCTTCGTCGTCGAAGCCGACCGCGCCCAGGCTGCCGGGCTGGGTCTTGTCGGCGAAGATGTCGACCAGCTCGCTGCCGTACTGGAAGCGCTGTTCGCGCTTCTCCAGCGTGGCGAAACTGGTGCCGGCGTAGTTGGCCTCGTAGCCCAGCACGCGGTCCAGCTCCAGCGGATGGCCCACCGATTCGTGGATGGTCAGCCAGGTGTGCGAGGGGTCCAGCACCAGGTCGTACTTGCCCGGCTTCACCGAGGCGGCCTTGAGCTTTTCCTGCGCGTGCTTGGCGGCGGCGATGGCGTCCTCGCGCATGTCGTAGCTCTTGCCGTACACGGTCACGCCATTCGGCAGCACGGTCTTGTCGGCGGCGTTGCCGTCCAGGTATTCGAAGCCCATGCCCATCGGGGAGGACAGGCCGGAGCGGCTGCGGAACTTGCCGCTGGCCTTGTCGATCACGGTCACGCTCATCGGCGCCCAGATCCGGTGCACGTCCTGGTCGATGTAGGAACCGTCGGTGGAGGCGAAGTACTTCTGCTCGTTGATCGCGAACAGGGTGGAATTGACGAAGCTGGCGCCGGCCGCCATCGCCGCGGCGTTCACGCCCAGCAGCAGGTCGGCCTTGTCCTTCACCGGCACTTCCATCGCGTTCTTCAGGATCGGCGTACGCCAGCTGACCTCGCCGTAGCCAGGCGCCTTCGCCAGCTGCACCGGCGCGCTCTGGATCTTCGCGTTGGCCTTGGCAATCGCGGTGGCCTGGCGCGCGGCCTTGGCCACGCCGTCGGGGGTCAGGTTGTTGGTGGCGGCAAAGCCCCAGGCGCCATTGGCGATGACGCGGATGCCCACGCCGGTGGACTCGCCGTTCATCACGCCCTGCACCTTGTTCTCGCGGGTCATCACCGCCTGCCGCAGGTAGCGGCCGATGCGCACGTCGCAATAGCTGGCGCCGGCGGCGCGGGCGGCGCCCATCGCCTCGTCGGCCAGGCGCTTCTTCAGCGCCGGGTCCAGCGGGATCAGCAGCTGCTCCGCCGCAATGGCATTCCCGAAGAACGACGGCAGCAGCAGGCCGCCGGCGGCAAGCCCGGTCAGGGCGAGGAATTCACGTCGTTGCAAGGCGGCTCTCCTGGTGGAAACGGGATGGGCGGTGCGGCGATGGGGCAGGGTGGATCCATCCCGATTCTTGCGGGCCGGGCGCAGGCCGCGCAAATGACTTTCGGCATGGCGCGCGGCTCAGCCCAGGCTGCGTGCGGTGTTGATGATGTTGATGCCGTCGAAACGGGCGGTGGCGGACCCGTGCGAGACCGCCGAGACCTGGCTGGGCTGGCCCTTGCCGTCGAAGAACGAACCTCCCAGGCGGAAGTCGCGCGCATCGCAGATCGCGTTGCAGGCGTTCCAGAACTCCGGCGTGCGGATCTGGTAGGCGGCGTCCTCCACCATCTCTTTGATCTCGCCGTTGCGGATGCGGTAGTAGAGCTGCCCACCGAACTGCGCGTTGTAGCGCTGCTGGTCGATGGAGTAGGAGCCGCGGCCGTGGATGTACAGGCCGTCCTCCACGTCCTTGACCATCTGCGCCGGTGTCAGCGGCGCCTTGCCCGGCGCCAGCGACACGTTGGCCATGCGCTGGAACTGCACGCTCTTCCACGAATCGGCATAGCTGCAGCCGTGCGAAGCGTCCTCGCCGAGGATGTGCACTTCGTCGCGGGTGGCCTGGTAATTGACCAGCACGCCGTCCTTCACCAGATCCCACTTGCGGGTCTTCACGCCTTCATCGTCGTAGCCCACCGCGCCCAAGCTGTAGGGCTCGGTCTTGTCGGCGGTGAAGTTGACGATGTCGCTGCCCCAGCGGAAACCGGCCTCGCGCTTGTCCAGAGTGGCGAAGCTGGTGCCGGCGTAATTGGCCTCGTAGCCCAGCACGCGGTCCAGCTCCAGCGGGTGGCCCACGTTTTCGTGGATGGTCAGGAACAGGTTCGACGGATCCAGCACCAGGTCGTACTTGCCAGGCTGCACCGACGGCGCCTTGAGCTTGGCGCGCGCCTGTTTCGCGGCAGCGATGGCGTCCTCCACCGGATCGTAGGAGTGGCCGTAGCCGACCACGCCGCCGGGCAGCTGGAACCTGCCGGCGGCATCGCCATCCAGGAACTCCCAGCCCATGCCCATCGGCGAGGACAGTCCGTTGCGGGTGCGGAACTTGCCGCTGGCCTTGTCGATGGCGGTGACGGTGAACGGCAACCAGATGCGGTGCACGTCCTGGTCGATCCACGATCCATCGCTGGAGGCGAAGTATTTCTGCTCGTTGACCAGGAACAGCTGCGAATTGATGAAGTCGGCGCCGGCATTGCGCGCGGCGGCATTCACCGCCAGCAGCAGCGCGGTCTTGTCCTTGACCGGCACCGCCATCGCGTTCTTGCGGATCGGCGTCTGCCAGCGCACCTCGCCCACGCCGGCCTGCGGCGCCAGCTGTACCGGCTGTTCGCGCAGCCGCGCATTGGCGCGTGCCACCGCCAGCGCCCGCGCCACGGCCTCACGCATGCCGTCGGCGGTCTGCCGATGAGTGGCGGCAAAGCCCCAGGCACCATCCACGATCACCCGGATGCCGACGCCCGACGACTCGCTGTTGGTCACGTTCAGCACCCGGTCTTCGCGAGTCTGGATGGCCTGGTTGAGATAGCGCCCGATCCGTACGTCGCAATAACTCGCGCCGCCCGCCCGCGCCTGCGCCAGCACCGCATCCGCCAGCGCCTTGTTTTTGGCCGCATCGGCCGGCATCAGCAGCTGCTCGGCGGCAATCAGCCGCGCGTGCGGCAGCATAAGCCCGGCCAGGCCGAAGCCGGACAGTGCCAGGAATTCGCGTCGTTGCATCTGTCTCTCCCCGCAGCGCCGACCGTGCTGCCAACGCTGGATTCTCGGCAGGCGGGGGCGGGGGCGGGAGTGCCTTTCGACACGGGAGAGCGGCGGATGGCGATCAGCCCCAGTCGGCGAGCCTGTTCGAAAAGGACATCCACGCCGCCGAATGGGCGGAGCAAGGGGCCAAACCCGCGCTGGAGTTCAGCTTGACCAGACGGCGAGGGTGGGGATATACCAAAATCGAAGGTGCTCCTTGGTGAGGCCTGCCTCAACGCAAGATCGGTCAAAGAAAATCCAATGGACGTCGCCGCGGTAAAAGCCCTCTGCAGCAGCTACGCAAGCGTTTCGTCGAAGCTGTACGACCCGCCCAGCAACGTGCTGGTTTACTACGTCGGCGGCCGCAAGTTCGCGTACTTCAAGACCAGCGAGCCGGAGAAGTGGCGTTTCAGCGTCCGGGTCACCCCGGAGCGCTTCCTGGAATTGACGGACGTGCCCGGCATCAAGCCCGCCCGCTACATGGCCCGGTTCCACTGGGTCACGATCGTGGACGTGGCCTCGGTACCGGAGGACTACCTGCGTGAGCTGGTGGCGTGGTCCTACGAGAGAGCCACCCGCCGTTCCGGGAAGAGCCGCCGCGCTGGCAAAGCCCGTTGATCTTCCGTCATTCCAATCGCGATGCCTGAGGAAAGATGGGGCCGCGTCGACTTATTGATCCGCGCGCCGCCCACGTAGCCACGCGGTTGCATAACCAACAACTCCCGCCGACACCAGCCCCAGCGGCAACGCCCCCGGTTCGCCTTCGGTGGTGACCATCATCACCAGCAGCGCCAGGCCAAGCGCGGCCACTGCCAGCGATGCCGTTTTCAGTGTCTTCGGTGTCATCTGTGTCTCCTGCCTTTGCAGGCGGGCAATGTGCCGGCGGACTGTGTGCTGGCCATGAAGCGGGCGAGGGCGGGAGGCGTTGCCGGCCGCGCCCCGCGTAAGGCTCAGGCGTCGAGGCGCTGCGCCGGGTAGTCCTCTTCCGCCAGCGCGGCGATGGCGGCGTCGGCGCTGAAGGCGCCGCTGGCTTCCACTTCGCCCCTGGCCAGGTCCACGCGCACCTGCGCGGCGGGGTCCAGCGCCTGCAGGGCGCGGGTGACGGCGTTGACGCAGTGCTGGCAGCTCATGTTTTCGACCTTGAACAGCATGGATGTCTCCCGGTGTGGTGGATGCGGGCAGTGTCGGCCTTGCCACGGTGGCAAGGTCAAGCCTAGGCTGCGCGCTTGACCTTCCCATGTTGGGAAGGTGGAAGCTGGCCGCGGACATCATCGCAGCGAGGCCGTCATGACTACCGACTCCACAATCCAGCTGGGCATCACCGGGATGACCTGCGCCAGCTGCGCGGGCCGGGTGGAGAAGGCGCTGCGCAAGCTGGACGGGGTGGAAGAGGCGTCGGTGAACCTGGCCACCGAGGTGGCCTCGGTGAGCGCACCAGGCCTGCCGCTGGCGCAGCTGGTGCAGGCGGTGGAGCGCGCCGGCTACGGCGTGGCCGCCGATGAGACGCACCTGGCCATCGAGGGCATGACCTGCGCGTCCTGCGTGGGCCGGGTGGAAAAGGCGTTGGGCAAGGTGCCGGGCGTGCTGTCCGCCAGCGTGAACCTCGCCACCGAAACCGCGCAGGTGCGGCACCTGGCCAGCACCCCGGTGTCGGCGTTGCAGGCCGCGGTGGTGAAGGCCGGCTACCGGGTGCGCGAGGAGGCGACGCAGGCCGCGCCGGCAACCGGTATGTCGAAAGAGTTGCGGCATGTGCTGCTGGCCGCGGCGCTGTCGCTGCCGCTGGTATTGCCGATGCTGCTGATGGCGCTGGGGGTGCACTGGCAGTTGCCGGGCTGGGTGCAGTGGCTGCTGGCCACGCCGGTGCAGTTCTGGCTGGGCGCGCGCTTCTACCGCGCCGGCTTCGCCGCGCTGCGGGCGCGCAGCGGCAACATGGACCAGCTGGTGGCGCTGGGTACCAGCGCGGCCTACGGCCTGAGCGTGTTCCACCTGCTGGCGCCCGCGTCCGGCCACCACGCGCCGCCGCTGTATTTCGAATCCTCGGCGGTGGTCATCACCCTGATCCTGCTGGGCAAGTGGCTGGAGGCGCGCGCCAAGCGCCAGGCCAGCGACGCCATCCGCGCCCTGCAGGCGCTGCGGCCAGCCACCGCGCGGGTGCTGCGCGATGGCGCGGAGGTGGAATTGGCGCTGGCCGAAGTCGTGGTGGACGACTTGGTGGTGATCCGTCCCGGCGAGCGCGTGCCGGTGGACGGCGTGGTGATGGAAGGTCGCAGCCACGGCGACGAATCCCTGCTCACCGGCGAGTCGCTGCCGGTGCCGAAGGCACCCGGCGATGCGGTCACCGGCGGCGCCGTGAACGGCGAGGGCCGGCTGCTGGTGCGCACCACCGCGGTGGGTACCGAATCGGTGCTGGCGCATATCGTGCGACTGGTGGAGGACGCACAGGCGAAGAAGGCGCCGATCCAGCGCATCGTGGACCGGGTCAGCGCGGTATTCGTGCCGGTGGTCATCGCCATCGCGCTGCTCACCTTGCTGGGCTGGGGCTTTGCCAAGGGCGACTGGGCGCAGGCGCTGCTCAACGCGGTCGCGGTGCTGGTGATCGCCTGCCCGTGCGCGCTGGGGCTGGCCACGCCGGCCGCGGTAATGGCCGGCACCGGCGTGGCCGCACGTGCCGGCATCCTGGTGAAGGACGTGGAAGCGCTGGAAACCACGCGCCAGCTGCGCAGCGTGGCCTTCGACAAGACCGGTACGTTGACCATGGGCAAGCCCGCGCTGATGCAGCTGCACGCGCTGGATGGTGACGAGAAGGCGCTGCTGGCGCTGGCCGCGGGCCTGCAGCAGGGCAGCGAACATCCGCTGGCAAAGGCTGTGCTTGCGGCCGCACGCGAACGCGGCATCGCGACGGCCGAAGTCACCGACATTGCGGCGGTCACCGGTCGCGGCGTCGAAGGCAGGGCGGGGCGGTTCCGCGTGGTGCTGGGGCATGCCCGCTGGATGGGCGAGCTGGGCATCGACCTGTCGCCCGCACAGGCGCAGACGGATGCGGCATCGAACGCCGGGCAGACGCAGTCGTGGCTGGCTCGGGAAACCGATGCGGGCTGGCGCCTGCTGGGCCTGCTGGCCTTCGGTGACGCAGTGCGGCCGCAGTCGGCGGAAGCGATCAAGGCCCTGCACGCGATGGGCATCCGCCCGCTGATGCTGTCCGGCGACAACCGCGCCGCCGCCCGCGCGGTGGGGGCCCAATTGGGGCTGGCCGACGACGAGGTGCGCGCCGAACTGCTGCCGGCCGACAAGGTGGAGGCGATCCGCGCACTCGCGGCGCAGGGCCCGGTGGGCATGGTGGGCGACGGGCTCAACGATGCGCCGGCGCTGGCCGCGGCCACGGTGGGGTTCGCGATGGGCAGCGGCACCGACGTGGCGATGCACGCCGCCGGCATCACCCTGATGCGGCCGGACCCACGGCTGGTGGCCGACGCCATCGACATCTCCCGCCGCAGCGTGCGCAAGATCCACCAGAACCTGTTCTGGGCCTTCATCTACAACGTCATCGGCATCCCGCTTGCGGCGTTGGGCCTGCTGGACCCGGTGATCGCCGGCGCTGCGATGGCGCTGTCCAGCGTCAGTGTGGTGGGCAATGCCCTGCTGCTGCGGCGCTGGTCGCCGCGGGCGCGCGACTGATCCGCAAGGAGAACGACATGGCATCCACGACCATCCGCCCGGAACTGGCCGACGCGCTGGAGGCGGGCCTGCACAACATCGGCCAGGCCGCGGCGCTCACCGGCGTGTCGGCGAAGATGATCCGCCACTACGAAAGCATCGGACTGATCGCGCCGGCTGCGCGCACCTTCGCCAACTACCGCCTGTACAACGAAGCCGACCTGCACCGGCTGCGCTTCATCAAGCGCGCGCGCTCGCTGGGGTTTGCGATCAAGCAGATCGAAGCGCTGCTGGCGTTGTGGGACGACCCGCAGCGCGCCAGTGCCGAGGTCAAGCAGCTGGCACGCGCGCACGCCGCCGAGCTGGGCGAGAAGATCCGCGAACTGCAGGCGATGCAGCGCACGCTGGAAACCCTGGCGCGGCGCTGCCACGGCGATGGCCGGCCGACCTGTCCGATCCTGGACGATCTGGCGTCCTGACAGATGGCGCTGGCACGGCGACGCGGACCGCCGTAGGCAAGCGGGAAGTCCGTCGCCGGGATGCGGCATTCCCCGACCCGTGCGCGCGCCCTCCGGCGATTGGCCCGTCAGTGCGATTGCAGGAGGCTGCCCGCATCGCCCCGTGGAGCCACGCCATGCGACCGCTGCTGCTGATCGGCCTGCTCTGTGTCCTGCTGCCGCACGCGCATGCGGAGAGCCTGTACCGCTGCCTCGGCCGCGACGGCGCGGTGAGCTACCAGTCGCAACCCTGCGCGGCACGGCAGCGGCTGGACCGGGTGGTGGAGTACCGGGCAGAACCGGTGGTGGCGCGTTCCGGGGTAGTCCCCGAGGTAACGCGACGGCAGCCGCGTCGCTACGCGAACGGCAGCGGCGGCAATCGCATCCTGCGCGTGGGCAGCGCATCCACCGCCAGCCAGCGCTGCCGGGCAGGCAAGGCCAAGCGCGAGGCATCGCTGCAGCGCCTCGGCCTGAAGCGCAGCTATCACCAGCTCAGCGCACTGGATACACAGGTGCGCGCAGTCTGCGGGGGTTACTGAGCTGGCGCGGGATGCCTGCCGCCGTCAGCGGTTGTCCGCGAAAGTGGTGGCGGAATGCGGCACCGTCCGCCACTTCGACAGATCGTAGCCCAGTCCGCGCAGGCGCTGGCGCGCGCGTTCCAGCTCCGCGTCCGCCACGTCGGGCGAGCGCGCGAACACCCACGCATAGTCGCGGGCATCGCGGGCCACCACCATCAGGCTGTAGTCGTCGCGCAGCCAGGCCACCACGTACTGCGCCTTCATCGGCCCGAACACGCGCACGTCCCAGACCGCGTTACCGGTGCCGGGGCGCACCCGTGCCGGCGCCTCGATGTGCTTGCGCGGGCCGTCGGCGCGGCCATGGTTGAAGGTCAGGGTGGTGCGGATGCTGCCGTCGCGACGCAGCGTGTAGGTTTCCACTGCATTCCACGCATCGCGTTCATAGCGGGTGGGGATGCCGCCCACCAGGTACCAGGTACCCATGAAGCGGGCCAGGTCCACGTGCGCGACCGGGCGGATGGCGGGCAGGTTGGCGGCCACGCTGCCGATGAACAGCAGCGCGGCCGATAACCACCACTGTCGTGCAGGCAGTCGCAGGCGCATGGTGGTACTCCGGTCAGGGACGCTCAAACAGGTAGTGCGACACCATCCACTCCTGGCCGTCGGCGTAGCCGAACAGCTCGGCGCAGGCCATCCAGAACATGCGCCAGCGCTGGAACCACAGGCCGGCGGCGTCGCCATAAGCTTCGCGCAGGATCGCCATCACCTTATCGCGATGCGCGTCCTGCTGTTGCAGCCAGTGGTTGGCGGTCTTCTCGTAGTGGCTGCCCTCCAGTAGCCACTGCTGGCGGATCGCCAGCGCGCCTTGGAAATGCAGCAGGGTGTCGGCCGCCGGCATCAGGCCGCCGGTGAAGAAATGCCGGCCCATCCAGTTGTCCTCGCCCTGCGTCTCGAACGGGTACAGCAGGGTGCGGTGGACGAAGATGTGCACGAACAGCCGGCCACCCGGGCGCAGCCAGCTGCCGATACGGCCCAGCAGGCTGTCGTAGTTGCGCATGTGCTCGAACATCTCCACCGAAACGCAGCGATCGAAGCCGGCGGCGGGCAGGGCGAGGGTGTTCACGTCGCGGGTCAGCACCTGCACGTTGGTCAGGCCGCGCTCGCGGCAGCGCGCTTCGATGAAACCGCGCTGGCCGTTGGAGTTGGACACCGCGGTGATGCGCGCGTTCGGGTAGTGCTCCGCCATCCACAGCGTCAGCGAGCCCCAGCCGCAGCCCAGCTCCAGGATGTCCTGGCCGTCGGCCAGCCCGGCGCGCTCGCAGTACAGCGCCAGCATCGCTTCCTCCGCCTCGGCCAGGGTCTCGTTGCCGCGCGGGTAGTAGCAGCTGGAGTACTTCAGGCGCGGGCCCAGGCAATGGGAGAAGAACGCCGGCGGCAGCTCGTAGTGCTGGGCGTTGGCGGCGTCCGTCTCGATGGCGACGGGGCTCTGCCGCAGCAGCTCCAGCAGCTCCTGCTGGCGCAGCGACTGGAGCTCGACGCCGCCAGCGCGCTCGTCCTCGAGGCGCTGCGCGCACAACCGGCGGATGCCGGCGCGGATGGCGGCGTCGGGCAGCAGGCCGCGCTCGGCCAGCCCCAGCAGGCCGGGCGCGGCTCGGTCGCGGGAGAGTTCGTTGCCGTCCAGGGTGGCGGTGGTCATGCGCGCGCTCCTTGTTGCTAGGTCAGGATTTCGGGAACCACGGGAACAGCATCGGGGTGGTGCGCTGGTACTCGCGGTAGTCGTCGCCGCGGCTGCGCAGGGCCTGCTGTTCGGTGAAGGGGATGCCGCTGATGTAGCGCAGGAACAGGTACATCACCACCGGCCCCAGCCAGCCCAGCCACGCCAGCGGCGCGCCGATGGCGGCGACCGCGTACGCGCACCAGTGCAGCCATTCGAAGAAGTAGTTCGGATGGCGCGAATACCGCCACAGCCCGCTGCGACAGGTCTTGCCGCGGTTGGCCGGGTCGGCGCGGAAGCGCGCCAGCTGGGCGTCCGCCAGCGATTCGCCGCCGACCGAGACCAGCCAGATCGCGGCAGCCACGGCCAGCTGCCAGGGCGCGGGCGCAGGATGCCCGGCCACCGCGGCCAGCGGCAGCGAGAACAGCACCACCAGCAGCGCCTGGAACTGGAAGAAGCCGAAGAATTTCAGCTGGCTTCCCTGCCAGTGTTCGCGCAGTGCGCGGTAGCGGCCGTCCTCCGGTTCGCTGCGCACGCGCGCCCACAGGTGCAGGGCCAGCCGCAACGCCCACGCGGTGGCCAGCACGCCCACCAGCAGGCGCGCGCCGGTCGCGCCAGTGCCGGACAGCGCCAGCAGTAGCGCCGCACCGGCAAGACCGGCGGACCACAGCACGTCGACGATGCCGGCGTTGTCGCGCCTTCGCTGCCACAGCCAGCCCAGCACCATCAGCAACGCGGCCAGCAGCCAGATCCACGGCAGTTGCTGGATGGGACTCATGCGGCACCTCCCTGGGGACTCTGTTGCAGGCCGCGCCGGGCCAGCCACGCCAGCAGGGGCATCGCCAGCGCCCAGCCGGCGGCCAGCGCCAGCAGGCTGTGCCACTGCGGGCTGGCGAACTGCACCACGTCCCAGCCGCGCGCGGCGCCAAGGTAGGCCAGCGGGCCGCCGATCGCACCGAACAGCGCCGCCAGCAGCAGGCGCCGGTGCAGGTAGCCCAGCAGCGGCACGATGGCCAGCGCGAATGCCCACCACAGGGCCAGGATCCACGCCGGCGAACCCGCCCACGGCCAGGCCGCGGCGTAGTCGAGCAACCCGCTGCGCACCCACAGGTTTTCCAGCACCAGGCCGACGGCCAGCGCCACCAGCACCAGCCGCGCCTCCAGCAACCGGTGCGGCGACACCGACAGTCGCCACAGCGCGAACAGCCCGGCGGCGGCGGCGCCCGGCCACCACAGGCCCTGGCCGGCGCCGATCACCGCCGCGAACCAGGTGGCCTGATAGCCCAGCAGGGTCAGCCAGAAGGTCATGCGCCGTGCTCCAGCGGACGCCAGCCCGGCCTGGCCATCAGCAGGTGCGACACGCCGATGGCACGCTCGCGGAAGCCGCCTTCGCAATAGGCGAGGTAGAACTCCCACATGCGGATGAAGCGCTCGTCGAAGCCCTGCGCCCGCACCGCCGCCAGCTGCGCGAGGAAGCGTTCGCGCCAGGCATGCAGGGTGCGCGCATAGGACAGGCCGAAATCCTCCAGCGCGACCAGCGCCAGGTCACTGCTGCGGGTCTTCGACGCCAGCATCGCGCTGACCGAGGGAATGAAACAGCCGGGGAACACGTGGCGCTTGATGAAGTCCACTGACTTCAACGCCTGCTCGTAGCGATGGTCCTCGATGGTGATGGCCTGCACCAGCGCCAGTCCCTCCGGCTTCAACAGCCGGCCGATCTGAGAGAAGTAGCTGTCCTGGAAGTCCGCGCCCACCGCCTCGATCATCTCGATCGACACCAGCTTGTCGTACTGGCCATCAAGGTCGCGATAGTCGGACTGCAGCAGGGTCACGCGTTCGCCCAGACCGGCCTGCTGGATCCGCGCCGCGGCGAGGTCGTGCTGCTCGCGCGAGATGGTGGTGGTGGTGACGCGGCAGCCGTAGTGCCGGGCGGCATGCAGGGCGAAGCCGCCCCAGCCGGTGCCGATCTCCACCACATGGTCGCCGGGGTTCAGCGCCAGCTTGCGGCAGATCACATCCAGCTTGCGGGTGGAGGCCGCTTCCAGCGTGTCGTCGTCACCCGCCCAGTACGCCGAGGAATACATCAGGTCCGCGGACAGGAACAGGCGGAAGAAGTCGTTGCCGAGGTCGTAGTGCGCGGCGATGTTGCGCCGGCTGCCGGCGCGGGTGTTGCGGCGCAGGGCGTGCAGTGCCTGCATCGCCAGCCCGCCCAGCCGGGCGCTGCCGGTTTCCATACCGTCCAGCAGGTCGCGGTTGCGCACCAGCAGCTGCACCAGTGCGACCAGGTCGCTGCACCGCCACTGACCGTCCATGTAGGCCTCGCCAGCACCGACGCTGCCGTTGCCGGCCAAAGCCCGGTAGAAGCCCGGGTCCAGCACATCGAGGACGACCGCGGGGCCATCGCCGGCGCGACCGAACTCGGCGCTGCCCAGCGCGTCGTTGACCAGCAGGTGGCCGTGGCCCAGCGCGGACAGACGCTGCAGCACGCGCTGGCGCAGGAACTTGTCGAAGGCGCCGAATGCGCTGGCGGGTGCGGTCTGGACGATGGCGTTCAAGAACGGCCTCCTGAAAGTCGTGGATGGTCGTGGAAGGGGGTGCGCTTGAGCCACAGCCGCAGGGCATGCCAGTAGATGGCACCGACCACCTGCGCGGTCATCAGCGGATAGCGCCACAACACGCGCGCCAGCGCGTCGGCGCTGATCGGGCGGCGCCGCAGCTGCAGGTGCGCGTCGAACTCGCGGCCGTTCGCACCCAGCACCGCCATGTTCACGTGCAGGGCGTCGGCGGGCACGGTGAAGCGCCAGTCGTAGCGGCGCTGCATGCCAAGGAACGGAGAAACATGGAAGGTCTTGTCGAAGTCCCAGCGCAGCATCCGTCCGTTGCCGCTGGCGGCGTCCACCGGCAGCACGTAGGCGTGGCGCTCCAGCCACGGTGTGTTGGTGATCTCGGCGACGATGCTGTGCAGGGTTTCGCCGTCGGCGTCGAAGCAGTAATAAAAGCTGACCGGGTTGAACACCATGCCGGCGTAGCGCAGGTGCGCCAGCAGGCGCACCGGGCCGGCCGGGCGCTCGCCGATGGCGGCCTCCACCCGGTCCTTCACCGCTTCCTTGAGCGGTCGCTCCGCCGGGCCGAGGAAATCGGCGCGGCGGAATTCGGCCAGGTTGCGGCGCCCGACCGACCACAGCCAGCGGCCGCGGAACACGGCGTCGATCTCGTCGAGGTCGAGGTAGAGCTGGGCCATCCGGTAACGGAACGCATGCGGGCGCGGCGCGCTGCGGCGATGCCGGACCACGCCTTCGTAAACCGCGCTGTGCAGCCGCGCGCTCATGCTGCCGCACCCTGCGGCCACGCCACGCCCAGCCCGGCCGCGACTTCTACGGCGCTGCGCATGCCGTCCTCGTGGAAGCCCCAGCCCCAGTAAGCGCCGGCGAACCAGGTGTGGTTGTGGCCCTGGATGGCGGCTTTTCGCTGCTGCGCCGCCACCGACGCCGCGTCATACACCGGGTGGTGGTAGCGCAGCCGGCGCAGCACCTTGTCCGGGGCGATAGCCTCGCTGCGGTTCAGCGTCACCACGAACGGGTCGGGCGAATGCAGGCCCTGCAGCAGGTTCATGCAGTAGCTGACGGTGCAGGGCGCCTCCGGGTCGCCCGGCAGGAAGGCATTCCATGCCGCCCACGCCTTGCGGTTGCGCGGCAGCAGGCTGGCATCGGTGTGCAGCACCACCTCGTTGGGCTGGTAGGCGATCGCACCGAGGACGTCGCGTTCGTTGACGCTGGCGTCGGCCAGCAGCGCCAGCGCCTGGTCGCTGTGGCAGGCCAGCACGATCTGGTCGAAGCGTTCACTGCAGGCTGCACTCTCCACCACCACGCCGTGGCCATCGCGGACTACCGAGCGCACGGGGCAGCGCAGGCGTTCCTGCACCTGCCAGCGCGCACGCAGCGCTTCGACATAGCTGGCAGACCCGCCGCGCACCACCCGCCACTCGGGGCGGCCGCTGACCTGCAGCATCTGGTGGTTGGCCATGAACTGCACCAGGTAGCGCGCCGGGAACCGCAGGATCTGCTCCGGCGGCGACGACCACAGCGCCGAGGCCATCGGCACCAGATGGTCGTCGCGGAAGGCCGCGCCGTAGCCATTGGCATCCAGCCAGTCGCCGATGCCCGGGCCCGGGCCGTCACCCACCAGCAGGGACGGCGCCTGCCGGTAGAAGCGGAACAGGTCGCGCACCATGCCGAGGAAGCGCGGCGACAGCAGGTTGCGGCGCTGGCAGAACAGCGTATCCAGCGTGGTCGCGTTGTATTCCAGCCCGGTGCGGGCACTGTGCACCGAAAAACTCATGGTGGTGGGCTGCGTCGCCACGCCCAAGGTGTCGAACAGGCGGGTCAGCAGCGGGTAATGCGCCGGGTTGTGGACGATGAAGCCGGTATCCACTTGATACGAACGCCCGGCCTGCTCGACGGCGTGGGTGTGGGTGTGCCCGCCGAGGTAGTCGTTGGCCTCGAACAGCACCACCTCGTGCGCCTGCGACAGCAGCCAGGCGCTGGCCAGGCCGGCGATGCCGGAACCGACGACTGCGATGCGCATCTCAGCGCTCCGCCTTCGCCAGCACCCACTCGGGCACCGGCTTGAGGTCGCGCACCAGCCCCAGCAGCGCCATCAGCCGCAGGCCGTACCAGGTCAGGTCGATCTCCCACCAGCGGAATCCCTGCCGCGCACTGCTGGAGTAGAAGTGGTGGTTGTTGTGCCAGCCCTCGCCGAAGGTCAGCAGCGCCAGCCACAGGTTGTTGCGGCTGTCGTCGCTGGTCGGGAAGCGGCGGCGGCCGAAGCGGTGCGACAGCGAATTGATGGTCACCGTCGCGTGGAACAGCACCACGGTGGACACGAAGAAGCCCCAGACCAGCAGCTGCAGCCCGCTGGTGCCCAGCGTCGGCGCGAAGCGCTCCAGCAGTGCGCCCAGCGCATACAGACCCACCGCCATCGCGGCTGGGACCGCCACGTCATAGCGGTCCAGCCAGCGCAGTTCGGGGAACCGCGCCAAGTCCGGCACCCGGCTGAGGTCGGTGGCGAACGCACGCCGGGTCAGGAACCAGCCCATGTGGCTGCGCCAGAACCCGTGGCGGGGCGAATGCAGGTCGTCCGCAGTATCGGAATGGCGGTGGTGGTGGCGATGGTGTGCTGCCCACCACAGCGGCCCGCGCTGCACGCTGGCGGCGCCGATCAGTGCGAACACGAACTGCAGCGGACGCGAGGTACGGAACGCGCGATGCGAGAAGTAGCGGTGGTAGAAGCCGGTGATGGCGAACATCCGCACGACGTAGAGCAGGGCGGCGACCAGCACCGCCATCGGCGAAACACCGACCCACAGCACCCCGATGCAGCCCAGGTGCAGCAACACGAACGGCAGCACCCGCAGCCAGTCCACCCGGTCCGCGTCGGCGCCGCCGGCAGCCGGCACGGCGGCGCTGTCGAACCATTGCAGCAGGCTGCGCCGGGCCGCGCGCGCGGGGGCGTTGTCGGCTCGGGAGGGGAGGGGTGCCGGGTCCTGGGGCATCGCGGGCTTCCGTTTCGGATAGCAGCCCTTACGCGACAGCACGCGGAATGGATGCAGCCGGGCCTGCCGGTTTCGCTGCATCCAATCGGCGGCGGCGACCGTAGAGGCTGGTGTCCGTCCCAGCTGGCCGTGTTTGCCCTACCATGCGTTCCGACCCCAACCGCGGAAACCTGTCGCCCTTCGAGGCGGCCAGATCCATGTCCATCGCCGAAGCAAGCCCCGGGGACCCGGGCTACTGGTCCGGGCAGATGCAGGCGGTCGCGCGCCGCCGCGACCAGACCTGCTTCATGCGGATCTACGACCACTTCGCCCCGCGGGTGCGGCTGTACCTGCGCGGCCTGGGCGCGCGCGAAGCAGTTGCCGAGGAGTTGGCGCAGGAAGCACTGCTGCGGCTGTGGCAACGCGCCGACAGCTACGACGCGGCCCGCAGCTCGCTGGCCACCTGGCTGTTCCGGATCGCCCGCAACCTGCACATCGACCGGCTGCGCCGGGAGAACCAGTGGATCGCCGTGGACATGGAGCCGCTGGAGTTCGAGGCGGAAACCGACAATCCCGCGTTCTCCTCCGCGGAGAGCTTTGCCGCCCACGCCGACCTCAACGAACGCATCGAGCGCCTGTCCGCGACCCAAGCCCGCCTGATCCGCATGTCCTATTTCGAAGCCAAGTCCCACCAGCAGATCGCCGATGAACTCGGGATGCCGCTGGGCACGGTCAAATCCTCCATCCGCCGTGCCTTCCTGCGCCTGCAGTCGGGCGTGCAGGAGGCCACATGACCCCGCGCCATCACCTCGATCCGGCCACCCTGGTCAGCCATGCCGCCGGCGCGCTGTCGCCGGAAATGGCGGCGGTTGCCGACACCCACCTGGAAGGCTGCGCCTACTGCCGCCAGCAACTGGCAGCGGCCGAGCGTGTCGGCGGCGTGCTGCTCTCGCAGCAGCAACCCGCGGCGTCGGAGCCGCAGCAGGCCGCACGCCTGCGCGAGGACATGCTGGCCCGCTTGCAGCAGCCGCTGCCCGCGGCGGCAAATGACCCGTCCGAAACCACCAATGCCCCGCGTTCGCTGGACGCGCTGCCCCGCCCGCTGCAGCCGTATTTCGGCAAGAGCTGGAAGGCGCTGCGCTGGCGTTGGATGGCACCGGGCGTGCACATGATCCGGGCGCCGCGGAGCAGCGGCGATACCCTGATCCTGCTCAGGATCGCGCCGGGCAAGAGCATGCCGGTGCACAGCCATGGCGGCAGCGAGCTGACCCAGATCCTCAAGGGTGCCTACGACGACGAACTGGGCCATTTCGGCCCCGGCGACATGGCCGACCTGGACAGCGACATCGAGCACCAGCCGGTGACCTCGCCGGGCGTGCCCTGCATCTGCGTGGCGGCGCTGGACGGCCCGCTGCAATTCCGCGGCTGGCTGGCGCGCAAGCTGCAGCCGATGGTGGGCCTGTAACCCCGGCCCACCGCCGAACGCCTCTCCTGTCCCAAAAGGAAACGGCCCGCATCGCGAGATGCGGGCCGTCCGTCTTGGCGAAGTGGGCGCCGGTCAGCCGCGGTGGCGAAGCGACAGGAATTCCTTGCGCAGCGACGGGTCGGCCAGGAAGCGGCCGCGCATCACGCTGTTGATCATCTTCGACTCGTCGTCCTTCACCCCTCGCCAGTGCATACAGTAGTGGTCGGCTTCCATGACCACAGCGATTCCGTCCGGCTTCAGCCGCTGCTCAAGCAGGTCGGCGATCTGGCTCACCGCCTCTTCCTGGATCTGCGGCCGGCTCATGACCCAGTCGATCAGGCGGGCGTACTTGGACAGGCCGATCAGGTTGGAGTCGGCGTCGGGCAGCACGCCCACCCAGACCCGCCCCATGATCGGGCACAGGTGGTGCGAGCAGGCGCTGCGCACGCGCAGCGGGCCGACGATCATCAGCTCGTTCAGGCGCTCGGCGTTGGGGAATTCGGTGACCGCGGGCGCGTGCTGATAGCGTCCGGCGAACAGTTCGCGCACGAACATCTTGGCCAGCCGGCGGCCGGTGTCGCGGGTGTTGTGGTCGTTGTCGACGTCGATGACCAGCGCGCGCAGCATCTCCTGCGCCTTGGCGGCCACCTCGCCTTCGATCGCCTCCAGCTCGCCGTCCTCGAGGTAGTCGGCGATGTTGTCGTTGGCGTGGAAGCGGGTGCCGGCGCTGCGCAGGCGTTCGCGGACGCGCTGCGATGCGGTGAGCGACGCGAGGCGCTGGATGGGGGCGGGTTCCCGCAGGGGATGCGACATGGGGCGGCCTCGAAGGCAGGGGGAGGGCACGCGACGCAGGGCCGTTGCCGGGCGCAGCGCGTGCCAGTGCTTACGCCGCGCGATCCGGTTTGGATGCAGCGGGGTCAGAGGCTGTCTAGGTCGGCCAACACCTGCATGGCACGCTCCGCCAGCGCCTCGCGGCGCGCGTCCGGCATGCGCGCCAGCTGCCGGTAGGGCATCGCCAGCCGCGGGTTGCCCGCCAGCCGCTCGCCGTTGCGGTCCAGGAAGTCCCAGTAGAGGGCGTTGAATGGGCAGCCGCGCGGGCCGGTGTGGGCGTCGCGGCGGTAATGGCACTGGCCACAATGGTCGCCCATGCGGTACAGGTAGGCGGCCGACGAGATGTAGGGCTTGGTCGCCAGCAGGCCGCCGTCGGCGAACTGGCTCATGCCCACGGTGTTGGGCAGTTCCACCCATTCGAAGGCGTCGATGTAGATGCCGAGGTACCAGCGATGCAGCGCCTGCGGGTCCAGCCCGGCCAGCAGCGCGAAGTTGCCGATGACCATCAACCGCTGGATGTGGTGGGCGTGCGCGTGCGCCAACGACTGACCAATCGCGCTGCGCACGCAGGCCATCCGGGTGCGCCCGGTCCAGAACCATTCCGGCAGCGGGCGGTTGTGCCCGAAGGCGTTGCTGGCCTCGTAGGCGGGCATGCCCGCCCAGTACACGCCGCGCACGTACTCGCGCCAGCCCAGAATCTGGCGGATGTAGCCCTCCACCGCCGCCAGCGGCGCGCGGCCGGCGCGGCCTTCGGCTTCCACCCGGGCAATCACCTCGGCCGGCGACAGCATCTTCACGTTGAGCGCGAACGAGAGCATCGAGTGGAACAGCCGCGCCGCGCGGCTGCTCAACGCGTCCTGGTAGTCGCCGAAGTGCGGCAGCGCGTGCTCGACGAAGGCGTCGAGCTGGCCCAGCGCTTCCTCGCGGCCGATCGGCCAGCGGAAGGCGTCCGCCGACGGGTCACCGAAGCTGGCGACGCCGGCGGCTTCGATGCTCGCCCACAGGGCGCGGTGGTCATGCACCGGCCGCAGGTCCGGCGGTTCCGGCGGGTCGCCGCGCCAGGGCTTTCGGTTCTCGGCGTCGAAGTTCCAGCGCCCGCCCAGAGGACCGCCGTCCGGCTCCAGCAGGATGCCGTGCTGCTGCCGCATGTGCCGGTAGAACAGCTCCATGGTCCAGCGCTTGCGCGTGCCGAAGAAGCGCGCCACTTCGTCGCGCGCCGTCAGGAAGTGGGCGCTGTCCACGCAGCGCGCCGGGATTTCCAGGTCCGCGGCGTAGTCGCGCAGCTGCTCATCCAGCCGCCATTCGTCCGGCGCCTGGTACTCGAACGCGGTGGCGCCGTGCTGCGCCATCAACCGATCGAGGTTGGCGGTCAGCGAGGGCAGGTTGTCCGGATCGTCGATCTGCAGGTAGACGACGCGGTGGCCCGCCGCGCGCAACCGGTCGGCGAAGCGGCGCATGGCGGCGAAGATGGCGAGGATCTTCTGCGCGTGATGCAGCACGTAGTCGGTTTCCTGCCGCACCTCCATCAGCACGTACAGGACATCCGGCGACGCCGCGTCGAACCAGGGGTGCCGAGGGTCCAGCTGGTCGCCCAGGACTAGGCGCAGGCAGGTCATCCCGTGCGTAGAGTGCGGCGCGTGCGCCAGCCCGTGACACCTGCGGCGAGCGCGGTCAGCGCCACCAGCACCGCCATCGCCATCGCCACGCTGGCCGCCGTGTCGGCGCCCGGCAGCGCGGACGCCTGCTGCTTGGCATGCACGCCCAGCAGGCCCCACACGGCTGCCAGCGCGTACCACGGATTGCCGCGCAGCTTCACCACCATGACCAGCAACAGCACGCCGGCCAGCGCGAACAGCACCAGCGTCCACGGCAGCATCCGCTCGACGGACAGCAGCCGGAATGCAACCACCACCTGCGCCACGTTGAGGAACACCGCCAGCGAAACCCAGCCCGCGTGCAGCGACAGCGGCAGCCATTGCCACCACGGCCCGCGGCGATGATGCCGGGTCTGCGAGGCCAGCCACGCCGCGCCTAGCAGGCACCACAGGCTGCCCCAGATGATCGCCAGCGCCAGCCAGAACCATTGCAGGGTGAACACCACCATCCACAGCGAGGTCAGCGCGAAGCCCACCGCGGTGAGCACGCGGATGCGCAGCAGGCGCGTGCCCGGCTCGCGCACGCGGGCCTGGGCGACGCCGAACACCACGTCGAGCAGGAAGATCGGCCCCCAGATGGCAAAGGCGTAGCCGGCCGCGACGATCAACGTGGGGTAGCGGTCGGAGATCTCGCCGTTGGTCGGCCCCAGCAGGCCGGTGTTCGACAGCCAGCCGACCAGCGGCATCGCCAGCGCCAGCGCGAGAACCAGGAACCTCATTCGCAGTCCCCGTCGAAGGTGTCGCGGCCGGCGTCGGTCTCGGGCCAGCGCTGCGGCACGCGCTCGATGCGGCCTACGTCGTAGCCCAGCGTGCCGGCCCGTGCCAGCATGGCTTGGTAATCGCTTTCCGCCACGGTGGGCGTGCGCGCCATGTACCACAGGTAGTCGCGGGCGTCGCGCACGATCAGTACCTGGTTGTAGTCCGGAGCCAGCCAGCCAACCTTGTACTGCGCTTTGAACAGCCCGAAGAAGCGCACCTTCCACTCGGCATTGCCGGTGCCCGGCACCACCAGGCCAGTGGATTTCAGCAGCTTCACCGGGGCGTCGAAGCGGTCCGGGCGATAGCGGTACCAGGTGCAGACATTGCCCTTGCGATCGAGCCGGTAGGTTTCCACCGGGTTGTGGCTGCCTCGCTCGAAATGGGTCGGGATGATGCCGATCACGTACCAGCGACCCATGAAGCGCGGCAGGTCAACGTTGTGCACGGTCTGGATGGGCGTGCCCGCTTCGGCGCAACCGCTCAACAAAGTTGCCAGCAGCAGGGGCAGGGCGGAGGTGGCGAGGCTGCGCATGGGAGGATCGACATCGAAGGGGATGCCGCCTATACGCAGGCCCGCGCCGTCCGGATGCAGGAGGGCGTCCTGCACGGCGTGCATCCGATCGCAGGCAGCGTCCGTATCGGAGCCCATTACGGAACGCGGGACCGGTGAAGCTGATGGCGGAGAAATACTTGGTGTACGGGGCCACCGGCGGCATCGGCAGCGCATTGTGCCGCCGGCTGGCCGGCGAGGGTCGCGCCCTGCATCTGGTTGCCCGCGACGCGGCGCGCCTGCAAGCCTTGGCCGACGAACTGGGTGCGACCTTCACCGCCGTCGACGTGCTGCAGCCCGACGCATTCGCCCAGGTGGCAGAAGACGCCGGGCCGGCGCTGTCCGGCCTGGCGTATGCCATCGGCAGCATCAACCTGAAGCCGTTCGAACGCATGAGCGCCGCGGATTTCGATCGCGATTTCCGCCTGAATGCATCCGGTGCGGCGCTGGCGGTACAGGCCGCGCTGCCGGCACTGCGCGCAGCCCCCAAGCGCGCCGCGGTCGTGCTGTTTTCTTCGGTGGCGGCCGGGCGCGGCTTCCCCATGCACACCTCCATCGGCATGGCGAAAGCCGCCGTGGACGGGCTGGTACGTTCGCTGGCGGCGGTGTTGTCGCCCGCAGTGCGCATCAATGCCATCGCGCTGTCGCTGACCGACACCCCCCTGGCGCAGCGCATCCTCGGCAGCCAGCGCCTGCGCGAGGCAATCGCGGAGGCGCATCCGATGGGCCGGCTGGGCACGCCGGAGGATGCGGCCGCCACGGCGGCGTTCCTGCTGTCTTCGCAGGCCGACTGGATCACCGGCCAGGTGCTCGGGGTCGATGGTGGCCGCGGCGCGGTGGCAGGCAAATAGGTCGCCATCCATGCCGCGCATGCGAAGAAGGCACGAACTGCCACGCAAGCCGTGCGCAACCTGCGGCCTGTCGTTCCAGTGGCGGCGCAGATGGACGCGCGACTGGGATGCGGTGCGTTACTGTTCCCGGCGTTGCCGGGGGCGCAGGTGAGGAGCCGGGCGATGGGCAAACAGGTGCTGCTGGTCGGTGCGACCGGTCTGGTGGGGCAGGGCGTACTGGAAGTCCTGCTGGGCTCTTCCGATATCGCGGAGGTCACCGCGCTGGTGCGGGGCCCATTCTCCTTTGCGCATCCGAAGCTGCGGGTGCTGCGGGCGCCCGGGTTTTCCGCCGCCGCGCTGGCGGCGTTGGACTTGTCCGGCCTGGACGCCTGCCTGTACTGCGCGGGGCCACTGCCGCTGGGAATGACCGAAGCCGCCTACAGCGAGGCCACCGTGGCCACGCTGGCGCGGGTCGTGGATGCCTACGCCACCGCCAACCCGAGGGGTTTCGTCGCGTACATATCCGGCATGGGCGCGGATCCCGCCAGCCGGCTCATGCCGCTGCGGATCAAGGGTGAAGCCGAGATGGCGCTGGCCCATTCGGGTCTTGCCCACACCAGCCTCCGCCCCGGCGTGGTGCGGCCGCTGTCCGGGATCGCCTCGCCGCATCGGCTGCGGCGCTGGCTGTATGCGCTGGCTGCTCCGGTACTGGCCGTGGCCGGGCGCTGCCTGGCGGGCGTGTTCACCAGCACGCGGGCCATCGGGGAGTGCATGTTGCGGCTGGTCCTGGACGACCGCGGGCGACCTGCGGTGATCGAGAACGCCGGCATCACCCGCGCCGCCCGCGCATCGGGCTGATCACGTGCGTGCGCCCGCAGAGGGCCGCATACACCCTCGGGTATGCTTTGAAGCCACCATCCCGACGGGAGCAAGCCGCATGCAGGAAAAGGAACTACGCGAGGGTTGCGGACTGTGCCGGGATGCGGCGCCCCTCGACTTCGACTTCAGCTACGCGTTCCAGCCGATCGTCAACGTGGCGACACGCGAAGTGTTCGCCCACGAGGCGCTGGTGCGCGGGCCAGCCGGCGAGCCGGCGCCGACGGTGCTGTCGCGGATCACCGATGGCAACCGCTACCAGTTCGACCAGGCCTGTCGCGGCAAGGCGATCGAGATCGCCTCGCGACTGGGCATGCAGTCCCTCCTGTCGATCAATTTCCTGCCCAATGCCATCTACCGCCCGGAGCTGTGCATCCGTTCCACCCTGGTGGCGGCGCGTACGCACCGCTTCCCGATCGACCGGATCATCTTCGAGACGGTGGAGGGCGAGCAGGTCAACGACGGCATGTGGCTGTCGGAGGTGCTGCGCGAATACCAGCGCATCGGCTTCCTCACCGCGATCGACGACTTCGGGGCCGGCTTCGCAGGGCTCAACCTGCTGGCCGACTTCCAGCCTGATATCGTCAAGCTGGACATGGCGCTGGTGCGCGGGATCGACGCCAACAAACCGCGCCGCGCGATCGTCGCGGGGGTGTCCACGATGTGCCGGGAACTGGGCATCCGGGTGATCGCCGAGGGCATCGAAACCGAAGACGAGATGCGCTGCCTGCGCGACCTCGGCATCGAGCTGATGCAGGGCTACTGGTTCGGCCGCCCGCTGTTCGAGGCGGTCACGCCGGGCGGCGATATTCCATGGCCGGAATGACAGGCGCCGCCGCGACCGGATACGAGCCGACGAACGTGTTCGGCCAGGCCTTCATGCAGGCCACCAACGCCGTGCTCATCACCGATGCCGACCTTGCGGGAGGCGGGCCGTTCATCGTGCACGCCAACCCCGCTTTCTGCCGGATGAGCGGCTACCGGCTGGAGGAGCTGGTCGGGAAGTCGCCGCGCATCCTGCAGGGCCCGCGCACCGACCGGAAGATGCTCGCTGCGTTGCGGGAGCATCTGCGCCAGGGCCTGGCGTTCTCGGCCAGCGCAGTCAACTACAGGGCCGATGGCCGCGCCTACACGGTGGAATGGTCGATCGCCCCGGTCCGCGACGCAGACGGCACGGTCCGGCACTTCGTCTCGGTGCAGAACGACATCACCGCGCGCATCGCCGGCGAGCAGGAGCGCCGGCTGTTGCTGCAGGCCCTGCATGCATCGCTGGACCCGATCCTGATCACCGACCGCGATACCCGCGTGGTGTTCGTCAACGACGCATTCCGGCACCTGACCGGCTATGCCGCCGACGAGATCCTGGGTCAGTCCGCGCGGATGCTGTATCCCTCCCATCGCGACCCGATGTTCTACCGCAACCTGCGGACCTCCCTGCGCGAAGGCAAGGCGTTCCGCGCCACGTTCACCTACCGTCGCAAGGACGGCAGCCCGTTCTATGTCGAGCAGAGCATCTCGCCGGTACTCGATGGTGCCAGGCGCATCACCCACTACATCAGCACCGGCAAGGACGTGAGCGAGCGGGTCGAGCGCGAGCGCCACCTGCTTGAAATCGCCAGCCGCGACGCCCTGACCGGCTTGTACAACCGGCTGGCCGGTACGCGGATGCTTGAGGCACTGATCGCCGATGCGCAGGCTGCAGGCAAGCCTTTCAGCGTGATCCTGGCCGATCTGGATCATTTCAAGCACATCAACGATTCGCGCGGTCATCAGGCGGGCGACGATGCCCTGATCGCGGTCGGCGGAGTCCTGCAGGCGGGCATCCGTGGCGATGACCTGGCGATCCGCTGGGGCGGCGAGGAGTTCCTGGTGCTGGCGCCCGGATGCGCGCTCGCGCAGGCAATGGAGCTGGCCGGCCGCCTGCGCGCCGGCGTGGCGCGTGCCGGGATTCCGGCGGCCGGTCCGGTCACGGTGTCGCTGGGGGTCGCGCAGCTGGCAGCCGGGGAAACCGCTGGCGCGCTGCTGCAGCGGGCGGACGAGGCGATGTACCGCGCCAAGAGCGGTGGCCGCAACCGGGTGGAGGCTGCGGATCCCGACTGATCAGGCGGTCAGCGCCCCCCAAGCCGCCAGCGCGGCATCGCGCGAGGCGCCGAGGTCGACCATCGGAGCAGGGTAGCCCTTCGCGGCAAGCGCAGCCGGGTGGCGCCATGCCTCGTGCAGTGCCTTCGCCGGCAGCGACGCCAGCTCCGGCAGCCAGCGCTTGAGGTAAGCGGCGTCCGGGTCGAACTTCGCCGCCTGCAGGTACGGGTTGAACACGCGGAAGTAGGGCGCCGCATCGGCGCCGCAGCCGGCCACCCACTGCCAGCCCAAGGTGTTGCTGGCCAGGTCGGCATCCACCAGCGTGTCCCAGAACCAGTGCGCGCCATGCCGCCAGTGCTGGCGCAGGTTCTTGGTCAGGAAGCTGGCCACCACCATGCGCACGCGGTTGTGCATCCAGCCGGTGTGCCACAGCTCGCGCATGCCGGCATCGACCAGCGGAATGCCGGTGCGGCCGCGCTGCCAGCGGTCCAGCAGCGCGCCGTCGGCAGCGGCCCACGGGAAGGTATCGAAGTGTGGGTTGAAGTTGGCTTCCGGGGTGTGCGGGAAGTGATAGAGCAGGTGGTGGGCAAATTCGCGCCACCCCAGTTCGCGCAGATAGGGTTCGAGGTCGGGGCGTTTACGGGCGTCTGTGCAGGCGGCACGGTCCTGCAGCACGCGCTGGATCTGCGCCGGGGTGATTTCACCGAAATGCAGGTGCGGCGAGAGACGCGAGGTACCGTGGCGCGCCGGCAGGTCGCGGCCTTTCGCATAATCCGACACGGCATCGTCGGCGAAGACCTCCAGCAGCTCCTTTGCACCGGCTTCCCCCGGCGTCCAGCTGGACTGCAGGCCGGCGTCCCAGCGGATCGCAGGCAACAGGCCAAGAGCGTCCGTCGGCAGGCTGCCCGGCAGTCGCAGCCACTCCCGCGCGCTCGCCGATGGCAGCGGTGCCGCATCAGGCAGGCCAGCGCGCAGCTTGCGCCAGAACGGGGTGAACACCCGATACGGCTGGCCGGCATCGGTGGCCAGCGTCCACGGCTCGTTCCATAGCGCGCCGGCGTGGCTGTGCACGGTGATGCCGTCCTCGCGCAGCGCCGCCTTCAGGGCGGTGTCAACGGCAATCCCGGCGGGCTCGTAGCGGCGGTTCCAGTGGACCTCGGTGGCGCCGCTGGCGCGGATCAGCGCGCGCAACTGCCCGAGCGTGTCGCCGACGCCCACATGCAGGTCACCGCCTTGCGCCGCCAAAGCTCCGCGCAATGCCTCGATCGAATGATGCAACCACCAGCGACTGGCCGCACCGGGTTCCCAGGGGGCCAACTCGGCCGGCGCATGCACGTAGACGGGCAGCACGCGCTCATGGGCAAGGCACGCGGCAGTCAGCGCGGCGTTGTCGCTCAGGCGGAGGTCTTGGCGGAACAGCACCAGGGCCGTGGACATCGGGGGATCGAGCCTGCTTCAAAGAGGACCGGCTATATACGCGAAATGGGGCGTAACCGATGCATGCCCATTCCGTATTTTACATAATATGCATTATGCGAAGTTATGAATGAGGCTCATTGGCGCCATGACGGCGTGGCAACCGGGAACCGGGCTCGGTAAAACTGTGATTTATCGGCCCGTTCTCGGCCTTGTCACAACTCCACTGCGCCGCTCGCGATTGTCACAACTTTGCTGACGCGAGTGCCTGGATCGGTTCTTCAGGGGATTCAGGCTTGCCAGACAAATGACTTCTGCTCGCATGCGGTCGCCTCATTGTCCTGGTGTTGGACGCGGTCAACCAAGGCCCGCAGCCGCGAAAACACCCCCCAATGAAGTGCGTAATTGTCCCCACAGTCCAACGCTCGCGTTCATGGGGCATCCGGGTGCAACGCAAACAGCTGCGCCCCTGATCCATGTGATTTTCGATAGACGCTTACGTCTTCTATTGATAGGCACCACTAGCAGCCGCACCCAGAAGACGGCGAACCACTTCCAGGCCACCATAGGTCCCGAGAACCTCTTTAGGCGTCTTGCCGCCAAGGCTAGGCTGAGGTCTTTCAACCCATCTGAAAAGCCATGCTTCCGCGTCAAAATCCTGCGGCACATGATCCTGTGCTTTAACCATGCCGTGGACGATCTGCAGCAGTTGGCGCATTTCGGACGTGAGATTGCTCATAGATATTGCCGTACCTGATCCTGTCGCTGCGCAAAGTGATCTAGCGCGAATTCTTGCCTCGCGAGCGCCGCAATGCGTGTGGGTTCCGCCTGAAAGCATTCCGCAGCCGACCTACCATCCAACGGTACATGGCGCGCGTAAAGCCACTCCACCTTTAGCCAGCCTGATGGATTTGTTTCGTTGGAAGTCGGGGTGCCGGTGTTTGGCTTCCTCGTGAACCCAAACAGCCAAGATTTGATCCTCGCCAGAGAGCCATTCGAGGTCTGGCTGCTTCCGTGCAATGGTTTCCCAGACTGCCAAATGCCGTAGATCGCACGGCGCCGTGCCGCTGAGGCGGGTGTGTCTGGAGGAAGCTGAAGGGTCATGTGGCGATACCCTACTTACTCCCGGCAATCTTAGATCGTTTCTTTGGTGATGGGCTGAAAGTCTTCTTTCGTCCAGCTGCGGATCCCGATGACGCTCTCGCCCGACGTATAGCGGCCTCCACAGCATCGGACACCTCCTGGAGCTGGCCAAGACGACTTTCCGCCGCCTCCGTACGCGTGCGCTGAAGACTCAGTTCTTGTTGGGCGTCTTTGGATTCCGCTTTCGCCTGGTCGAGTAGTAGTTGCATGGCCTTGTCGGCCGCAGTGTGTGCCTTCACCAGTTCAATTTGCTGGATCTTCAGCTCCTTCACTTCCTGGCGCGTGCGATCGACCTCAGCGTTAGCCCGATCCTCGACAGCGCGGATGTGTTGTAGGAATCCCTCACGTTCCGCATCGGCGCTTGTCTGAAGCGCCTGGAACCGTTGTTCGAGCGCCTGCCGGGAAGCCACGATCTCAGCCTCTCGCGCAATGGCGGCATCCCGCTGAAGGGTAGTTTCTTCAATCTGGGCCTCGAGACGCGAGACAAGCCTCGCAAGTTCTGTCGATTGCGCCTCGGCGAGTCGTTTCGCAGTCGATGCAGTTTCATTTTCGCTCCGCAGTGTTGTCGCTTCGGCATCCAGCGCCTCGCGATCTTTCAGCAGGGCATCTCGGTCGGCCTGGAGGGCCGCGCGCTCGACCGAAAGCTTCTCCTCAAGACTCGCTTTGGCCGCTTCCAGCGCGAGGCCCCACCACTGCCCCGCCGCCCGGGCGACCGCTTCCGGGGCCTCTGGCACGGCCAAGCGCGCCTGATGACCGTCCAGACGCTGGCCGAGTCCCTGCCACCAGGTCTCCAGCCAGCGCGTCACGGTGTTCGGTGAGCCAGTGCCGAGGTGTGCGCGGATCCTCTCGACGGTTGGGCGTTCGCCAGCCGCGACCAACGCGTCGGCGGCGGTGTGCACGTCGATTTCGGTGATGCCTCGAGCCATGAAACGCCTCCTACGCGGCCGCCCTACTCTGTTGATTCCGTACTCACGATAAGTGATGATTATCGCTAGTAGATGCCCTATTCCGTAGCATCCATTACATAGTATGAAACGTAATAGCACACTTCCGGCCAGCGCTGCGACGACTACCAGCCTGGTCCTGCCAGAACAACTGGCCCAGAATGCCGCCAATGCGGTTCGTGAACTGCTGGCCGAAGCCGCTGCCGCCAACACCACCCGCAGCTACGCGACGGCCCTGCGCTACTGGGCTGGCTGGCACCAGGGCCGCTACGGGGTCGAATTGGCGCTGCCTGTTAGCGAAGCCGTGGTGATCCAGTTCCTGGTCGACCACATCCAGCGCAAAGGCAAGACCGGGCTAGTTAGCGAGCTGCCGCCGGAACTCGATCAGGCCTTGGTGGCCGCCGGGCTCAAGGCCAAGGTCGGGCCGTTGAAGCTGTCGACCGTAGTTCAGCGTGTCGCGGTGCTCTCGACCGCACATAAGCTCAAGCGGCTGGCGAACCCCTGCGAACTGCCCAGCGTCAGAACACTGTTGAGCCGTGCCCGTCGAGCCTCAGTCAAACGCGGCGAGCGTCCCACCAAAAAGACCGCGATCACCCGCACCGAGCTGGAGGCCATGCTGGCCACCTGCGACGACAGCCTGGACGGCCTGCGTGACCGTGCCCTGCTTTGCTTCGGGTTTGCCAGTGGCGGGCGGCGACGTAGCGAGATCGCCGCCGCGGACATGCGCGACCTGCGCAAGGTCGGCGAGGACGGCTACATCTACCGGCTGGAGTACTCGAAGACCCAGCAGGCGGGGGTAAAAGCGGATTCGACGCCGGATAAACCGATCCTGGGGCGCAGCGCCGAAGCGCTCGCGGCTTGGCTCGATGCGGCAGATATTCACGAAGGGGCGATCTTCCGGCGGATCTGGAAAGATCGCGTCGGCCCTGGCCTGCTCCCGGGCTCAGTGGCCGAAATCGTGAAGCGCCGGGCTCGCCTGGCGGGCTTGGAGGGGGACTTTGGGGCACACAGCCTGCGATCGGGGTTTGTGACCGAGGCCGGGAAGCAAGGTGTGTCACTGCCGGCGGTGATGGCAATGACCGAGCATCGTTCAGTGGCCAGCGTGATTGGGTACTTTCAAGTAGGCGCGGCCGAGGAAAATCCTGCAGCGCGCCTGCTGAAGTGACCTCCGCTCCGGCCACTACGACCCGGAGCAGCCCATACAGCCATAGTCGGTGCAGGATCTAGCTGGCGGCCTTCAGCAAGTCCGCCATCCTGAACCCCTTGAAAACGTGCGCCGTGGCCCATATCTGGTGGTCAAAGAGCCAGCGTGGGTGCATATATGGGGACTGCCGAGCCATTTCGAGTCCTGTGCCTGGACGGCGGCGGGATGCGCGGCGTTTACCAGGCGACGTATCTCGACACATTCGCGCAGCGGCTCCGCGTCTCAGGTACTGGAGAGATCGATCCGGGCCGGGCATTCGACTTGCTGGTGGGCACCAGTACCGGCGGGATTGTCGCCTGCGCCCTGGCAGCGGGCATCCCGCTCCGCAAGGTGCTGGCGCTGTACCAAGTTCATGGCAGGGAGATTTTCCCGCGGCAGCGGCTGCGGGCAGTGCCGAAGCTGGGCAAATACGTCCGAGGCCTGTTCTCCGGCCTTGCCGCCGGCGACCGGGCCTTGCATGCCGTGCTTACCGATGCCTTCGGCACCGAGACCATGGGGCAGGTCTACGCGCGCCGCGGCATCGGCTTGGCGATCACCACGGTGGATTTGAACCGCCATGCCTCTGTGGTGTTCAAGACCCCGCACATGGACCGTCTCAACGGGCGCGACAACGAGCGGCTATTGGTGGACGCCTGCATGGCGACCAGCGCTGCCCCCATCTTGCGATCGATCGCACGCCTGACCGAACCCGGTGGCGGCAAGGCCACCGTCGACTACGTGGACGGTGGCTTGTGGGCGAACAACCCGGGGGCGGTGGGCATGATCGAAGCGCACGAGATCCTTCAGCGGCGCGGCGAGGCCGATCGCCCGATCCACCTGTACATGCTCGGCACGCTTCCCGTACAGGGCGGCGAAGAACTCAAGAGCGCCAAGAAACTGCACCGCGGGGCGCTGGGTTGGGACAGCGGCCTCAAGGCCATCGCCGCGAGCATAAACGCACAGGCGGTCGCATACGGCTACCTCGCGCAGAAGATCGCGGAGCTGCGGGGGCACGGCAGCTTCGCCTACCGGCTGCCGGCGCAATGCCCGTCCGGCGAGCTCCACAGGTATCTGGAAAACATGGACGACGCGCGTCCCAAGGTACTCAACGCGCTCGCCCGGCAAGCCATCTCCGACGTCCATTTCGCCTGGGCGACGACTGAATCAGACGATCGGATGAGCGCGTTCCGCACTGCACTGGCGGGCGCGTCCGATCCCAGTCGCCAGCAGCCCGAGGCACAAGCCCATGACCACCATTGACTGCAACAAAGAAATGAAGGGGTATCACGCGGACGAGGTGAATCTCTCGAACGACGACCAGACGGAGATGCGCAACCGCCGCGACAGCGGCCGCACGCGCCTCAAGAACGGGTTGGCCAAGGCCGGCCATCCCTTGCCCAAGGAGTTCAGCTCGCAGGGCTCCTATGCGATGCGCACCATGGTCCAGGATGATGCCTGCGACTACGACATCGACGATGGCGTGTATTTCGACAAGGAAGACCTGAAGGACGCCAATGGCAACTACCTCGGCGCACGCGAGGCCCGCACCCGGGCCTGCAACGCGCTGAAGGACGACCGGTTGGCCTACGACGCGATGGTCAAGACCAATTGCGTGCGCCAGCAGTATCCGGACGGCTACCACATCGACATCCCCGTCTACCGCACGATCTGCACAAAGGATTTCTGGGGCAACGAGGTCGTCGAGTACGAACTGGCCAGCGGCGATGACTGGGTCAAGTCGGATGCCCGCAAGGTGACGCGCTGGTACAACGATGCGGTCGGCTCGGAACTGAAGGCGGGACAGTCCGATACCAGCCAACTGCGGCGGATCACCAAGCTGACCAAGAAGATGGCCCGCAGCCGCGTTGCCTGGAAGAAAAAGACCAGCAGCGGCATCTGCATTTCGAAACTGGTCGTAGACCACTTCGTGGCACGTCTCGGCCGGGACGATGACGCCCTGCGCGACACTTGGAAGGCGATCAAGGCGCAACTGGTTTTCAGTCAGCGCATCGGCCATCCGGTGTATGCGGACAAGAATCTCGCGGAGGAAGGCGACGAGGGCGTGATCTTCTTCCGCGATTGCCTGGGCGAGGCACTGGAGACACTAAAAGTTCTCGACGAATACGACTGCACGCGCAAGAAGGCGGGCGACGCCTGGGACAAGGTGTTCAACACGGACTATTTCAGCGCCCAGATCGCCAAGGACGCCGCTGCGGCCAAGTCCCTGCTCCAGCCTGCCGCCGCCGCTGCCGCTGGCCTCACTTTCCCCAGCCGCCCGGTGGTGCCGAACAAGTCCTCGGGCTTCGCCTGATGAAATGGGCCATGGACGATCCCGCGCGCTTCCTGAGCGAGCGTGCGGAACTCGATCGTCTCGAAGCCGAGGCCGGCTGGCTGAGCACGGCCTGGCGCATGTCCGATGACGGCTCGATTGCGGTCGATCTCGACATGACCATCCATGGCCGCGTCTTTGCGGGGCGGATGACCTATCCGGCCATGTTTCCGGACTCGCCGCCCTACATCTGTCCGCGAGACAGATCCGAGCGATGGTCCGGCCACCAGTACGGGGCCGGCGGCCCGCTGTGCCTGCAGTGGCGGGCAGACAACTGGCATCCCGACGTGACGGGTGCAGACATGGTGCGTAGCGCACACGAACTGCTGAGCACTGAACAGCATCCCGAGTTGCCGAACACGGTGCCCTCGGCGCACCGCCTGACGGAGGGACAGGACATGCGCGGCGCGGGCCAGCGCTTCGTGGCCACCACCGGGCTACTGGCCACGTGGACGGCGCTCCCGCTACCGTCCCGAACCCGGCTGAAATCGGCGATCGTGTACAACCTGGGTGCAGTCGTCATGTTCGCGGCGAAAGTCGCCGACGCGCAGGACGTGCTGCAAGACGTGGCCGACGTTCCGGAAGGTATCGCAACATCGCTCCCGCTGTTCTCTCTGTCCGGCGATGGATGGATCTTTCATAGCGAAGTCTTCGACCAGCGCCAATCCGTCGAATCCGCCGAGGCGTTGGTGCGAGTGCTAGCAGAGGCGGGATTTGCCACCGACGACGTCCTGGTGCAGGAGGCCGGCAAGTACAAGGCCAGAACCATCGTGCTGCTGGGCACGGCGTTGTCGTCGCTGCAGGTGTTCCTGATCGACTCGGGCGAGCAGCCGGAGTTGCTGGAGCACAGGATCGTGTGGCCGTCGCCTTCCGATTTCAGGTTGTCGGAGGAATCGCAACGACTGTCCAATGTCCGCGTCGGCATCGTCGGGCTCGGATCAATGGGCAGCAAGATCGCGGTTTCATTGGCGCGATCCGGTGTCCGCCGCTTCCTGTTGGTGGACGACGACTACCTCGCGCCCGGCAACATGGTGCGCCACGAGCTGTCTTGGGCCTACGTGGGAACGCACAAGGCACGAGCGGCGCGTGACGCACTGTCACTGATTGCCGCTGGAGTGCAGGTGGATACGCGAACCACTCGTCTCGCCGGTCAGGAGTCAGCGGTGACCGCGGCAGCCGCGCTCAAGGATCTGTCCAACTGCGACCTGCTGATCGATGCCACCGCTAATCCGGAAGTCTTCCTGCTGCTGGCAGCGTTAGCGACGCGGCAGGAAACGCCGCTATGTTGGGGCGAGATATTCGCCGGCGGTTACGGCGGGATGATCGCGCGGGCGCGCCCGGGACGCGATCCGAACCCGTTGGCGGTTCGCGACGCCTACCACGCCTACCTGGCGACCCTTCCCGACGCGCCTTTCAAGAACACGGCAGGCTACGACGGAACCGAAGAACAACCGTTGGTCGCATACGACAGCGACGTCGGCTTCGTAGCGACCGCGCTGACCCGGCTGGCCATCGATACCGCGTTGTCCCAGGATTCAAGCGAGTTTCCCTATTCGGTGTACCTGTTGGGCATGCGCCGCGAGTGGATCTTCGAGGCACCGTTCGACACGCGCCCGGTCGCCGTGCAGGGCCTTGGTTGGGAGCGCGGCGAGGACGCCGGGACTGGCGAAGACAGGCATGCCGTCGTGGAAGCGTTGTTGAGGATGTACGAAGGACAAAAGCGTGCTGACGCTGATCCTGCCGCCTGAGCAGCACGAGTTGCTGCTGGCGGCGCTCCGGAAAGCCGGCCGGCGCGAGGTCGGTGGAATCCTGATGGGCGAGCATGTCGGACCAAATCTCTTCATCGTCCGGGAGATGACCGTGCATCGTCGCGGTGCATTCGCCTCATTCGTGCGAAGAATCGAGGACGCCATGGTACGGCTTCGCGCATTCTTCCAACAGACCGGACATGACTACACCCGGTTCAATTATCTTGGCGAATGGCATTCGCACCCATCATTTGCACCTTACCCAAGTAGAACAGATGACCTGTCAATGCTTCAGATCGTCCAGGACGTGGAAGTCGGCGCGAACTTCGCAGTGCTGCTGATCGCCAAGCTCGAATTAGAGGGAGGGCTGATTGCCACCGTCCATACCTACCTCCCTGACGGCACGCGGATACAGTCCAACATCAGGCTTCAGAGTGGTTGGGAATTAACGGCCTAGCGTCCGCTCTTGGCCAAGACCAGACCTGCCCTACCCCCGATGAATATTCCTAATCGCTTACCCGACGCCTACCCCGTAAGCCCGTTAGTAGTACTGCCGGATGTAGCTGTAGGCCTTCTCGAACAATTCTTCATCCGCATGCAGCTTGTACTTGAAGAGGGCTTTGCGCAGGGCCTTCTTGACCTCACGCTCGCCGGCCTGCGTGCCTTGCCAGCCCGGGAAACGGACCAGTCGCACAATTTCGTCGATGT
This sequence comes from Thermomonas sp. XSG, assembly GCF_014678725.1. Taxonomy (NCBI): domain Bacteria; kingdom Pseudomonadati; phylum Pseudomonadota; class Gammaproteobacteria; order Lysobacterales; family Lysobacteraceae; genus Thermomonas; species Thermomonas sp. XSG. Next base: position 64,583 of record NZ_CP061497.1, on the reverse strand, counting down.
CCGCGACCACGCGTTCGACCATGATGGGCGTCTCGGCCGTCTTGACCTCGTTGAATAGTTCAGTGAGCGCCGCCTTGCCGCGATCCTCGTCCTCTTCAGGCGGGACCTCCTTCTCGGCATGCAGCGTCTCCTTGGCGATTTCCAGTAGCTGCTTCAGAAATTCGACGCTGTTGATCTGGCCAGACTCGAACCGGTCTTTCAGCGCATCAAGCCGCTCCGACAGTTTCTTGAACTTGGGGTTGCCGCCATGCCCGCGCAGCCGGCGCTTGAGCTTGATCTCGATCTCTTTGGCCTTCTTCGGGTCGGGGTTCGACAGCACGGCCTCCAGCAGATCAGCGTCCAGCACCAGGGTGTCGAGGTCATCCCGCACGGCGTCCACATGCACGTTCTGGTGGATCAGCTCGATGGTCTTGGCGCCCAGCGAGTGCCAGATCAGCTTGCCGTGGCCACTGGAGGGCTGCACCGACTGGTACACCTGCGACAACCACTTGTAGTCCTTTTCGAAGGGGCCCAGAACGGTATCCGGTGACAGCGCCTCCCAGATCTTGTTGAGCACGCTGTACTCAGCAGCAAAGTTGTCCCGCACCTCATTGTTGGGCAGGCACTGCTGCGCGGCGATCAGGCCCTCATAGCCCTGCACGCTGCGGTCGCAGCCGGCGAAGAACGCCAGGCACTTCTGCATGGCTTCGGGCAGCTTGTCCTTCAGCTCCTGGATGTTGCTGACCACCTGCTTGACGCTCTGGTCGTCGAATTCCAGCGCTGCTGCCACATCATCGAAGATACCCAGGTAATCAACAATCAAGCCGTGGGTCTTCTGCTCCGAGTAGGTGCGGTTTACACGGCAGATGGCCTGCAGCAGCGTGTGGTCGCGCAGCGGCTTGTCCAGATACATTGCCTGCAGGATGGGCGCATCGAAACCGGTCAGCAACTTGGAGGTAACGATGATCAGCTTCAGCGGGTCGGCCGGATCGCGGAAGCGGTCGAGCAGTCGCTCTTCTTCATCTCGGCTGCGGTCGTACTGGGTGTATTCCGGGTGTTCCTTCTTGTCCGCCGCCTGCACCGACATCACGATGTCTGTAGCCTCGGGCGGCAGCAGCTTGTCCAGCTCGGTCTTGAACAGCAGGCAGGACTCGCGGTCGAAGGTGACGATCTGGCCCTTGAAACCATTGGGCTCCACCTTGGTCTGGAAATGCTCGACGATGTCTTCGCAGATCTTGCGGATGCGCTCAGGCGTCTTCACCAGCACGGCCATCTTGGCGGCGGTCTTGGCGAGGTTGTCCTTGTCCAGATCCGACAGGCCGCCGGTCAGGTCTTTGTAGGCGGCGTCCAGGGCGGCCTTGTCAATGTGCAGGTCGATTAAGCGCGGTTCGAAGTGCAGTTTTAGCGTGGCACCGTCGCGGATCGACTCTTCGAAGCCGTACCGGCTCATGTAGCCTTTCTCGTCCTCGTCGGCACCAAAGGCGTAGAAGGTGTTGCGGTCGGCACGGTTGATCGGCGTGCCGGTCAGGCCGAACAGAAACGCGTTGGGCAGGGCCTCGCGCATCTTGCGGCCCAGGTCGCCTTCTTGCGTGCGGTGGGCTTCGTCCACCAGGGCAATGATGTTGCTGCGCTCATTCAACGCGCCCTCGGCCTCACCAAACTTAAAGATCGTGGTGATGATGATCTTGCGCACATCCTGCGCCAGCAGCTGCTGCAGCTTCTCGCGGGTATCCGCCTTTTCCAAATTGGGAATGTCCGCCCCAGTGAAGGTTCCGGTGATCTGGCTGTCGAGATCGATCCGATCCACCACAATCAGCACGGTGGGGTTCTTCAAGCCCGCATGCATGCGCAGCTTCTGCGCGGCAAACACCATCAGCAGTGACTTGCCCGAACCCTGGAAGTGCCAAATTAGCCCTTTCCTGGGGTAACCGGCCAGCACGCGCTCGACGATCTTGTTGGCCGCTTCAAACTGCTGGTAGCGGCAGATGACCTTGATGCGCTGCTTTTTCTTGTTGGTGGCGAACAGGGTGAAGCTGCCGAGAATGTCCAGCACCACATGCGGGCGCAACATGCTCTCAGCGGACAGCTTGAGCGACTTCAGCGGGTGGTGCTGACCATCCTCGCCATTGCCATCCAGATGCCACGGCCCCCAATCCTTGACCGGCAGGCCGATGGACCCGTAGTGGTAAGCCTTGCCTTCGGTCGCCACCGAGAACACGTTGCAGACGAACAGCTCCGGTACGAGCTTCTCGTAGTCGTCGTGCACCTGCACCGCCCCGTCGACCCAGCTGATGCACTTCTTGACTGGCGTCTTGGCCTCGATCAGCACCAGCGGCAGCCCGTTGACCAACAACACCAGATCGGCGCGGCGCTCGGTGGGGCCTGCGCGGTAGATGAACTGCTGGGTGACGATGTACTGGTTCTGCGCCAGATCATCCAGGTCGATCAGCCGCACCGGCACATGCTCGTTGTTGGGGCCGAAGGGCATCGAGCGCTCACCGCGCATCCAGGCGGTCATTTCCTCGTTGGCGCGGATCAGGCCATCCGATCGCACCGACAGCACGATGGCGCGCAGCTTGTAGAGCACCTCGTCGGCGCGGTCGGGCTGGGCGGCAATCTCGGGGTTCAGGCGGATCAGTGCATCGCGCAGCCAGGGTTCGACCAGCACTTCCTGGATCTGGCGCGGCACCTCAGACGGAGCAGCGTAGCGCCAGCCGATGCCTTTGGGGCTGGGACCGTAGCTGGCTTGAGGTTCCTGGGCGGTGTTGGCCGGGACAGCCTTGACTGGGCCGGCGAGCAGATCGCGGACGTAGGCTTCGACGGTGTTGGATTCGTTGAAAGAGCTCACTCTGCGTCCCCCGCAATTTCTGCCAGCAACTGCTTCTTCATCTCCTCTGCGGAAGAGCGGCGCACCATCGCTGCTCTTTCCGCGGACTTCGCGCACGCAATCTCCTCCAGCAGCTGCTTCTGCACCTCCAAGGGCGGCAAAGGCAGACGAACACGGAGTAAGTTACTGGCGTTCACGTTCGCCTGACTTACCGCTTTCGTTGCATATGCAAGAACTTGTCGACGCCCGAAATCAGAGTTCAGGTAAAGCGTGAGGAACTTCGGTTCCAGCTTTTCAGGGATAGTCTTGATCCGTACAAGGTACGAAGCAAAGACGTGATCGCCCTCAAGCTCGTACACCCCTGTTCGGCCAACCAGCTCATAGCTGTTTGTCCGGTTGAAAAGCACATCGCCGTCGACCAGCCGATAGGCTTCGAAGTCTTTCTCGCTGAGGTCTACATACTTGATGTCATTTTCGACGCAGAGCCCATCTTCGATATTCATCATTCGCAGCATCGGATATTGACCGTCCGATCCGGCGTTGATTGAGAGGCCGTACTGGGTCCCCTGAACGACTGAGCCAAGGTCGACAACTGGCCATTCTCGATTCAGCACGTCGGACAGCAATGAACGAACAAGCTTGTCGGCGGAGCCGCCTATCTTCCGATGCGACTCAGTCGTGCGCTCTATCGCTTGAAGCAGATCAACAAGCCTTACTTGTTCATCAATTGGCGGTAGCGCGAACTCCTGAATGGCCATCGTTTTCCAATTGATTGTGGGCGACAGTGAGCCAACAGATATTTCCACTGCTCGCTTCATAAACAGATCGCTCTGCATGAAGAAGGGCAGGAACTCCGGCAGCACGACTTCGGGCTTGGCACGCAGCACCATCGCGTGTGCTGAGCAGATACCGTCGAACTCAGCGACACCGAGCTTCCGCTGGTAAGCCCTGCGGCGCCCAAAAATGATGTCGCCCCTCTTGAACATCAGCTTGGTGGCTTCCACGTCGTCCGGCGTACCCCAGCGACGAATCTTCAGCGAGTCGGCATCTAGGTGTTCGAGACCAACGTAGTGCTCCATGCCCGATTCGGACGGGTTGTCGATACGGACATTGACGTTCGTCGCCATCTGATCGAAGCGCCAGACCTTCCAGCCTGGCTTCAAATTCTTGTTATCAGACACGCTCGATGTCCTCCGTAATAACTCCATCCAGCGTTTCCACCAGCGCGTCCATCTGTTGCCAGAAGGCACGGCCATCGGTTTGCCATTGATCCCAGGCTGAGCGCAGCGATACCGCGTCACCATTGCTGTCGGTGGCGATGGCGGCGGCAATGCGCTTCACGTACAGCGGGATCGAGAGGTTGCCCGCATTGATGCCGATTTCGGCCAGGGTGGCGACCTTGGCGAAACCGGGAACATCGGCAAACGTTTTGTAAGCGGTCAGGATGCGCTGCTGGTGCTCGGGCTTAAGTAAGCTCTGCGCCCGTTCGCGGGTTACCTCACTCACCGCGTCGATGAAGATCACCTTGCCCTTGCGAGCGGCGACTTTCTTGCGGTTGCAGATGACGATGCACGACTCCATCGGAGAGTTGTAGAACAGGTTGGGGCCCAAGCCGATGACGGCCTCGACCCAGTCCTGCTCGACCATCTTGGCGCGCATGGCCTGTTCTTCATTACGGAACAGCACACCGTGGGGCCAGAGCACGGCACTACGCCCCTTGGTGGTGAGGCTGGTCAGGATGTGCTGTTGGAAGGCGTAGTCGGCGCGGCCCTGCGGTGGCGTACCCAGCGAGTTGCGTCCCCACTTGTCACTACTCCAGGCCTCGCGATTCCACTGCTTGATGGAGTACGGCGGGTTGGCCAGGATCACATCGAACTGGCGCAGGCGGTCGCCTTCGATGTGCTTGGGTTCAGCCAGGGTGTCACCCCGGATGATCTCGAAGTCCTCCACGCCATGCAGGAACAGATTCATGCGGGCGATGGATGAGGTAATGAGGTTGCGCTCCTGCCCGTAGAGCTTGAGCGTGCGGTACTCTCCGCCCGAGCGCTTCACTTCGTCCAGCGCTGAAATCAACATGCCGCCGGTACCGCACGTGGGGTCGTAAATCGACTCGCCCGCCTGAGGTGCAAGAAGTTGCGTCATCAAGTGGACGACGGTGCGGTTGGTGTAGAACTCGGCCGCCGTGTGGCCTGAGTCGTCCGCGAACTTCTTGATCAGGTACTCGTAGGCGTTGCCCAACTCGTCCTCGGGGACGTTGGCCACCGAGAGTGTCTGCGTCGAGAAGTGCTCGATCAGGTTTTTCAGCGTTTCATCGGGCAGGCGCTCGCGGTTGGTCCAGGGTGCATCGCCGAAGATGCCATCAAGCAGATCCGGGTTGGCGGTCTCGATAGCACGCATGGCTTTCTGGATGGCGGTGCCTACGTTCTTGGGTGCCTGGCGAACATCGTTCCAGTGAGCGCCTTGGGGAATCTGGAAGCGGTGGTTCTCCGCGAACTGCGCGTAGGAGAGGTCGCCCTTCGAGTTGGCCAGGGCCGCCTGGTATTCCTCCTCCCACACATCCGACACGCGCTTGTAGAACAGCAGCGGGAAGATGAACTGCTTGTAGTCGCCGGCGTCGATGAGGCCGCGCAGCAGCACGGCGGCACCCCACAGGTAGCTTTCGAGTTCTTGTTGGCTGATGCGTTTACTTGGGTGACTCATTTCAGCCATCCCCCTTCAGTAATGACCTGCGCGAGCCGCTCTTCGGCTTCACGGCAGCGGATGAGCGCGTCCTTGAATGCCGTGATGGCAACCGGCAGCGGGGGGATGTCTTCTTGCAATGGCGGCAGGACATAGCGCGAGATGTTCAGCGTCCAGTCCTCGACTTTGATCTCGTCGAGGCTGACCACGCGGACCGCGTCCTGCACATCGGCAAAGCCGCGATACCAGCCGAGGATCTCGGCGGCGTGCTCGGGTTCCAGATAGTTTTGCGCGCGCCCCCGGCGGAACAGGCGTGACGCATCGGCGATCAGCACCTTTTTTTTGTGCTTGACCGGTTTGCGCTTGCGCAAGACCAGGATGCACGCGGCCAGGCCGGTGCCGTAAAACAGGTTGGGCGCCAACCCGATTACGGCCTCGACCAGATCCATCTCCAGCAGTTTCTGGCGGATGCTGCCTTCCACACCTTTGCGGAACAGGGCGCCCTGGGGCAGCACCACGGCCATCCGGCCGCTGACGTCAGCCATTGACTTGACCATGTGCTGCACCCAGGCAAAGTCACCGCTGGATGAGGGCGGCAGGCCAGCAAAGTTGCGGCCGAAGGGATCGTTCAGCCACAGGTCCTCGCCCCACTTTTCCAGCGAGAACGGGGGGTTGGCGATCACGCAGTCGAACGTGGCCAGTCGGTCGACCTCGAAGAAGGCCGGGTTACGCAGGGTGTCGCCGCGCACCACTTGGAAGTCTTCGATGCCATGAAGGAACAGGTTCATCCGCGCGATGGATGAGGTGGTGAGGTTCTTCTCTTGTCCGTACAGCTTGCCCCACAGCCGCTTCACGTCGCCATGCTGTTCCTTCACGTGCTGCACAGCGGCCAGCAACATGCCGCCGGTACCGCAGGCCGGGTCGTAGATGGTCTCGGCTTCTTTGGGATCGAGCATGTCGATCATCAGCCGCACGACGCTGCGCGGGGTGTAGAACTCGCCGGCCTTCTTGTTGGTGGCGTCGGCGAACTTCTTGATCAGGTATTCATAGGCGTCGCCAAGCAGATCCGAGTTGACGTTCTTGTTGCCAAACGGCAGCTTGGAGAAGTGCTCGATCAGGTCCTTGAGCAAGGCATCAGACAGCCGATCCTTGTTCGACCACTGGGCATCGCCGAACACGCCGTAAAGGGTGTCGGGGTTGGCCTTCTCAATCTCGCGCATCGCGCGCTGAAGGGCCGTCCCGACATTGCTGGCCTTGGTGCGAACGTCGTTCCAGTGGCAGTCTTCCGGGATCTGGAAGCGGTGCGATTCCGGGAACCAGGCCAGTTGCTCGTCGCCGGTCTCATCAACGATCTCCTGGTACTCCTCGTCCCAGACGTCGCAGATGCGCTTGAAGAACAGCAGCGGGAAGATGTAGGTCTTGAAGTCAGCCGCATCTACGGGGCCGCGCAGGATATTGGCGGAGGCCCAGAGGTGGGCCTCCAGCTGGCTCAGGGACGTTTCGTTCATGCCCCGCCCTGCTGAATTGCCCAAGAAAAATCAAAGACTTGAATCAGATTCTGCATGCAATCCCCCTTGATGAGCCCCATTCTAGGCCGGGGTGTCTCATTGGGCGAGATGCGCTCTTTTATAGAATCACCCCAGGGAGAGAGGGCGATGGCAGGGCAAGCCGGGCGCAATGCAAACACCGCTGGATTAAAAGTGCCCTTCGGAGAGCACGACGGGGTCTTGTACCCTCCGTCGGCGGTGGACAGTGGACTGGCCTGCGGTTGTCACTGCCCGGGTTGCGGCCGGCAACTAATGGCCAAGAAGGGCGCAACCCAGCGCTGGCACTTCGCTCACCACCACGGCGGAGGCGATGAGCACTGCTACGAGACGGCCGTACACAAGATGGCAAAGCAGGTCCTCCTCGCCGCGGGTCAGATTCAGCTGCCCAGTTGGAAGTGCATTGCTGCCTGCCCCGACCTCGACCACCAGATGCACCAGGAAGCCCTGGAACGCCCCGCACGCCTATGGGAATACACCCAGGCCAAGGAGGAGGTCTGGATGGTCGGCATGCGCCCAGACGTGGTGCTTGAAGATAACCAGCCCACTACGGTGCCGCTGCTGGTGGAGGTCAAGGTCTCCAACGCCGTCGGCCAGGACAAGGCCGCCTTGGTTCGCAAGCGCGGCTGGGCCATGATTGAGATTGATCTGTCCCAGCTGGATGCCGACGCGGTGCTCGACGATGCGTTTGAACGCGCCGTGCTCCGTGAAGCTCCTCGATTCTGGATTCATTCGCCGACGGCCGAACGCATGTTTGAGCAGGTCTTGGCAAATCTCGAGCAGCAGGTCGCTGACCGAAACGCCCGGATCCTGGCCGAGCGCGCCGAGCGTGACGCGGCCCGGCGCAGCTCTGAAGCCAAGCTGGACGCAGACCGCCAACGCAAGGAGCGGTTCCGCCAGAAGCTCCGTGCCCCGCACCTGAGCGATCTGGAGGCACTCGTCGAACTATCCTCGCCCTCGGCCGCGCGGGAGCAGCTGTTACGGCTGTCCGCGCGGGATGCGCCGGCGATCAACCTAGCCCGCCGGCGCTACCTGGACAACGCCCCCCTCCCCCCCTTTCTCGCGCAGCTCCCGACCGGGTGGCAGCTGATCGACGCCCACCCCCATCTGTGGCAGCTGACCCTGTGGGGGCAGTTCGTGCGTGGCCAGCCCGTGGGTACCCGAATCCAGACCGGAAAGTGGGTCCCGCATCTAGGCCGGATGTTTGGCTTCAATGTCCCGCTGAAGCGACTCTTTGACGCCCAGCAGCGCGATTGGCAGCAGGCCCGGGCAAAAGGCTATCCGCGCCGATACCCATATTCGGCTTCCTTCTTCGAGGACTGGGAGAACGAACTGATTCCCTCCCCCTTTGAGTTGGTCGGCGATCTAGCGGATCAGCTATGGGCTGCCTCGCTCGTCGAGTTGCAGGAGATGGGCGTGTACGAGGTGATAGCAACTGAGCCGGACCTGACCGCCTTCATGCCTAATCTTCCCGTCCGAACGACGGAGCAGAGCCCGGCGTTACCTCCGCCGCCCGAGATTCTGTCGGAGCGCCATGAGCGCATAGTCGCCGAGCAGGTCGTCAAACATGAAGGGCTAGCCGAGCCGTACCTCGTCTGTGTGATCTGCGATACCCCACTCTCTCTCGGCAACCGATGTGGGTGCGGGACTAGCCTAAAGCCTAGGGTCGTGCAGCCGTCGTCGCCGAGTTCATGAAGAAGATCCCAAGTGATGCACGGACTTGTCGGTAGCCGACAGGGGTGGAAGGCGAACTTCCCTACCCCCGATAAACATCCCTTATCCGCCGCCCTGCCCTCCCCGGGCAACGTCCGCATGCGGCCAAAAGCGGCCGTTCAACACTCGTACCTTGCTAACGAGCCTGCGAGACCGCTAAAGAGCTCTCACAACTAACGGCGTCTCAGGTCGAGACGGGCACGCACACTCCGCGGAAGGACTCACTCTGCTGCAACGCCGCGCTGCGGCGGTCGCCGAGATCGACCAGCGCGTCAAGCACCTGCAACAGCTTGCGGGCCAGAGCAGCCGGCAACGGATGCTGTCGGTCGGCGTGCGCCTGCACCAGCGTCGCGATCGCGGCTGGTACCAAGGAGCCCTTCCAGCCCGCAGGGAGGCACCCATCGACGATCTGCGCCAGCACTTGGTCGGCGAATGTTTCAGCCGGGTAGACGGCACCGGAACGTTCGCATAGCGTGACGAACTGGCGAGCGACGTAGGGGTGCCAGCCGGCGACGCGAACCATGCGGTCAACCAGCGACATCACCTGGCCAAGATCATCCCAGACGCCGTTGGCGAAGCGCGTGGCGCCGGGGGCGTGCTCGACTACCACGAACATCAGCGAATCGACTAGCTTCGGCAGGTCGAAGCCGCCCATGCGCCCGTCGTTGTAAGGCGAACGGCGCAGGTCGTCATTCTCCAACGTTCGATCGAGTACGGCCTGCAGCAGGTACAGGGTGTCATCGCGGACCTCCGGCGCATCGAGGACTTCGCCGCAGACCAACGACACAGTGAACGGCGCGAGCAGCCGCATCGCGATCTCGTCAGGCTGGGCAAGGATCGGCCGCAGCAACCTCTGCAAGATCTCGTCGGCTGGAAGATGGGGGGCAACGCTTGCCACCATCCGACCCAGCTGATCCTCCCACTCGTACAGGTTTGCGTCGCCACGCTCGCGGCCCCGACGCCGCTCGGTTCGCCACACCGGGTTGATCGTGTCGAGCGTCCAGCCGATATACGCCTCGAGGGCGTCGACAAAGTGCGCACGGCCAGCGCTCGCCATGACCACCGCCACTGGGACTCTCTGCAAGACGTTTGCGGCGTACCGGCCGTCCCACAGATCGTCGGTGCTCTGCCACCCTCCGTCTTCTTCCCCGTCGAGAGTCTGCGGATTCTCAGCGTCCGACGCGGCCCGCACCCACGAAGGCCGTGGGCGCACCCAGGCAGGCAGCGGCCCTTGCGCACGATACTCGTCGAGTGCCGCGGCCATCGTCGCGGCACGGTGGTCCGATTCCACCTGCCGCCGTGCCTCGGTGTCTAGCCGGTGCATGTCTCGCCTGCTTACGAGCTGCGCCAACCGCAACCCGAGGTTCAGGCCACACCAGGCAAACCGCGCGTCGCGCTGCCAGCAGCCCGCGACGCCGGACAGCGCAACGAACGAAACCGCATCGAGTGGGTGCGCAATCAACCGATAGAGCGCTTCGCGGTCGGCAGGATATTCGCGGGCCGACCTGATACGCGCGGCCAACGCATGCGCCACGAAGATCTTCGGGTGCCAAGGGATCACCGATCCAGAAAACGTGTCGTCGGAGATCTCGTCCTGCGCAACGCGGAAGCTTTCGATGGTGGCATCGGCCCAGGCCTCATGCCCGCTCGCATCGGCGAAACAAATCGCGGCCGCTGCCGTTCCCGCAATCGCGCCTTCCGTCAACCCACTGCCAGGCATCGGCGACATCGACCGCCCTGCAGCAGCCGCATCAGCCAGCTCTTTCGCACGCCCGATGGCGTCGTCCACCGAGAAGCCCGGCGCCCATTGGCGCAAAGTGAAGCACTTATCGACCCACAGCCACAACTCCATCTCGCGCGCCGCCTGCGCATGGCGTTGCAGGGCCGCTTGCACCTCGGGAGCTTCGTGTCGCGGACTGCTCATCGAGATCTGGACCACATCACTGCGGCCGGGGATCGGTGCTGCGGTGTAGTTCTCGGCGTGGCCCAACTCCGACCATAGTTCGGCGGTGCGGCGGAGCTCGGCCACATGTTCTGGGTTCTGCGCCTCTTCTTGATAGGCGAATTCCACCTTGTTCGGGAAGTCGTCGAGAGCGGCGCGGCACGCGTCCCGCAAGGCCGCGTCGTCTCCGAGGACGAAGAGCGGTACCAGGTCGCGCAGTTCCAAGCGGCGCGACGTCATCTGGCTGCTGTCGATAACCGCTTGTCGGTGCACGGCGTCGACGCTTGCGTTGTCGAAACCCATCAGCCCCGCGCTTTGCAGTTGGTGCTCTTGGACCTGGCGCTGCAGGTCGAGCCGCCACAGCCGCGGGCTGCGCAGCAGCGCCAAGGTCGTTGGCGAAGCTTGCTTAGCTCGCAAGGCGAGGTGCACCGCGATCCCCAGGACGCCGATGCTCGTATGCCCGTCCAGCAGCTCTTGCAGCACTTCGTCCAATGGGCGTCCCGCATCGAGCTGCGCGATGGCCCAGCGCTCCAGCGTCATGAGCGCGCACTCCACAACCTGTGGCCCACCATGCCCGCGGAACCAGAAATAGTGCCGGTCGTCCCCCCAGAACTCTTGCTGTCCCCACGGGAACGCAACTACGAGCGGTAACGGCGTCGCGCTGCCATGCCAGTGCCGATGCAACTGACGCCATGCCGTGGTGGCGTGGTTCGTCACATCTCGGATTAGCGCAAGCGCCGTCGCCGGATCGCGCGTGAGCAGCGAGTGGAACGGTTCGCGGAGAGGCGAGGCGGGGAAGAAGCCCTGATGGTCGCCGCCGATCGACAGTCGATCCCAATCGTGGTGGGAGAACGAGTGGTGCATGATCGACGTGCTCGAAAGCGCGAGCTTGTCCCACCGCGATCTCTTCTCCGGCGGGACGGCCTCGGCTTCCCGGCGCCGGCGACCCTCTTCACGCGCTTCGCGACGCCAACGTGCCGATGTGTCGTCCGGCAGCTCCCTCATGAACCAGCGCTTGGCGACCGTCGCGAGCAGCGCAGGATGCGTCTGCGCCAGCACCGGCGCGAATGTCATGAGCTCGCGGAACGCGCCATCGGACCAGAGCTCGATTGTCTCGATCTTCGCGAGATAGGCGTTTACCACATCAGGGTAAGCGCGCGCTGCGCGGAGCACCAACGCGCGGAGCTCCGTCTCCAGCTGCGTCGGCACCCGCGGGCGCGGCGTACCATCCTTTGCAGGCGTGCCGTATCGAAACCGGCGGTCCACATGCTCATCCTCGATCGCGTGCAACCACGTTGCGCACCTGGCTACGATGCGCTGCGACACTGCGTTGGGGTAGTCCGCGACAGCGACCTGCCAGGTTTCGAACAACGTGATGAGATCCCGCAACTGTGCGTCAGGAATCGACTCGACCTGTTCGATCGCCCATGTGAGCAGGCGGTGCCACGCCGCGAAGTCGGAAGGCCAGCCTAGCGAGTCCGCGATACGGATACGCGCGGCGGCATCCAGATCGCCGCCCAGGACTCCGGACAGCACCATGGGGTTGGGTGTCGTCTTCTCTGCCTGCATCCACACCAGGAGCTTTCCGAAAAGCCGGTGGCCGTTCGCGGTCAGTGACGCAGCGAACATGTCGGCGTGATCCGCGAAGCGCGGGCTGAAAACTGGCGCCACGAGCCAGGCTCGCAGCCACTGCGGCCGGAGCTGAGCCCGCTCGAGCGCATGGAGTTCGCGCGGCCACTGGTCGGGGAGCGGATAAGTCGCCTGCGACAGCAGCTCCACTACCCGCGCCAGGGCAGGCGGTTCGCCGACTGCGTTCAAGGTCGCGATCCATTCGTCACCCTGATCGAGCAGAAGGTGCAAGAACGACCACTCGAAGAAAATGTCGTGACTGAACTGGGCTGTATGGCCCGTGCGCACCTGCTGCACCAGGCCGTCCTCCTCCAGCGCCGGGAGCACGTCCCGCGTCGCCGGTGACAGGTCGCGGATTCGCACATTGCGGCCCAGGTCTGGCGCGCTGCGCTGAGCCAATTCGATCAACCCGCGCTGACGCGCGAGCGCCTGGGGCGCATGTGCGTCGTAGCCGCCCCGCGTCCACCAGGCCTCCACGAGGTCCACCTCCGACTGAGGTGCGAACCCTGCGGCGTATGCCGCCCGCGAGAACCCTCGAGCCAGCACCGCAGCGAAGAACGGGCGTCGTGCCAGCGCTTTTACGCGATCATTTCCGCCCGTCAGCAGCGGCCGCAGGGCTGGCAGCGAATCTGCGAGCAAGCTGGCCTCTTCGTCCGTCAAGTTCTCCACATCGACATAGCCCACGCCGCCGCTGGCGAGCAGCGCGGGAGGCACCCAGTTGCGCAGGGGCTCGATACCTGCGTCGCGCGCGGTAGCGACCACACGCCAGTCGGAAAGCGCCGGGTTCGTCAGAAGCTGGCCGAGCAAATCGGTCACGATCGCGCGCTGTTCCGGCGCGATACGGTCCAGGCCGTCGATGAGCATCGTTGCATGACCGGTGGCCGCGACCTCCACGAGCAGCGGCTCGATCGATGTTGTCGCCAAGCCCATCGCACGGGCATGCTCCGACCAGCTCCGGCCAGAGAGTCGGTTGGCGGTAAGGAACAATGTGGTGCCATCGGCGGCCAGCTTTTGCACCAAGTCACGTAGTAGCACCGTCTTGCCGGTGCCGGGTAGGCCTTTGATCAGCGTCAGACGGTGGGCCGCCATCTGAGCGCCGAGCTGGTCGCGCAGCACCTGGCGCGTGAGGTGCGTCCCCCCGATATCGTCGGCCTGCTGGTCGAGCCAGTGGCGCGTGCTGTCGCGCAGGGTTTGCATGTCGCCGGCGAACGCGGGTGCCCCCGTGAAGCGCCAGCCAGCCAGCGCGCGCACCAGCGACGCGCGGGTGTGCACGGCGCTGCGGCCCGCTCCGTCGCGAGCGAGCTGGCGCAGCAAATCCCACAGATCGTTTGCACGCTCCGCTTGCCCCGGCGCAAGCGCGCGCTGCAGGCTGACAATAACGTCGGCTTCGTGCGTCGATCCGGCGTGAAGGAAGTCAAACCGGATCAGCACCAAGTGCGAAAGCAGGCAGTACAGCTGGTAGTTGGACAGTGGTGCGCCTTGGTCTTGTGCAACGTTTCGAACCGCTTCGACCACAGCGCGATGAGTAGCCGAGGCGTTCCCGCCGTCGACAAACCGTTGCATGAAGGCCGCGGTCGTGTCGGAAGCCCGAGCCCATTCGCACACGGTCGCAAAAGCTCGGGACGTCTCTTCCGCGACCGACCCCGTGACCGCTCCAACACGGTCCACATGCTCGCGAAAGTCGGGCTTTTGCAGCGTCTGCCAGCTGCGCTGGATCACCTCTCGGAAGTCGCTGTTCGCCTCCGAGATCGTGAGCGAACGCTTGACCTGCAGCGAAAGCCGCATGATCGATCCGTCGGACAAGGAGGTGGCGTCGATGATCAAGTCGTCGAGCGGTTCCTCGAAGTCGGCCTGTTGCTGGGCAACCCTTTGCACGATCCTTGCGTCCAGGGCGGTCGCCGTTGTGCCGCTGATCATCGCCGTGAGGTAATGCGCCGCGACCGCGTCTTCGTAGGTGAATCCGGCTCCGCCGGTGAGCTCAGGAGAGGTCATGTGTGGTGTAGGACCCTTTTCGACCAAGGACAGTAGCAGAGATGGTCCTCGTCTCCTGGCTGTTGTCCGCTTTGGGTCGCATAGCGACGGTGATCGGCCACCTGCAAACCCGGGCACGATCAACAACGTGCACGAATCTCAGACTCTTGACAGTCCCCTCCCGACCCAAGCGGTCTGCTATCCGCCAGCGTGAACCCGTGCGACGCAACGAAGTGGCATCTGCTCGGAAAAACTTCTAATCCGAGCCGGCCAGCCAAGCGCTAATCGTCGGACTCACGTTTCGGAATTTTCTGACGCGACGGTACGAAGTTGCCTGATCGCGAGGGATCGCTGCAATGGCCGCCTCCATAGGCGGCATAGATGCCATCGCCTTCTCCGGTGGCATCGGGATGCATGCAGCTCCTATCCGTGCCCGCGTCGTCGAAGCACTCGAATGGCTGGGCCTGGAAGTCGAGAGCAACCTGAACCAGCAATCGACAGCTGAAATTTCCTGTAAGAGCGCCCGGGTACGCACGTTCGTCTTGGCTATAAACGAGGAGCTCGAGATGGCGGACCTTGTTGCAAGCCTTCTCGTCTAGCGAGCGCGGGCCAGCGTGTCGTAGTCGTGCTCGTATGGGGCCAGACCGAGCTGCAGCGTATCGATTCGATGCGAGAAGCGATCACTTTCCTGTAGGTCAGACCGCAGCGCCGAATAGACCCGGCGTGTCTCGTAGTCCACCTGGAAACCGACATTGCGGGCGAGCGTGCGGCCAGCGAAGTCATTGCCGGTGGCATGGCCGAGCCCGCCCCAGACGAACACGTTGGCTTGCGCCCCTGGTAGGTTCCATCGCTTGGCCAGGAGGTTGCCGCGCAGGTAGGTGATGCGGCGCTGTTTCTGTCCGTCCTCGCTACTCAACTCAAGCCAGCCACCGCCGACCGAGGCCCAATAACGCGGAGCAAAGAACAACTGCACCTCGTTCATGGTGCCGGCACCGTACTCGAGCATGAGCGTCTTGCCTTTCGCGAAGGCGATCGGCTTGGCTGTCGCGAACATAGGCAGTGTGCTGAGTAGCGCGAGCGCTACCCAACGTCGTGAGAATGTCATTGGCATATCTCCGTGAATGCCGCACGCAGCGGCATGCGGACGAAAAGCGTCCGGAATGGCACAAAACGGAGTGTTAAGCGATCGGTGGTCGCAAGAGCGTATCGAGCGATCGCGAGAGATACGTCGGAGTGTTTCCGGTCGCGTGGGTGGCATGCGGCGGAACCGATGCCACGACATCCGGCAGCGCATGCAGATAGGCGGTGCCAAAGCAGGCGGTCAGATCCCAAGAGGCAGGCTTGCAGCAATCGCAAGGCAACTCGTGCGTGTCGAGCGACGGGGCCATCTCATCACCACATGGCATGTCCGCCATGGCCGCGGCCATTTGCGCTGCCGCGATCTGCTGGAGCGCCTCGTTTGCCGCCTGCGCTGGCGCGATCAGTGTCGAGGCGATCAGGGTGATGATCACCAACCAGTGCACCAAGCGGGACACGCGTCGCGGCATGGAAAGGATTCTAGTCCCGGGTGGCAGGTTGCGGCTGACCGCGCGTCGGATCCAGCAGGGATTTCATCTGCTCGATCTCGGCCTGCTGCCCTTCGATGATGTTCCGGCAGAGCGCCTGGATATCTTGGCTTGAAATCCTGGCTTCCTCGCACATCAGGATTGCGCCTGCATGGTGCGGGATCATGGATTTAAGGAACTGCCGGTCATCGACGCCGGCCTGTGCGCGAATCCCAAACCAACTACCGACCAGAACGAGGCCAGCCAAAGCAAAGATCACCGCGTTCTTTCGCTTGTCCTGGTACATGGCGCCCATCAGCGCCAACTCCAGGATCGCCATGGGTGCGGTCATCAGGGCCGCCATGTAGAACTGGTTGATATTCGGCACGACATTCGCGAAGCGATCAACCATGGCGTACATGAGCGCGTACATACAAGCGAATGACAGCACCAGCATGAGCGCGAATCGCCCGTAGTGCCCGTCGCTGGTCTGGTGGCCGGTGTGGCTGACGTGACCGCCCTTCGTCCGGGCGTCGTGAGTCGTCTGGTGCTTGGAGTGCGCTTGCATGATTGAACCTCCTTGAATGGCGGCGCGACGAACCGCGCCGCCGAAATTCGCGCGTCAGTGGCCGGTGTACTCGGCCTCCGACAACACACCGTCCTTGTTGGTGTCCATCATGGCGAAGTGCGCGGCCATGGGATGTTTGGCCGGCATCTCTGCCTTCGACAGCTTGCCGTCCTGGTTCTTGTCGAGCGCACGAAACTCCTTTTGGGCCGGGGTGATTTCTGCAGTTGGCGCCGCGTGACCCGCATGGCTTCCATGCGCTTGCGGTTCCGCCGCGACGGCTACCGCGGACAGGGACAGGAGGCCGACAGCGGCCAGCGAAACGAATTTGTTCATGAACCTACTCCAGGTGGGGGGAAAGTCTTAGTGAGAAGACGCGCCGTGTGCGGACAGCGCGGGTGCTGCGTGCGTTGCGCCCAGGGGAACACGCGCCAGGCGCAGCGCATTGGTGACGACCGAAACAGAACTCAGGCTCATGGCCAGCGCCGCGATCATCGGGCTGAGTAGCAGACCGAACACCGGATACAACACACCGGCGGCGATCGGCACGCCGATGGCGTTGTAGAGGAAGGCGAAGGCGAGGTTCTGCTTCATGTTGGCGACCGTTGCATCCGAAATCGCCCGCGCCTCCAGGATCCGGCTCAGATCGCCTTTGACCAAGGTGACCTGAGCGCTGGACATCGCGACGTCAGTGCCGGTGCCCATGGCGATGCCGACATCCGCGGCCGCGAGAGCCGGCGCATCGTTCACACCATCGCCGGCCATGGCGACACGTCGCCCTTGCGCCTTGAGTTGCTGTACCAGCGCGGCCTTGTCCTGCGGACGCACCTCGCCTCGCACGTCCTCGATGCCGAGTGTGCGACCCACCGCCTCGGCGGTCGATTGCGCATCGCCCGAAGCCATCACCAGATGCAGGCCTGCCGCACGCAATGCGTTCAAAGCCGGCAAGGTCGTGGCCTTGATCGGATCTGCCACGGACACCGCGCCCGCCAACCGCCCATTCACGGCGAGGAACATCACGCTGGCGCCCTCGCCCCTCGCCGATTCGGCACGAGCAAGCAGCGGCGCGACATCGGCGCCCACCTCGGCCATGAGCGCCTTGTTACCGAGGGCAAGCTTCTGCCCTGCGATCTGCCCGCGCACGCCTTTGCCGGTAACCGAATCGAAGTCATCGGTCGTCGACAGCGGTAGGTTCCGGCGCTTGGCTTCGGTCAGGATCGCATCCGCCAGCGGGTGTTCGCTGCCCTGCTCCAGGCTTGCCGCCAAGCCCAGCACGGTGTCGTCCTCGAACCCGTCGGCGGCCATGACCGCGCGAAACGCCGGGCGACCTTCGGTCAGGGTGCCGGTCTTGTCGACGATCAAGGTATCGATCTTGCGCAACTGCTCGATCGCCTCGGCGTCGCGGAACAATACGCCGGCACGCGCCGCGCGGCCGGTGGCGACCATGATCGACATCGGCGTGGCCAATCCCAGCGCACACGGACAAGCAATGATCAGCACCGAGACCGCATTGAGGACGGCGTATGTCCACGACGGCTCCGGCCCGAACAGGCCCCAGCCGAAGAACGTGAGTACGGCAATCGCCAACACCGCGAGCACGAACCAGAACGCGACCTTGTCGGCCATGCGCTGCATCGGTGCACGCGAGCGCTGCGCCTGGGCGACGAGCTGCACGATCTGCGACAGCACGGTCTCCGAACCGATCCTGTCGGCGCGGATGACGAGGCTCCCGGTGCCATTGATCGTGGCGCCGATCACGCGGCTGCCTGCGGTCTTTTCAACCGGAATCGATTCGCCGGTCAGCATCGATTCGTCGACGCTGGAGCGCCCTTCGAGCACTTCGCCGTCGACCGGCACTTTTTCGCCGGGGCGCACGCGCAGTTTGTAGCCGATGTGGACATGTTCGAGCGGGATGTCGTCTTCGCTGCCATCGTCGTTGATGCGACGGGCCGTCTTCGGCGCGAGCCCCAGCAAAGCCTTGATCGCCGCCGAAGTCTTCGAGCGGGCACGCAACTCCAGCAACTGCCCCAACAGAGTCAATGACACGATGACCGCGGCGGCCTCGAAATAGACGCCGACCCGGCCATGCTCACGGAACGAATCCGGGAATAGATCCGGTGCCACAGTGGCCACCACGCTATAGCCGAAGGCTGATGCAACGCCAATCCCGATCAGCGTGAACATGTTCGGGCTGCGGTTGCGGATCGATTGCACGCAACGCTCGAAGAACGGCCAGCCGGCCCAGAGCACGACCGGCGTGCTCAACGCGAGTTCCAGCCAGGTGCGGGCACCCATGCTCAGGAACGTCAGCCGGTCGCCCAACATCGCCAGCAGGAAGACCACGACGGTCAGCGGCAACGTCCACCAGAAGCGATGCGAGAAGTCGCGCAGTTCCGGGTTGTCCTCGTCCTCCAGGCTGGGCATTTCCGGCTCCAGCGCCATGCCGCAGATCGGGCACGTCCCCGGTCCTTCCTGGCGGATTTCCGGGTGCATGGGACAGGTGTAGATCGTGCCCGCCGGCGCGGCGGGCGCCGTCTCGGCCTTGGGCGTGAGATAGCGCGGCGGGTCGGAAACGAATTTCGCTTGGCAGCGTGCCGAACAGAAGTGGTAGTCGGTGCCGGCGTGGCTGGCGTGATGCGGCGTGGTGTCGGGATCGACCTGCATGCCACAGACCGGGTCGATCACGGCGCTATCGGATGTCGGTACCTTGGTCGCACAGCAACTGCCCTTCCCTTCCCCTTTGGCCGAGGTCGTCGTGTAACGCTCGGGGTCGGTCACGAATTTTTCCCTGCAGCGTGCCGAGCAGAAGTGGTAGTCGGTGCCGGCATGACTGACGTGATGCGATGTCGTGTTGGGATCAACCTGCATGCCGCAGACCGGATCGATCACGGTGTTGTCGGATGCTGGTGCCGGCTTCTTGTTCGCACAGCAACTGCCCTGCCCATGCGCGTCGTGATCGGAATGCGTGTGCGTGTTCATGCGGCGTCCTCGTTGAGTGCGTGCAGGATCGGGCAAGCGCCCAATGCCCCATGCCCGGGACATGCCTTGATCAGCGTCCGCAATCCGTCGCGAATCCTCGTGAGTTCCGCCAGCTTGGCCTCGACGCCCGCCAGCTTCTGCTCGGCGGCTGCCTTGAGGCTGCCCATGTCGTTCTCGCGATGGCTGGAGAGTGCGAGCAGTTCGCGAATCTCTTCCAAGGTGAAACCCAGTGCCTTCGCGCGACGCACGAAACGCAGGCGCAAGACATCGGCGCTCTGGTACCGACGGTAGCCGGACGGTTGACGTTCCGGCTCCCGCAGCAGTCCTTGCCGTTCGTAGTAGCGCACGGTGTCGATGGGGACACCGGTGCGTTGGGCGAGTTCACCGATCTTCATTGAGGGACCTCTTGCGTCTGGAATGCCGCCAGTCTCCACCCTTGAGTAAAGTCCAGAGTCAAGCCCTGCTGCATGCGGCCATCCATGTACGTTCAGTGCGCTGCAAAGGCCGCTGTCGTGCCGTCCCGACGCACCAGTTCGACGGTGTACGGCTCCGAATGCCCGTCCGGCATCTCCATACCGGGCGATCCCATTGGCATGCCGGGCAGCACCAGTCCCTTGGCGTCGGGTTTTTCGGCCAACAGGCGCTTCACGTCCGCGGCCGGCACGTGGCCTTCAATGAAATAGCCTCCCACCTCGGCGGTATGGCAAGACCCCTTGCCATACGGCACGCCCACGCGTTCCTTCACCGGATTGACGTTGTCCTCGTCGCGTACCTCGACCTGGAATCCGGCTTGGCGCATGTGGTCCACCCACAGGCCGCAGCAGCCGCAACTCGGGCTCTTGTGAACGACAACGAGCGGCAGCGCTTGCGTTGGTGCGGGCACTGGTGCCACTTCGGCTGTGACCTCGGCAGCGCGTTCTGGTGCTGGCGCCTGTTTGGCGCAGGCGCCCAGCGATACGACAGCGCCCAGCACCAACACGGCCGTTGCAGCATGCATCGACATGGTCTTCCTCCTCATCGCTTCGCCCGCGAGGACCAATGGATATGGACAATGCGCCAGCCGTCCTTACCGCGCTTGAGCACCACGGTTTCGGTGCTCAGCGTGGTCACCGGCTTGCCGTCCTTGCTGGTGTGCAGTTCACTTTCGCTGCCAACCCACGCCAACTCGCCCGCCACTTTGGCCGTGCGTTGCTTCAACTGCACATGCGCGCCTTTCAGGAACTCGGCGTCGTGCGTTGCATGCCCGCCCATGTATTCGGCTTTCGAGTGCTCGGCACCGCCGCTTTCTAGGATCAGTACATCGTCGGCCAACCAGGTGCCAGCACGCTTCAGATCACCGGCCTGCAATGCGCTTGAGAAGGCATCCACGGCCGCAACCGCAGGCTTCGCCTCGGCGGCGATGGCAGGTACGTTGGTCTTCGCATGCTGCGCAGGGTCATGTGCTTGCGATGCAAATGGAAGCACCAGCAAGGCGAGGAAAACAATTCGATGGATCATGGGATTCGCGGCTCCGGTCAGTGTTGGTGATCGTGGCCATCGCTGGCCGGTTCTGTTTCGGGCATGTCCATGCCGGCATGCGGGTCGGCGGTGGTCGGCTTCGCAGTGGCAGGCGTGGCCGTGGGTTTTGCGTCGTGGACGTGCTTCTTGCCGTCGGCATGGATGTGCACTTCACCGGACGGTGCCTTCGTGTCCTTCGGCGCATCGACGTGCGGCGGTGTGCCCGAAGGGTGCGAGTGCGGCTTGGGCGTATCCATCGGCATGCCCGCCATCGCGTTGTGCTCCTCTCCTTCGGTGTGCGCGTGCGCGTCGCCCTCGTCGTGATGGTCCTCGCCGCCCTCGGCATGCGCGTGGCCCTCGGACTCACCGCCACCGTGCGAATGACCACCGCTGCTGGCGACGAGCGCCTGATATTGCTCGGGTGTGAGCTTGGGCAGTGCCTGCAGGAACGCCGCCATGTTCCAGATGTATTCGTCGTCCATGCTCTTGCCCCAGGCCGGCATGCCTGAGGCCTTGATGCCGTGCTTAATCACCCAGAACGCAGTGTCGGCGTCGACCGTTTCCTTACTCAGATTCGGCGGTGCCGGATACAGGCCCATGCTCAGTTCGGTGTCTTGCATGCCCGGGCCGAGGTGGCAGCCGGTGCACATGGCGTTGTAGTTGCCAGCCCCCTGACGGATGCGCGCCGGGTCGTCGAGATCGGCGGGCACTTGCAACTTGTTCGCCCGTACCTCGATGGAGCGTTCGCGCAGGGCTTGCAGCGTCGAGTACACGGGTCGGGTGTGGGTGTCGTCCGCGCCGATGTTGTAAATACCGGACCAGACAAAACCGGCTGCCGCCGCGAGGGCGACGCCGGACAGGATGCTCAGTGTGAGCAGGGACTTTCGGGTAACGAACGGCATGATGGTCTCCCCCAATCAGAACCAGATCCGGATCCCCGCCACGAAGCGGGTGTCGTTGACGCCTTCGTCCGCCGCGCGACGAAAATCTGCAGTGCGACCGAAGGCGCGTTCATGAACCACGCCGATGTACGGCGCGAATTGCCGGGTGAACTCATAGCGCAGGCGTAAACCGGCCTCGGCGGTGCTCAGACCGGAACCGATGCCGCGGCGTTCGTCGTTCTTGCCGTAGAAACTGACTTCAACCAGCGGCTGCAGGATCAACCGGTTGGTCAGCAGCGTTTCGTATTCGGCCTCCAGGCGCGCAGCGGTCTGGCCGGATTGGCCGAGATACGCGGTCGCTTCCACCTCGAACTTGTACGGCGCCAGGCCCTGCACGCCGATCGCAACGAAGTCCTGCGATGTGCCCGGTTTGAAGTCGTGGCGCACGCCGGCGACCACATCCCACCAGCGGGCGAATGCACGGCCGTACAGCACTTCGAGATCCGCGCCTTCGGTGTGCCCCCCTACTCGCTCGCCCTCGCTGCGCAGCCAGAGCTTGTTGAGATCGGTGCCGACCCAGGCTTGGCCTTCCCATGCCATGCCGGTGCCATCGTCGGTATCGAAGCCTTCGAGGCGGTTGAACAGCACATAGTGCTGCACGCCGTTGTCGTGCACAGGATGATCATTCGGTGGCGGGATGGCCGCTGCACGAACTTCATCCGTGAGTACCGGAATCGGCGTGATGGGTTGGTCGGCGGGACGCGGCATGGCATGCCCCATCGCGGCGTGATCCATTGGCACCGGTTGGGCGGCGTCATGTCCCATGGCGCTGTGGTCCACGGCAGCCGGTTGCTGTGCCGGCATCGCGTGGCCCATGGCCGCGTGATCCATCGGTGCGGCGGGTACCGCTGCCTTCGTCTTCGGCGTGGCGGCGGGTTTGGCCTTCGGCTTTGGTTTTACCTTCGGTACGGCTTTCGGTTTGACCTGGTGCTGCGTGTGATCCTGCATCGCCGGCATTTGGTGCTGGGAATGATCCTGCGCAGCAGGCATCGGCATCTGGTATTGCGAGTGATCCTGTGCAGCGGCATTCAAGGCCAGCAGCAGGCCAGCAGCGAGTGGTGCGAGCGTCATGATCGTCTTCATTCGTCGACCCTCACGGTGCGCATCATTCCCGCTTCCATGTGGTAGAGCAGATGGCAGTGATAGGCCCAGCTGCCGAGCGCGTCGGCCCGCACGCGGTAACTGCGTCTGCTGCCGGGCGGCATGTCGATGGTGTGCTTGCGTACGAGGAAGTTGCCTTGATCGTCCTCGAGGTCGCTCCACATGCCATGCAGGTGGATCGGGTGCGTCATCATCGTGTCGTTCACCAGCACGATGCGCATGCGTTCGCCGTAGTTGAGTCGCAGCGGTTCGACGTCCGAGAACTTCTGCCCATTGAAGCTCCAGGCGAAGCGTTCCATGTGACCGGTGAGGTGCAGTTCGATGTCGCGGCCAGGATCGCGCCCGTCTGGATCGTCGAAGGCACTCTTGAGCATCGAATAGCTCAAGACCTTGCGTCCGTTGTCGCGCAGGCCGATGCCCGGATCATCAAGCCGTGAACTGACCACCATGGCCTGGTTGTCGACCAGCGGATTGCGCGTTTCGCTGGCCGGGTGCGTGACCGTGCTCCCGGAATCCATGCCGGCCATCGAGCCATCTTTCATGGTCGCCATGTCGTGACCTGCATGCGGATCGGCATCGGCCGGTTTCGACGTCTGCGCCATCGCGCCATGATCCATGCCGGCCATGCCCATGTTGGCGCCACAGCTCATTTCCATGCCCTTGCCGCCGGACATGTCCATGCCACCCATGCTTCCGTGATCCATGCCCATGTCCTGCATGGTCAGCAGCGGACGAGGATCGACCGGCGGAATCGGCGCACGAAGCCCTTCGCGCACGGCCAGCGTGCCGGCGACGAAACCGGTGCGGCCCATGTCCTGCGCGAAAATCGTGAAGGCATCCTGCCCCGACGGCTCGACGATCACGTCGAAGGTTTCGGCGGTGGCGATGCGGAACTCGTCGATGGTGACTGGATGCACGTACTGACCATCGGCGGCCACCACGGTCATCTTCAGGCCGGGTATCCGCACGTCGAAATGCGTCATCGCCGAACCGTTGATGAAGCGCAAGCGGATCTTCTCGCCGGAGCGGAACACGCCGGTCCAGTTGCTCAGCGAGGTCTCGCCATTCATCAGGTAGGTGTAGGTGTTCGCATTGACGTCCGACAGATCGGTCGGCGACATGCGCATCTGTCCCCACATCTTGCGGTCGTCGATCGTGGTCGCAAGACCATTTCGCTCAGCATCACGCAGAAAATCCCCGACCGTGCGCATGTAGTAGTTGTCGTACATCGACATCTTCTTCAGCCGCGCGAACAGCCGTGTGGGGTCCATGTCGGTCCAGTCGGACAGCATCACCACGTAGTCGCGGTCGTAGGCGAACGGTTCAGGTTCGATGGGATCGATGATGAGCGGGCCGTAGAGCCCGGCCTGTTCCTGGAATCCCGAATGGCTGTGGTACCAATACGTACCGCCCTGATTCACCTTAAACCGATAGTGGTAGGCCTCGCCCCGGTGGATGCCGTCAAAGCTCAGCCCAGGCACACCGTCCATGTTGGCCGGCAGCAGGATGCCGTGCCAATGGATCGAGGTTTCATGGCCAAAGATCGAGCCTTCCGGCAGCGCATTGGAGACACGCAGGTTGACCGTCGTACCCTCGCGCCAGCGCAGCAGCGGTGCTGGAATCGAGCCATTGACGGTGACTGCTGGACGCGTGCGCCCGGTGAAATTCATCGGCGTCTCGCCGATGGTCAGGTCGAACTCGGTACCCGACAGGACATTCGGATTACCGGGGCCTTTGAGCGCCCAACTGAGTTTGGGCCAGAGACCCAGGCTGGCCACAGCACCACCCGCGGCCAACCCCTGCACGAATCGCCGCCGCGACGGTTTGAACAACCCGTCGGCATTGCGGCCGAAAGCATCGGAAGACATGTGAACTCCATCAAAGTGTCATAGGCCAGCACAAGCGCTGGACCACTGCCTGCAAAGCACGTCGAACGGCGACGCGCGCAAGCGAACCGGCGCCCGGGGCGCCAAAGGACACTTAGCCGATGGGAGGTCGGATCAGATGGGGCAACGGTGGTGTTGCATGGCCCAAGGCCATCGATCGCACGCTACCGACATGCAGCAGGGCGGTGCCCTGGAAGGCCATCACCGGCACCATGGCGGCCGCCTGATGCACGCATGCACAGGTACAGGTGCTCGACTTGCAGCAATCGGGTGACTGGCCGGGTTGCTTGTCCTTGGTAGCCGTTGCCGCATCGGCCGCATCCTGCGAATGCGCGGGCTGCCCGTCGTGGTGGCATGGCATCTCGGACTCGGCACTCGCCATAGGCGCGACCGGAGTACTTGCGGCTTCATGCCCATCCGCGTGCATCTGCATCATCTGCACAGACGCCATGGCCGAGGCTGCCCCGTTGAATACCAAGGCAACGCACAGCAACAGACGCAACAGGATGGCGCGGGTGGACATGGCCTTACTTTAACTCGCGAGCGTGCTCAGGGGTAAAGGAATCATGAATAGCACGAGCCTATCTCTGGACTATGGTAAAGGGTTCAACACCCACGGCCCAATGAAGCTACTTGCCGGGAAGACGACCCCGCTTCGACTTGGAAAGTTCCACACCCTCGACCTGTTTGAGAAGGTCCTTCTTCTGGCGGAGGGACAACTCATTCCAACGTAGTAACAGCGCGGCCAATAAATCGTCTTCGGTGTAGAGGAACGCGGGAGGAATCCCCAGCACCTCCGCCAACCGCTTCGCGGTCTTGAGTTGGGGCTCGTGTTTGCCTCGCTCGTCGTGCTCGGATGGCAGCGCCGCCGCGGAAAGGTGGAGTCCGCCTTTCCGCGGCTGGCAATGCTGGCGGGCGGCGCACTTGCTACGCTGGCATGGAACGGCCACGCCGCCGCCGGTGAAGGCGCGTCCGGTGCGCTGCGGCTTGCTGCGGGCCTGGTCCACCTGCTCGCGGCAGGCGGCTGGGTTGCCGCGATACTGGTGTTCCTGGGCCTGCTCCTGCGCAGGGAGGCGGTCTCCGGCAGTAGGCGCCTTCGAGCGACGCATGATCTTCTGCACGGATTCTCGACGCTCGGCACGATCTTCGTTGCTGCGCTCATCGTGTCTGGCATCGCGCACTACGGTGATCTCACCGCATGGTCGTTGTCGACACTGCTCCAGAGCACGTACGGGAACCTGCTGCTGGTGAAGCTTGCCCTGTTCGGAGGAATGCTGGGCCTGGGTGCATTGCACCGCTGGACGCTGGTGCCGCGTCTGGAACGCGCCCTGGCCAGCGGCGATCCTGTGCAGGAAGTGCGGGCCCTGCGGCAGAGTGTCGCGGCTGAGGCCACACTGGCCATCCTGATCTTGATCGTCGTTTCGGTGCTGGGAACGCTCAGCCCCGCGGCTGCCTGAGCGCGATGGCGCATAGTCTTGATGGTTCCTCCCCGCCGAGCATCGGCACGAACTCCCCCGCCGTCTCCGTGCTTGACCAGAAATTGATCTGGATCAGTTTCACCGGATCAGAAAAAGAGTAAGCTCCGACCATGATCCGCCTTCGCCATCGGAACTGGTTCAAGCGCACTGCCCTCCTCGCGATGGTGGCGTTGCTCTGGTCCCAGTTCGCACTGGCCGGTCATGGCGGCTGTCTGGATCTCAAGGTCACAACCGCCGCAGTCGCGGCCGACGCGGACACCCACCACGACCACGGTCACGGTTGTGGCGCCGAGCTTCCCTCGGCTGACGAGGCACTGTGTACCGCGCACTGCAGCGAAGGCGACCTCTCGGCAGACAGCGGACGCATCCCGCCGGTTCCGCCGCTGCTTGTCGGCGTGTGGTTCTCCTGGTTCGCGGTCGCGGAAGTCGCGGACGGTGGCCCCGGGGTTACGTCCACATGGGTCGATTCGCCACCCACGCCTGCCTGGCACCGACCCACCGCGCATCCCGCGGCCCTCCTGCTGATCTGATGCCCGAACGCTGACTGCGCCGCACGCCTGTGCGGTGCAGTGCTGTGCGTTCGTGCCGTGCGCGTCACGGCATGTGTTCCTGCCCCGGCCGAGCGACTGCGTCGCGTCGGCCCAAGGACACTGATATGGCATCTCCGTTCTACCTGTGGCAGGCCAGCCGCCTGCACTGCCACCCGCTGTCCTGCCAGCGGCCACCGCGGCGGCGCCTGCTCGCCTGCGTGCTCGCCGGCGCCTTGTGGGCGCTGGCGCTGCCGGTGACCGCAACCGAGCCCATCCCGGGACACAGTCTCGAGTCGATCCGGACCTGGGTGCTCGAACACAACCCCGAGCTTCGGGCCATGGGCTTGGAAACCCAGGCTGCCGAAGCGCGGATCCTGCCGGCGGGCGCCCTGCCCGACCCAATGGCCTCAGTGGGATTTCGCGGCCTCGATCCGGACAAACCCTGGCGCACTGTCGGTGCCGAGCGTGAGGTCAACTACGCGCTGCGCCAGCGCTTCCCGCTCTGGGGCAAGCGCGACCTGGCGCGGACTGCGGCCAGCCAGAACGCGGTCGCGATCGGGCTCGATCGCATCACCGCGGCGCGCGACCTGCTGTCCGACGCCGAGGCGGCCTACGCACGTTATTGGCATGCCGATCAAGCGGTAGCCGTGCTCGATCGCCGCATCGCCCTGCTCCGCCAGGTCGAAGAGATCGCGGGAGTGCGCTACGCCCTTGGCCGCGCGCCACAGCAGGATGCCATCCGCGCCCAGGTCGAGCAGACCAGCCTGCAGCGCGAGCGGATCGAACGCCTCGCCGCCAAGCAGGAGGCGGCCGCCACCTTGAACGCGGTGCTGGGGCGCCGTTCCGATGCACCGCTGGCGGCTCCCGACGAGGCGCCGCGCCTTGCCGTCCGCAGCGCTTCGCTTGCCGAGGCTCTGGACGCCGCCGACACGCACCCCGCGGTCCGTTCGCAGCAGGCCCGCGCCGAGGCCGCGCGCACGAATGTGGTGTTGCAGCGTCGCAACCGCTTTCCCGACATCACCGTCGGCGTGGGTGCGATGCAGCTGGGCAACGGCATCCAGAGTACCGAGCTGATGCTCGAGGTGGAGATCCCGTTCCAGCAGCGCGCCCGCCGCGAGCGCGAGCGCGAATCGCGCCTGCTCGAGGAAGCCGCGCTGGCCCGCAGGGACGCCACGCTGCGGGCCGTCGAGGAGCGAGGCGCTTCCGCCTGGTCGCAGTGGACCAGCGCCCGCGAACGCCGGCAACTGATCCAGAACACGCTGCTGCCGCAGGCCGACGCCACCTGGCAGTCGGCGCTGGCGAGCTACCAGGTCGGCGAAGTCGACTTCGGGACGCTGCTGGAAGCACTCAATGAATGGCAGGGCGCCGATCTCGCACGGGTCGATGCATTGCGTGACGAACTGTTGGGCGCCGCCGCCGTGCGCGCCATCGAAGGAGATATCCGATGACCCGTGTCCAGACCCTGTCGCTCGCCATCGGCGTCGCACTCGCCGCCCTCACCACAGGCTGGATGGCCGGCCGCGCGACCAACGATTCGCCGACCGCAGCTACATCCGCCGAGGCGCCTGCCGCGGAGCGCAAGGTGCTTTATTACCGAAATCCCATGGGGCTCCCCGACACCTCGCCGGTGCCGAAGAAGGATTCGATGGGCATGGACTACGTTCCGGTCTATGCCGACGACGCGCCGCCGGCGGCGCCGGGCACGGTGGTGCTGCCGCCGGACAAGGTGCAGGCGCTGGGCGTGCGCACGGAAGCGGTTACGCGCGGGGCACTGTCCGCCACCGTGCGCACCAGCGGCACGGTCGAGGTCGACGAGACCCGACAGTACGTCATTGCCCCGCGCTTCGAAGGCTGGGTGGAGCGGCTGTACGCGAACCAGACCGGCATGCGGGTCCGCGCCGGGCAGCCGCTGCTATCCGTCTACAGCCCGCAGTTGGCTGCGGCGCAGCAGGAATACAGGCTCGCTGACGAGACCGCCCGCAGGCTGGCCGGATCCGATCCCGCCAGCGCGGCATCGATGACCCGCCTACGCGATGCCGCCCGTACCCGCCTGCGCAACTGGGAAATCAGCAATGCGCAGATGGACAAGAAGGCCCTGATCCTCACCGCGCCGGCAAATGCGGTGGTGATCGAAAAACCGGTGGTCCAGGGCGCCCGGTTCGAGGCGGGCGAGACCATCCTGCGCCTGGCCGACCTGTCGATGGTGTGGGTGGTCGCCAAGGTGCCGGCGGCGCAGGCCGCGGGCATAGCAATCGGCCAGCCCGCCCGCTTTGAAACCGTAGCCCTGCCAGGCCAAGTGGCCAAGGGCAAGGTCACCTTCGTGCAGCCCGTCATCGATGCAATGACGCGCACCGTGGACGTGCGCATCGCATTGCCCAATCCCAACGGCGACCTGCGGCCCGGGCTCTACGGGACGGTGCTGCTCGAGGCGCCGGGAACCGGCCCGGTGCTCACCGTTCCGCGTTCGGCCGTGCTGGACAGCGGCACGCGCCAGATGGTGCTGGTTGAGACCGGCGCGGGCCGTTTTGTACCGCGCGACGTGACCCTGGGTCGTCGCGGCGGCGAGCGCATCGAGATCCTCGACGGGTTGTCTGAAGGCGAACAGGTCGTGGTGTCCGCCAACTTCCTGATCGACGCCGAGAGCAACCTGCAGTCGGCACTCAAGGGGCTTGAGGGTCACGCAGGACACGGGTCGCCCTCCGGCACCAGTGAAGATCCGCAGCGCGAACAGTCAGGCGATGGCTCCGCCGACCCGCACGCCGGCCATGGTGCCGAGGCAGCGGATCCGCACGCCGGGCACAGCGAGGAGGCGGCTGACCCACATGCCGGCCATGCCATGCCTGCGGCGCCGGCGGATGCGCCGGCTCCCGCCAGCGCCCTTGACGCACCTGCCGGTCAAGACGGCCATGGCAGCCACGGGATGATGAGCGACCACGCCGCACCTACTTCCCCCACCGGGCACGAGGGGCACTGACATGCTTGGCCGTCTCATTGAATGGTCGGTACGCAACGTCTTCCTGGTGCTGGTGATGGCGCTGGCGATCGTCGCCGGGGGCATCTACGCGCTGACGAACACGCCGCTGGACGCCCAGCCGGACCTCTCGGACGTACAGGTGATCGTGTTCACCGAGTACCCAGGGCAGGCGCCCCAGGTGGTCGAGGATCAGGTCACCTATCCGCTGACCAGCGCCCTGCTTGCAGTTCCGAAATCGCGAGTCGTCCGCGGCTTCTCGTTCTTCGGCGCCTCCTTCATCTACGTCATCTTCGAGGAAGGCACCGATCTCTACTGGGCGCGCTCACGCGTGCTCGAAAACCTCAACGTCGCGTCGAAGAACCTGCCGCCCGGCGTGGCACCCGCACTGGGCCCTGACGCCACCGGCGTGGGTTGGGTCTATCAGTACGTCCTCAAGAGTGACCGCCACTCGCTGGACGAACTGCGCGCGATGCAGGACTGGTATCTGCGCTACCAGCTGACCACCGCGCCCGGGGTGGCCGAGGTCGCCAGCGTCGGTGGCTTCGTGCGCCAGTACTCGATCACAGTCGATCCGGTGCGGCTGCGCGCGTTCGACATCCCGATTTCGCGGGTGTCCGAGGTGATCGCTGCAAGCAACCGCGACGTTGGCGGCCGTGTGATCGAAATGGCCGAGACGGAGTACATGGTGCGGGGCCGTGGCTACCTGCGCGGCATCGAGGACATCGAGAACCTGGTGCTGCGCGCCGAAGGCGGCGCACCGGTGCTGATCGGCGATGTTGCCCGGGTCGAGCTTGTGCCCGATGAGCGCCGCGGGATCGCCGATCTGGACGGCAAAGGTGACGTGGTGGGCGGGATCGTGATTGCGCGATTCGGCGAGAATGCCCTAGCCGTGATCGACGGGGTGAAGGACAAGATCGCCCAGCTTGCGAGTGGACTGCCGGAGGGCGTCAGCGTGCAGGCGGTCTACGACCGCTCCGACCTCATCGTGCGTGCGATCAAGACCCTGCGCACGACCCTGCTCGAGGAGAGCCTGATCGTCGCGCTGGTGTGCCTGGTGTTCCTGTTCCATGCGCGCAGCGCGCTGGTGGCGATCGTCATGCTGCCGGTCGGCGTGCTGATCGCGGTGATCGCGATGCGTGTGCTGGGCATGAACTCCAACATCATGAGCCTGGGCGGCATCGCGATCTCGATCGGCGTGATGGTCGACGCGGCGATCGTGATGATCGAGAACGCGCACAAGCACATCGAGCGCGGCGACGGCTCCCGCAGCCGCACCCAGCTGATCATCGACGCCTGCCGCGAAGTCGGGCCGGCGCTCTTCTTCAGCCTGATGATCATCACCGTCTCCTTCCTTCCCGTGTTCGCGCTGGAGGCGCAGGAAGGCCGCCTGTTCAAGCCGCTGGCCTTCACCAAGACCTTCGCCATGGCCGGTGGCGCGCTGCTGTCGGTGACGCTGGTACCGGTGCTCATGCTGCTGTTCGTGCGCGGCAAGATCGTGCCCGAGTACAAGAATCCGGTGAACCGGTTCCTGGTGGCGGCCTATCGGCCCGTGATCGACGTCGTGCTGCGGCATCGCATGGCCACGATCGTGCTCGCGCTGGTCGTCCTGTTCGCCAGCCTGTGGCCGGCATCGCGCGTGGGAAGCGAGTTCATGCCCACGCTCAACGAGGGCACGCTGCTGTACATGCCCGCGTCGCTACCGGGCATGTCGGTGACCAAGGCCTCCGAACTGCTGCAGCAGCAGGACCGGGTCATCAAGGGTTTCCCGGAAGTGGAATCGGTATTCGGCAAGGCGGGGCGCGCCCTGAGCGCCACCGATCCGGCGCCGCTGGAAATGTTCGAAACCGTCATCAACCTCAAGCCCGAGGACCAGTGGCGCGACGGCATGACCACCGACAAGCTCATTGCCGAGATGGACGCGGCGCTGAAGTTCCCGGGTGTCGCCAACTCCTGGACGATGCCGATCAAGGCCCGCACCGACATGCTGGCCACCGGCATCCGCACGCCCGTGGGCATCAAGATCTTCGGTAACAACCTGGATCAGCTGGCGGCCCTGGCCACCGAGATCGAAGCCGTGGTACGGCAGGTGCCGGGGACGACCAGCGCCTTCGCCGAACGCCTGACCGGTGCCTACTACCTCGACATCACCCCCGACCTGGCCAGCCTGGCCCAGTACGGCGTGACTCTGGGCGAGGTGCAGGACGTGGTGGCGGCAGCGCTGGGTGGCGAGATGGTCACCACCATCCTGCAGGGCCGCGAGCGTTTCAGCGCGATCGTGCGCTATCCGCGCGAACTGCGCGACGACCCGCAGCGCATCGGGACCCAGGTGCTGGTGCCGGTGCCCGGCGGTGCGCAGGTGCCGCTCGGCGAGTTGGCGAAGATCGAGGTTAGGAAAGGGGCGCCCAGCATCCGCACCGAGAACGCCATGCTGGCCGCATACATCTATGTCGATACCCGCGAAAGCGACCTCGGCCGCTACGTGAAGGCGGCGCAGGAAGCGGTCACTCGACAGGTGCAGTTCCCATCGGGCTACTACGTGACCTGGAGCGGTCAATACGAGTACATGCAACGCGCCGCCGAAAAAATGCGGGTCGTCATTCCGGTGACGCTGGCGCTGATTTTCCTGCTGCTGTACCTCAACTTCCGCCGCGTCACCGAGTCGCTGATCGTGATGCTGTCGGTGCCGTTCGCCCTGGTCGGCGGTATCTGGCTGATGTGGCTGCTCGACTACAACACCAGCGTCGCGGTTATCGTGGGCTTCATTGCATTGGCCGGCGTCGCCGCGGAAACCGGCGTGGTGATGCTGATCTACCTCAACCACGCACTGGAGGCGCGCGCCGCGCAGCGGCAGGCCGAAGGCCGCCCGCTGGATGCACGGGACCTGCGCGAAGCGATCATTGAAGGCGCGGTCGACCGCGTGCGCCCGAAGATGATGACCGTGGTCGCGATCATGGCCGGCTTGCTGCCGATCATGTGGAGCAGCGGCACCGGCTCCGAGGTCATGCGCCGCATCGCCGCACCGATGGTGGGCGGGATGGTCTCGTCGACCATCCTGACGTTGGCGGTGATTCCGGCGCTGTACTCGCTGATCAAGCAGCGGCAACTGGCCAGGAAGCCGCCGGCACCTGCCGCACTGCCCGTGGACGGGCCGTGATGCCCACTTTCCACGCACCTGATCCAGGGCGGTCCGCGCACGCGCGGAGCCGTTCTTCCGGTCGTCTGCGGCGCGGCCGGAGGAATGTGATCCATCGCCGCTTCCCGAGGGGATCGTCATGACTGCCAAACCTACACAAAACGCGACCGGGTCCCGACGTTGGGTCTTCTGGATGTTCTTGGTGCTGGCCTTGTTCTATCTCGGCTTCGAGCACCGCGCCCACCTTGCGGGAACGCTCCGCTGGTTGCCGCTGGCCATCCTGCTGCTGTGCCCGTTCATGCACATGTTCATGCACAAAGGACATGGCGGGCATGGAGGTCACGGGCGCGGCGGCAATGCCGACGACACACCCAATGGCAGCCCCGACACCCGTGGCAAGCCTGCAATGACCGATGAAAGGTCCGACACCTCACACAGAGGACACTGACATGCATGCATCTGAAGATGGCTATGGCCTCTGGCTCCTTGCGGCCGTCAACGCCGCGTTCTTCATCTTCTTCGCCTGGAGCTTCTACAAGCCGTTGACCCGGTGGGACTGGCGGGGGTTCGGAATGTTCTCCGCCTTCATCGTGGCGCTGTTTGCGGAAATGTATGGCTTCCCGCTGACGCTCTACGTTCTGGGCGGCTGGCTCAGCGCCAACTATCCGCAGGTCAATTGGCTCAGTCACGACGCGGGCCACCTGTTCGAGATGTGGTTCGGCTGGCGCGCCAACCCGCATTTTGGTCCATTCCACGTCGCGAGCCTCTTCCTGATCGGCGGTGGCTTCTGGCTGCTGTCGGCTTCCTGGCCCGTGCTGTATCGGGCACAGCGCGAGGGCCGGATAACTCGAGAGGGCGTGTATGCCCGCATGCGCCACCCGCAGTACGTCGCCTTCGTGCTGGTGTTGACTGGCTTCCTGCTGCAGTGGCCCACGCTGCTCACACTCGCCAGCTATCCGGTGCTCGTGTGGGCCTATGCCCGCCTCGCGCGCCGTGAGGAAAAAGACTGCCTGAGCCGTTTCGGCAATGATTACGTCAGCTACATGCAGGAGATCCCCGCCTTCATTCCGCGACGTCGGCGCGCCCCCGCCCCATCGGCGGGAGGAACCCGGTGACCCAGGTTGAGGAACTGCCTGAAAAGCGTTTGGCCGTTCCAGTTATCGACCTGCATGTCTCTTCCGTTCTGGCTCTTGTCCCCGATCGTCGTTTCCATTCAAGCCCCATCCAAGGAGTCCGCTCAATGAATACGGTCACACCCGTTGCCTGTTCCGCAGCCCCACGTACGAATCCCTACCGCTGGTTCGCCGCGCTGGCGATGGCTGGCGCACTCGCCTTCTCGTTCGCAGCGCCGGGTGTCGCGTCCGCGAACGAGGGCGGCTTCCGCCACAACGTCTTGATGCGCGGCCAAGTGCTGGAGAAAGAGGACCAAACGCTTGTCGTCTGCGTCGGACAGGCCGACGGCGCCCAGGTCGGACAGGTGTTGGAAGTGATCCGGCACAAGCGCCGTAATCGCGGTCCACGGGATGTCGGGCCACGTTATCGCCGGGAATCCGTCGGTCAGGTGCGCATCACCGGGCTGTTCGACGGTCACTACGCGGAGGCTGAGGTGATCGCCGGCAGCCCCAAGGTCAACGACACGGTGGAGCTGGTTCGCCCCTGACCGGGCGCGCAGTGACGAGGATCCGCGGCGGTCCGTCATGTCATTTGCAATCACTTCCTTCGCGAACAGGAGTCACGTCATGGCAACGTATTCCAGCCCCACCCTGCAGTTCCTCGGCGCCGCCGGCACCGTCACCGGCTCGCGCTATCTAGTCGAGGCCAACGGCCAGCGCGTGCTGGTCGACTGCGGCCTGTTCCAGGGCTACAAGCAATTGCGCGAGCGCAACTGGGCGCCGTTTCCGGTCGACCCTTCGACCATCGACGCGGTCGTCCTGACCCACGCCCACCTTGACCATTCGGGCTATCTGCCGGCGCTGGTCAAGCAGGGGTTCCGCGGCCGGATCCACTGCACCTACGGCAGCGTGGCCCTGTGCGGTCTGCTGCTGCCCGACAGCGGGCACCTGCTCGAAGAAGAGGCGAAATACGCCGCGCGCAAGGGCTATTCCAAGCACAAGGAACCACGGCCGCTGTACACCGAAGACGATGCTCACCGCAGCCTGAAGCAGCTCAAGGGGCATGACTACGAGCGCGATGTCGAGGTCGCACCGGGCATCACAGTCCGCTTCCATCCCGCCGGCCACATCCTGGGCGCTGCCCACGTCAGCGTGGACGCGCAGGGCCAGCGCCTGCATTTCAGTGGCGACCTCGGGCGGCAGCAGGAGTCGCTGATGAATCCGCCGACCCCCCTGCCCGCCTGTGACGTGCTGGTCTGCGAATCCACCTATGGCAATCGCGAACACGTTGCGATCGACCAAGAGGCGGAACTCGCGCCGATCATCCGCCGCGTGGCTGCCCGTGGCGGTGTGATCGTCATCCCGGCGTTCGCTGTCGGTCGCGCCCAGACACTTATGTTGCATATCGCCCGGCTGCGCGAGCGCGGAGAGATCCCTCGGATACCGGTCTACCTCAACAGTCCGATGGCGGCCAACGCCACCGGCCTCTACCACGCTCACCATTCCGAGCATCGCGTGTCTCAAGAGGACTGCCAGCGGATGTTTGAGGTCGCCACCTTCGTCAACACTGTGGATGAGTCCAAGGCGCTCAACCGCCAGCGCGGGCCGATGATCATCATCTCGGCCAGTGGCATGATCACCGGCGGGCGCGTGCTGCACCACGTCGAGGCGTTCGGCCAGGATGACCGCAACGCGATCTTGCTGGCGGGCTACCAAGCCGGTGGAACACGCGGTGCCGCGCTGGCGGCGGGAAAGCGAACATTGCGCATGTTCGGCCGCGAGGTTTCCATTCGCGCCGAGGTAGTGCAGCTGGAAGGCTTCTCCGGCCACGCCGATGCGGGCGAGCTGCTGGACTGGATGCGCACCGCACCGTCTGCGCCGCGCGTCGTTTACCTCACCCACGGCGAGCCCGATGCAGCCGACACGTTGCGCGGGCGCGTGCAACGCGAACTGGGCTGGCGCGCGCGCGTGCCGGAGCACCTGGACCGCGTTGCACTGGATTCCCCGGAGACCCCATGAACCTGCACCCCAACTGCTGCACCGCCGACCAGCTGTCAGCCGCCGAGCGCCAGCGGATCCTTGAACTGGCCGATGCCCACCGGCAGGCTGATCGCGCGTTCGCACATTGGGCAGCCGGCTACGGCGTGATCCGGCATGACCCGCTCACCCAGCTGCGGGTCCGCCAGATGGTGGACGAACTGGTGGCCCTGGGCCGCACGCCCAATACCGGCACTGCTTGGCAGCGGCTCGCCGCGGCCGATCGCGTCGCCAGTGCCGGCATGTGGCTGGTGGCGCACATGACCTACAGCCAGCGGGTCCGTACCGACGGCACGGTCCTTGAGGCCGACGATTTCAAGCTCACGCCTGAAGGCCACACCGGCGGGTCCCTCAACATGGTGCCCGCCTACGCCGGCTACCTCCTGATGGACGCCCTGGATGGTGTCACCCGCGCTTGGATGATGGGCCAAGGGCACTGCGTGGCCGCGATCGACGCGCTGAACGTGTTGGTTGGCAACATGACCGACAGGCACGCCGAACGCTATGACCGCTCCGACGCCGGACTGAGCCGGTTCGTCGGCGACTTCTACGCCTACACGCTCAATCCGGACGGGACGCCGGCGTCGCCGCTGGGCTCCCACGTCAATGCGCATACCGCCGGGGGCGTGATGGAAGGTGGCTATCTCGGCTTTGCCGAGCTTCAGTACGTGCATGCGCCGCTCAAGGATGAACGCCTGGTGGCGTTCCTCAGCGACGGTGCGTTCGAAGAACAGCGCGGCAGCGACTGGGCGCCGCGCTGGTGGCGTGCCGAAGACAGCGGGCTGGTCAGCCCGATCATCATCCTCAACGGGCGGCGTATCGAACAGCGCAGCCAGATCACCCAGCAAGGCGGCGAGCGCTGGTTGGACCGGCACCTGCGCTTGAACGGCTTTGATCCGATCGCGCTGGACGGGCGCGATCCGGCCAGCATCGCGTGGGGCATCCACGTGATGGAATCGCGCCTGCAAGCGGGCGCCGCCGTCCCCGATACCGACGTGCGGCTGCCCTATGGCATCGCCGAAACCGTGAAGGGCTTCGGCTTCCCCGGCGCCGGGACCAACGCCTCGCACAATCTTCCCCTGCCCGGAAATCCGGCGGTGGATGCAGAGGCGCGCACGCTCTTCAATGAGGGCGCTGCAGCTCTGTTCGTGACCTTCCCCGAACTCGAGGAAGCCGTCGCCGCACTCAACAGCCACGATGACCAGCAGCGGGTGCGCGAGCGCGACCATGCGCTGGCCGATCGCCAGGTGGAACCGCCCCGCGTGCCGGCGATCGCCGACCGCGGCGCCGGCGGCGAGAGCTCGCCGATGACCGCGCTGGACGAGCAGTTTGTCGCGATCGCCGAAGCGAACCCGGGCCTGCGCGTGCGCGTGGGCAATCCCGACGAGCTGCGCAGCAACAAGCTCGACCGCACCCTGGACGCGATGAAGCACCGGGTGCACGAGCCCGAACCCGGTGTCGCCGAATCGACCACCGGCGCGGTCATCACCGCGCTCAACGAGGAGGCCGTGGTCTGCGCGGCGCTCGGCAACAAGGGCGGGCTGAACCTGGTGGTCACCTACGAGGCGTTCGCGCCGAAGATGCTCGGCGCCGTGCGCCAGGAACTGATCTTTGCCCGCCATCAGAAGCAGGCCGGACGCCCGCCCGGCTGGCTGGGCGTGCCGCTGGTGCTAACTTCGCACACGTGGGAAAACTCGAAGAACGAGCAGTCGCACCAGGATCCGACCATGGCCGAGGCGCTCATGGGCGAGATGGCCGACATCTCGCGCGTGGTGTTTCCGCCCGATGCCAACGGCGCCGCCGCAGCCCTCACCCACGCCTACGCGCAACGCGGCACGGTCACCACCCTGGTCGTCCCCAAGCGGCCGGTGCCCCATGAGTTGACGCCACAGCAGGCCAAGGCGCTGGCCGAGATCGGAGCGACGTGCCTGGCCGGCGATCCGGCGACGGCGGCGATCCTGCTCGTAGCCACCGGCGCGTACCAGCTGCAGGAAGTGCGCCGCGCGCAGGCGCGTCTGGTCGAACGCGGTGTGTCGGCCGCGATCGTCTATCTCGCCGAGCCCGGCCGGTTCCGCGCGCCGCGCGATCCGGAGGAGGCACGGTACGTGCACTCCGACACCGCGGTCCAGGCGCTGTTCCCGGTGAGCAGGCCGCGCGTATTCGTCACCCACACCCGTCCGGAGCCCTTCCTCGGCGCGCTCCGCCGGCTCGACACCGGCCCGGCCACCACCGCGGCGCTGGGCTTCGTCAACCGCGGCGGCACGCTGGACGTGCCGGGCCTGCTGTTCGCCAACCGCAGCACCTGGGCACACGTGGTCGACGCGGCTGCGCACGTCCTCGGCCAGTCCCGTGGCAGCCTGCTGTCCGAAGCGGAGCTGGCGGCAGTGGATGGCCGCGGCGATCCGGCCACGATCCTGCGCCCTGCCACGGGGCCAGCGTCGTGAGTCGCCCGGCCAGGACCTCGCGCTGATGGCGGGTACAGTGCGGCGCGGAGGTCAGATTGCCTGGGCCGGACTGAAGCTCGGAGTCGCCGTGCTGCGCCTGCGCCGGCGCGCACCCGACCTGCTCCCCGCATACGTCAGCACCACCCTGGTGGGGTTGGGCACCACCTTCGTCAAGCTGGGCCAAGGCTTGAGTCTGCGCTGGGACCTGCTGCCGGCACCCTACCGCGAGGCGTTGTCGCGATTGCACAGCGATGTGCCCCCCTTCCCGGCGGAGGAGGCCATGCGTATCGTCGAACAGGCGTTTGGCGCGCCGGTCGGCGAACTTTTCGCCAGCTTCGATGACAAGCCCCTGGCCGCGGCTTCAGTGGCCCAGATCCATCCAGCGCGCATGCATGATGGTCGCGATGTGGTCGTCAAGATCACCCGCCCCGGGATCCATGCCCAGGTGCAGGCGGATCTGCTGCTCCTGCGGCGCACGATGCGCGTCGCCCAGTGGATCTGGCCGCCACTGAAACGCCACCGGCCGCTCGAACTGGTGGACGAACTAGGCGCATTCCTGCGTGACGAGATCGACATGCGTCACGAGGCGCAGAACATGCGGCGCATGGCCAAGGTGCTGGATGCCCTGCCCGGCATCACCCAGCCGCACGTCGTCGAGCCGTATGCCACCCGCAACGTGCTTGTGCAGGATCGAAGCCACGGGACCCGTCTGGAGGCCGCGTACGGCACAGCGGCCGCTCCCGCACTGGCAAGGGCGCTGCTCGGTGCCTACGTGCATCAGCTCTTCGGCGCCGGCGTCTTCCATGCCGACCCGCACCCGGGGAATCTGTTCTTCTTTGACGACGGTCGCCTGTGCCTGCATGACTTTGGCTCGATCGGCGTGCTCGACCCTGCATCCCGGCTCGCGCTCGGCGGCATGGTCGAGGCCATTGCGGCCGACGACGCCGAGGGCGTGCTGGATGCAGCGATCGCCATGGGCTTCTTCCCGCCGCAGGTCGACCGCCGCTCGCATGTGCGCGAGATCCACCTGATCCTGGCCGAGATGGCCAGCCGTCCGCTGGCGCAGTGGTCCATTGCCGAGGCAATCTGGCGCGTGGCACGCATTGGGCAGGGCGCTGGCTTCCGGCTTCCGGCCCACCTGCTGTCCCTGATCCGGACGCTGTTCCTGGTCGAGAACACGCTGCGGGCGCTGGATCCGGATCTGGACCTGCTGGGGACGCTGTCCGCGCAGGCGGCCGCGATCGCCGACATTGCCGAAGCCAGCCGCCCCAGCGGCAACAGGCCGCTTGCCATGCGGCTGGCCCGCACTGCGCGCCAACTGCCACAGATCGCCACCGACCTGTTGCGGCAGGCGCAACTGAGCGACGGACGACCCGCCTTCTCCGTACACCACCATGGCCTGAGTTCCACGCAGGAGGCAATCGCGCGCACGGGCAACCGGCTGGCGTTGGCCCTGGTCACCTTGGGCCTGTACGTAAGCGGTGCGCTGTTGAGCCTGCATTCCGACGGCCCGCAAGTGTTCGGTCACCTGCCTGTCATGGCGGTGCTGGCCTTCACTGCAGCGGGCCTGCTATCCCTGCGGCTGGTAATGGCCATCGCCAGATCGGGGCACCTGTGACCAGCCGGAGCAACGAACATCGGGAATGGCCGATTTCCCGACAGTCTGTAACAAAACCCCTGATCTATCTCCCCGCTGACGCCCAGTGCATCAGTGCATCCAGGAAGGCAGACCCATGACGCAACACAACCACCATCATCAAGATCACCAGGCACATAGCGAACAATCGCCTGTTTCCCGCAAGCGTGGCGATGGCGACGCCCATGCCGGGCACGACAAGCATGCCGGCCACAGCGCGGCGGGCTTCCGCGACAAGTTCTGGCTCACGCTGCTGCTGACCATCCCCACGTTGATCTGGAGCGGGATGATCCAGCATTGGTTCGACTACACCGCACCGCAGTTCCCGGGCGCGGCGTACATCCCCGCGATGTTCGGCACGGTCGTGTACTTCTACGGCGGCTCGCCGTTCCTCCGCGGCGGATACCAGGAACTGCGCAGTCGTTTGCCGGGGATGATGACGCTGATCTCGCTTGCGATCACCGTCGCCTTTGTTTACAGCGCCGTGGTCACGCTCGGCCTTGTCGAGGGACTGGATCTGTGGTGGGAGCTGGCGACGCTGGTGGCGATCATGTTGCTCGGCCACTGGATCGAGATGCGTTCGATCAACCAGGCACAGGGCGCTCTCAAGGAACTCGCGAAGCTGCTGCCTGATATGGCGGTGCGGTTGGATGAGGCCGGTACCGCGAAGGAAGTCCCTGTCGCGGAACTGAAGCGCGGCGACCTGCTGCTCATCAGGCCCGGCGCGAGCATTCCCGCCGACGGCGTCGTGAAGGAAGGGACCAGCGCCGTCAACGAAGCGATGATCACCGGCGAGTCCAAGCCGATGGACAAGTCGACGGGCGACCGGGTGATCGCCGGCACCGTCAACGGACAGGGCTCGTTGCGTGTCGAGGTGACGGGAACCGGCGACGAGACCGCGCTCGCGGGTATCATGCGGCTCGTCGAGCAGGCCCAGACGTCGCGCTCGCGCGCCCAGGCCCTGGCGGACCGGGCGGCGTTCTACCTCACGATCATCGCCATCATCTCCGCCGCGGTTACCGCCATTGTCTGGCCACTCCTCGGTCGACCGTGGAGCTTCACGATCGAGCGCGTAGTGACCGTGCTCGTGATCGCCTGTCCCCATGCGCTGGGTTTGGCCATCCCGCTGGTGACCGCCATCTCGACCACGATTGGCGCACGGAACGGCCTGCTCGTGCGCGATCGACGCGGCCTGGAAGAGGCCCGTTTGCTGAACACGGTCGTGTTCGACAAGACAGGCACGCTCACGCTCGGTTCGCACCGCGTCGTAAAGACCACTGCCGCCGATGGACTCACCGACGACGAGGTGCTTCGCGTGGCCGCGTCGGTCCAGCGCGACGCTGAACATCCGATCGCGCAGGCGCTGATGACCAGCGCCAAGGAACATGGCATCGACGTTCCGATGTCGCAGGACTTCGAGTCCATGCCGGGACGCGGCGTGCGCGCAGTCGTCGAGGAGCGCTCGCTTCACGTTGGCGGGCCGGGTCTGTTGAGAATGCTCGCGGTCGAACCGCCGGAGACGCTTGGGCGGGCTGCCGAATCAGCGGCAGCCGATGGTCAATCTGCAACCTACCTGGTGGAAGGCGACCGGGTGCTCGCCGTATTTGCGATCGCGGATGCCATCCGTCCCGAATCGTTCGACGCGGTCAAGCGGCTGCACGACGAAGGACTGGAGGTTGTCCTGCTGACGGGTGATTCCACGGCGGTCGCAAACGCGGTCGCGAAGGAACTCAACATCGACACCGTCTTCGCCGAGGTATTGCCCGAGGACAAGGTGGCAAAGATCGAGGAACTGCAGGCACAGGGCAAGCGAGTTGCGATGGTTGGCGACGGCGTCAACGACGCTCCGGCGCTGCTCACGTCCGACGTCGGCATCGCCATCGGCACAGGGACGGACGTCGCGGTCGAGGCCGGCGACGTCGTACTCGTGCGCAGCGACCCGCGCGACGTGCCAGCGATCATCGAATTGAGCAAGGCCACCTATCGCAAGATGATCCAGAACCTGTGGTGGGCCGCCGGCTACAACATCGTCGCCATCCCTCTCGCCGCTGGCGTTCTCGCCGCATGGGGGATCCTGCTGCAACCTGCGCTTGGGGCAGTGCTCATGTCGCTGAGCACCGTCGTTGTGGCAATCAATGCGCAGTTGTTGCGCCGGGCGGTGCGGTCCCCATGAACATGATTCGGGGACACCTGTGACCACGCGCTGGCTTCTTGCACTCAACGTTGGCTCGTCCACCCTCAAGGGCGCGTCCTATCTGTTCAACACTGAGGGACACGGCGCGCAGTCTCGTCTGCTCGAGCGCTCCCGGGCCGAAATTCCAGTCGGCGTGGATGCGCAGGAGCGCCTTGCCACCCTGCTCGAGGCATTGTCGGAGCCGTGGCCCAGCCCCGACGTGATGGTGCACCGAATCGTACATGGCGGTGACCTGCACGACGCCCGCGAGCTCGACGAAACCGTGCTCGCGAAACTGGATGCATTGGTGCCGTTCGCACCCTTGCACCAGCCGGTAGCCCTCGCTTTCGCGCGTGCCGCGCGCATGCGTTGGCCGCACGCGCGCCAAGGCGTGGCCTTCGACACCGACTTCCACGCGTCGCTCGCGCCCTGGAGCCGGCGCTTGCCTGTCCCTGAAGCATGGGATGCGCTGGGCATCCGCCGCTACGGTTTCCATGGACTCGCCTTTGCCTCCGCGCTCCGCATAGTGGCCAGCCACGACGCTGGAATCCTGAAGGGCCGCGCTGTCTTCGCGCATCTGGGGGGTGGCTGCAGCGTCTGCGCCGTCGAGGGCGGCCGCAGCCGCGACACCACCATGGCGCTCACTCCGCTGGGTGGAATCCCGAGCCCTACCCGCTCCGGAGATCTCGATCCCGGCGCGTTGCTGTATCTGCTGAGGCATGAACGCCTGGATGCGCAGGCGCTTGAAAACGGCCTGTACCGCAGTGCAGGCCTAGCCGGAATCGCCGGCCATGGCGACATGCGCGTGTTGCTGACGGATCCCGGCCCGCAGGCCCAGCTTGCCGTGGAGCTCTTTGCAGTCCGGATTGCGCAGTCCATCGCGGCCATGGCCACGGCAATTGGCGGTCTCGACCATGTCGTCTTTTCCGGCGGCATCGGCCATCGCGCGCCGGTTTTGCGGGCTCGCATCGTCGCGCGACTGGCCTGGCTCGGCCTAGCGCTGGCACCTGACGTCAACGAAGCTGGAGCCACGCGGATCGACCGCGGGGGCGGGCCGAGCATATGGAACGTCGCGATCGATGAGGAGCGCGAACTGGCTGAATCGGCACTCGCCTGGCTGTAGCCACGACACGCCCCAAGGGTCGGCTCCGGTGGGGAATCACTCCTCGATCCGTGACGACGTGAGCACCGCTGCGAATCCACCACCGGGGGTGCGCATGTTCGTGGTCTGGCCCTGGTACAGCCTGGCCGCGAACAACAGGACACCCGCCTCGGACGCGAAGCAGCGCACATCCGCCTTGAGGGACTGGCCCGCATGCACGATCCGCATGCTCGGTGACGCGAAGGCCTGTGCGATGTAGGTCGCCGACGCCATAGACTCCCAAGTCCGCCGGGTCAACTTGTCGCCCCGATAACTCCCACGGCTGCCGAACCCTGCTGCAGGCTTGAAGAAATATCCGTTGCGCACTGCCCACAACGCATCCCGGTTCGCGGGCACGAGTTCGACCGTGGGCGGGATCACCTGGCCCAGCAGTGCCGTCGAACCCGCATCGACCCCGAACCCGCCGAGCAGAGCCGGGTCCCCGAGCACCGCAAGGTTGCGCTTGTCGGCAAACAGCGCGTGTGCTCGGGGATGCGGCATCAGCGCGACGTCCCCTGCCAGGTAAGCCTCACGAATGTCTGCATGCGAGGTATCCTCGAGCGCGAAATCGGTCAACCGGTTGTAGACAGTGTCGATTCGACCGCGGGCATCCTCAAGCCCGTCCGAACCAAACGATAAATCCTCGGGATCGCTGATCACGCAGTCCACGCCATGGTCCCGAAACGCGTTCGCGTACAGCTCAAACTCGGGGTAAAGGAACTGCGCTCGCGGAGTGCTGTCCACGATGGCCAGGCGCGACGGCGTGCGCCCGGATTGCTGCCGAGCATCCTCCATCCAGGCCGTGACGGCCGCATCACGCGCTTGGGCCGCGTTGGTCCAGGTGGCCCATGCTGGCGGCGCGCAAGACCGCACGGCATCGAGCAACAAGGCATTGAGGAGCAGACCGCCTGGATTGGTGTTGACCTCGATCAGCCGCGGCCCATCGACCGTCAGGTGAAAGTCCAGACCCAGG
This sequence comes from Thermomonas sp. XSG, assembly GCF_014678725.1. Taxonomy (NCBI): domain Bacteria; kingdom Pseudomonadati; phylum Pseudomonadota; class Gammaproteobacteria; order Lysobacterales; family Lysobacteraceae; genus Thermomonas; species Thermomonas sp. XSG. The sequence goes on along the minus strand of NZ_CP061497.1, from coordinate 20,155 downwards.
ACGCCCCCCGCAGAACCCGGATCATGGGTTGCAATGTCAGGGGCCCATTGCAGGACCCGTTGGCTATATCCCGGGTTTCCTGCGACGTCGAAGACCGCCGCCGCGACTCGTCCCATGGTCTCCAACGCGGGCCGATCAACGAACAAGGCATAGGGTGAAAATAAGTGCGCGTGTACGGCGGGATCAGTCGTGAACTCCGGAAAGGCACCCCGGATCGACTCGTGCAGACGGAGGATGTCGACCACTTCGCATGCACACCGCTGGTTGAGCGGCGCGCTTTCCAGGGTGGCACAGTCGATCTCGCAGCCTGTCTGTCCAACTATTATCGGAGTCCGCGGTTCAACCACAACAGGGATTGTTCTGTTGGATCGGTGGACATGGCACTGTTCCGAACGAGCAGAACACACAGCAGTCGCCTTGATGCGGACGCAAAACCGCTCCACAGCCCGTGCACTCATAGAAGAATTGACACGCTGTGATGGGCATTGTCTCGGTCGCCCGATGGCCGCACTCCGGGCAGGTCAAGACGCTTTCCAGCTTGACGTCACTCACCGCGAGTCCGCACCTTGGCCGGGAAGCCTGCTTCCGTGACTGCACGCGCGATTCCGGCTGCATCCGTCTGGCTCGATTCGAACGTCACCGTGACTGTTTCAGCCCGGGTGTCCACCTTCACATCGGCCACGCCCGGCACCTTCTCCAGCGCCTTCCTGATGGTGATGCCGCAGGCGGGACAGGTCATGTTCTCAGCATCGAGCATCACTACGGTTGCGGGCGTCGCAAGAGCGGCATCGACCGACAGAGCAGCCACCAGGGCCAGTATCCACTTGTGCATCGCGCCTCCTACAGAATCCAGACGATGTAATAGGGAAACAGCAGCAACAGGACGATGAGGGCTGTCGCCAACCAGAGCCAACGTCGCCTGCGTCGCAGAGCGTCCGGGGCGATGCAACTGCCATCCACACCGCACCGTGCCGCCGGTCGATACAGCATCCAAAACGCCACGGCCAAGGACAGTACGGCGGCGGCGCTGAACCAGGGCCTCAAGGGATCGAGAGCTGTCAGGGTGCCGATCCAGGCGCCACTGATGCCCAGCAGGACCAGCACCAGCGGCACGACGCAGCAGACCGATGCGCCAATGGCGGCGATGCTCGCGCCAACGATGGCTGGAACAGACGATTTGGCCGGGGTTGTTTGCATCAGAGCATACTAGCCTCTGTACCTAGGTACGGAGTCAAGCCGTGCGTCCGAACACGTTTACGATCAGCCGGCTGGCGGCGGCGGCCGATGTGCACGTCGAAACCGTGCGCTACTACCAGCGACGTAGGCTGCTGCGTCAACCCGAGCGACCCATAGGAGGCGTGCGTCGTTACGACGAAAACGATGTCAATCGGCTTCAGTTCATCCGGCGCGCTCAGATGATGGGATTCAGCCTCGACGAGATCGCTGGCCTGCTAGAGATCACAGGCGAACGTTCTTGCGAGCAGACCCGTCAGCTGACCGAGCGAAAGCTCGTCGATGTCCGTCTACGAATCCGCGAGCTGCGACAGCTGGAGAGGGATCTCGAACAGAAGATAGCGCGGTGCGCCCAAGTGCCGGCGGGAGAGTGCTGCCCAACCCTCGATTTTCTGGAGCGGCCAAGAAAGCCAGCTGCGACAGGCAGTTAGCTCACTTTCGGCCCGTTTTTACACGAATCCCTGCCGACCCTCTCATGGCTTGAACCGGCGGTCGAGCTCCGCCTGGGCAAAATACGCTGACGCATTGCGCAGGATCTCGTTGGCCTGGCGCAGCTCGCGTACTTCCCGCTCCAACGCCTTTATCCGCGCCTGCTCGTCGGTAGTCGGCCCGCTGCGCAAGCCGCGGTCACGCTCGGCCTGACGGACCCAGCGACGCAGCGACTCGGGCGTGCACCCTACCTTGCCTGCGATCGAGACAATCGCCGCCCACTGCGATCCGTGCTCGCCCTGATGCTCCAGCACCATCCGTACCGCGGGGCCATGTGAGCCGCGTCGGACAGCAGCGCCAAGCTGTTGGTGACGAGGCCACCCACCACCTCGGCGACCAGGAAGGCGGCGGTGAGTCCGAAGGCCCACCACAACGGTTTCTCATGCTGGACTTCGCCCAGCCCGTGATCGTGTCCTGCACCCATGTCTTGTGCTCCTAAGTGGCCGCAGCCTGCATGAAGTTTCGATCAAGCGTTCGCAGCCCGCGGTGAACCCTCCGCCTGCCGATGCAGCCAGCGATACAACGCCGGCAGCACGAGCAGCGTCAGCAATGTCGAGGACACGATGCCGCCGATCACGACCGTCGCCAGCGGGCGCTGCACTTCCGAACCTGCGCCTACGTTGAGCGCCATCGGCAGGAAACCGAGCGAGGCCACCAGCGCCGTCATCAGCACCGGGCGCAAGCGACCCAGCGCCCCATCCACGATCGCATTGTCGAGAAAATCGCCTTGCTCACGGAGCTTTCGGATGAACGCGATCATCACCAGACCGTTCAGCACGGCAACGCCCGACAACGCGATGAAGCCGACGCCAGCGGAGATCGACAGCGGAATGCCGCGCAATGCCAGTGCGATTACGCCGCCGGTCAACGCCAGCGGCACGCCACTGAACACGATGGCCGCATCCTTCGCCGAACCGAAGGCCATGAACAACAGGCCGAAGATGATCACCAGCGTCACCGGGACCACGATCGCCAGGCGCCGGCTCGCGGAGATCAGTTGCTCGAACGTGCCGCCGTATTCGATCCAGTAGCCAGTGGGTACCCGGACCTTCGCTTCGATCGCCGATTGCAGTTCGTTGACGAAGCCGCCGAGGTCGCGGTCGCGCACATTGGCCGTGACGACCACGCGGCGCTTGCCGTTCTCGCGGTTGATCTGGTTGGGGCCAAGCGTGGACTCGATGCGCGCCACTTCCCGCAACGGCACCGTGCGTGGCGCACCGCCCACCCAGCTTGCCGGCCGGCTCGATTCGTCGGCCTCGCCGTTGCTGCCCAGCGGGATCGGCAGATCGGCGAGTGCGGCCGGGTCCTGGCGCACACCTTCGGGCAGGCGTACGACCAGATCGAAGCGCCGATCGCCGTCGAACAACTGGCCGGCCACCTCGCCGCCTACGGCCGTGGCCACCGTGTCCTGCACGTCGCCTGGGTTGAGCCCGTAACGCACGAGCGCCTGGCGATCCGGCACCACGGTCAGCAGCGGCAAGCCGGCGACTTGTTCGGTCTTGACGTCGGCCGCACCGGGCACGGCCGCCATCACTCGCTGCACCTGCGCCGCCGTGCGGACCAGCTGGTCGAGGTCGTCGCCATAGATCTTGACCGCCACGTCCGCACGCACGCCGGAAATCAGCTCGTTGGTGCGCATCTGGATGGGCTGGGTCAGCTCGTAGTTGTTGCCGGGCAGCCTGGTGATCGCCGCTTCCATCTCCTCCAGCAACTCGTCCTTCGGCTTGCGTGGGTCGGGCCAGTCCTCACGCGGCTTGAGCATCACGAAGGTGTCTGAAATCGACGGCGGCATGGGGTCGCTGGCCACTTCGGCAGTGCCGATCTTGGCGAACACGCGTTCCACTTCCGGGAAGCCTGCCAGCGTCTTCTCCAGTGTTTCCTGCATGGCTACCGACTGGGTCAGGCTGGTGCCGGGAATGCGCAGCGCCTGCACCGTGATGTCGCCTTCGTCCAGGTTCGGAATGAACTCGGTGCCCAGACGGGTAGCAAGCAAGCTGCACAGCACTACCAAGGCGGCAGCGCCAGTTAGCACCCAGCCCCGACGCTTCAACGACCAGGCCAGCATCGGTGCATAGCGGCGTTTGGTCCATGCCATCAGACGGTTTTCCTTCTCCTCGACGCGGCCGCCCAGGAAGGTGGCGACGGCCGCCGGCACGAAGGTGAGCGAGAGCAGCATCGCACCGGTCAGCGCAAGCACCACGGTGATCGCCATCGGGTGGAACATCTTTCCTTCGATGCCGCTCAGCGCAAAGATGGGCAGGTACACGGCGGTGATGATGCCGACGCCGAACAGGCTGGGACGGATGACTTCGGCCGTCGCGACCGCGGTCAGGTCGAAGCGTTCCTCCCGCGTCATGGTGCGGCCGAGGGCGTGCTGCGCCTCGCCGAAGCGGCGCAGGCAGTTCTCGATGATGATCACGGCGCCGTCGACGATGAGTCCGAAATCGAGCGCGCCCAGGCTCATCAGGTTGCCCGACACGCCGCCGCGCACCATGCCGATAACGGTGAACAGCATCGCCAGCGGAATCACCGCCGCCGTGACCAATGAAGCGCGGACGTTCCCCAGCAGCAGGAACAGCACGACGACGACGAGGATCGCGCCCTCGATGAGGTTCTTGGCGACGGTGTGGATCGTGCGGTCGACCAGTGCGGTGCGGTCGTAGACTGGACGGGCCGTGACGCCCTCAGGCAGGCTCGCGTTTGCCGTTTCGAGCTTCGCCGCGGAGGCCTGCGATACCTCCCGGCTGTTGGCGCCCACCAGCATCACAACGGTGCCGATGACCACCTCGCGGCCGTTCTGTGTAGCGGCACCCGTACGCAGTTCCGGTCCTTCGCCCACGAGCGCCACGTCGCGTACCCGGATCGGCACGCCTTCGCGCCGGTCCAGCACAATCTCACGGATGGCATCGAGATCGGCAACCTGGCCCGGTACGCGAACGAGGAACTGCTGGCCGTTGCGCTCGATGTAGCCGGCGCCGACGTTCTGGTTGTTGGCCGCGATCGCCGTGACCACGTCATGCAGGGTGAAGCCCAGCGCCACTAGTTTGGCCGGATCCGGCGTGATGTGGATCTGCCGTTCGAAGCCACCGATGGTGTTGACCTCGGTAACGCCCGGCGTATTGCGCATCTGCGGACGCACCACCCAATCCTGCAGGGTGCGCAGGTCGGTGGCCGTATACGGTGTGCCGTCCCGCTTGCGCGCCGTCGGATCGGCGTCGACGGTGTACATGAAGATCTCGCCCATGCCGGTGGCGATGGGCCCCATGTCCGGGTCCAATCCTTCCGGCAGCTGCGACTTCACCTGCTGCAGGCGTTCGGATACCTGTTGGCGGGCGAAGTAGATGTCGGTGCCGTCCTCGAAGATGACGGTCACCTGCGACAGGCCATAGCGGGACAGCGATCGGGTGTAGTCCAGGCGCGGCAGGCCGGCCAGCGCCGTCTCGATGGGGAAAGTGACGCGCTGCTCGGCCTCCAGCGGCGAGTAGCCCGGCGTCTCGGTATTGATCTGCACCTGGACATTGGTGATGTCCGGCGTGGCATCGATCGGCAGCTTCGTGAAGCTCCACACGCCCAGCCCGACCAGGGCGAGCGTGAGCAGCAACATCAGCCACCGATGCGCGATGGCGAATCGGATGATTTTTTCGAGCATGGCGGCGACCTCAGTGCTCGTGCTCGGCGGTCGATTTCTCGATGTCCGCCTTGACGAGGAAGCTCTGCTCGACCACGACCTGCTCGCCGGCCTTCAGGCCGGACACGATCTCGACGCGCTGTGCGTCGCGGCGCCCGCCCCGCACCGGGCGCGTGACGTAGGTGTCGCCCCGGCGCACGTACACCACATCGTCCTCGCCGGCGGTCTGCAGCGCGCCGAGCGGGACCACGAGGTTAACGGGCTGGTGATCGACCGTCACCCGCGCCTTTACCGCGGAACCCGGCCGCCAAAGGCCGTCGAGGTTGCGGATCGTGGCACGCGCCACGGTGCTCTGGCTCGCGGTGGCGGTTCCCGGCAGCACGCGTTCGAGCGTGGTTTCGGCGGTGACGCCATCGCTCATGCGGGTAACCAACACCGGTACGCCGGCGGTGATGTGCTGTGCGTCCGCGCCGAAGATGTGCAGGTCCACCCACAGCTCCGACAGGTCCGCGATCTCGTACAGCGCCGCGCCCTCGCCGGCGACCGTGCCGATCGACGCGTTGCGCGCGAGGACCACGCCGGAAATCGGCGCAGGCACGGTGTAGGTGGTGAGGCTCAGGTTGCTCTCGATCGTGGCCAGCGGCTGCCCGGCCCGCACGCGGTCGCCCACGTTGGCGCGCAGCGTACGGATCGGGCCGGGAAAGCGCGCCATGACCTTGGCGACGCGGCCTTCGACGGGCGTGAGCAATCCCTGGACTTCGTGCTCGTCGGCGATCACCCCGGCGGCAGCCGGTGCAACGCGAATGCCGGCGTCCTGCGCCACCTTCGCGGCGATGGTGGTGCGATCCATCGCCTCTTCGTGACCTTCCTCTTCGTGGCCGCCCGCTTCGGCCTGCGATTCGTCTTCATGGCCGGGCTCACCCGCGGGCTTGGCGCCGCCACAAGCGCCCAACAGGACAGCCAGCGTCAGCGCGCTGATCCGGTGCATCCACTTCATGGGGTGTCTCCTTGCGTCGCCCGTGTCGGTGCCGCCACGAAAGGCGCTCCGGTCAGGCGTTGGATTTCGATAAGGGCGCGCTGGGCTTCAAACGCGGCGTCGAGTTGTTGTTTGCGCGCGGCGGTGCGTTCGGACTGCAACTGCGCCCATTCCAGGTAGCTGATGGCCCCGGCGCGGTAGGCGCGCTCGGCCGCCGCTTCGGCCCTGGCGAGCTTGGGCATCACGTCGGTGCGCAGCCGATCCAGCTCCACCTGCGCCGTGAGGTAGCGCCCGTGCGCTTCGGCCAGTGTCGAATACAGCGACAGCCCCTTGGACTCGCGTTCGATCTCCAGCGCGGTGAGTTCGGCCTCGGCCACGCGGATCTCCGGCTGCGCGCGGCGACTCGCGCCCAGCGGCATCGACACACTGCCCACGAGGGCCAAGTCGTCTGTTGACTGCAACCTGCGGATGCCGACTTCCCAATCCAGATCCGCCTTGGCATCGGCACGCGCGAGTTGCAGGCGCGCCTCACGGATACGGCGCTCACCGACGAACTGCGCAAGCTCGGGCGTCTGTTCCAGCAAGCTCGCCAGGGTGGCAAACGCAGGCACCTCGGGCAGGACCGTCGGGTCGCCAGCCACCGCGTCGAAGGTGGGTGATCGCTCGCCCCACAGGGCGGCCAGGTGCTGCCGCGCCGCCGCATGGCGTTGCTCGGCACGGGCACGATCCAACTCCGCTCGGGCCAGGGCCGCCTGCGCGGTCAGCACGACCGACTCGGGCGAAGCGCCGGCCTGCAGCCGTTGCCGCGCTCCGGCGACGGTACGTTGCCGCTGGGCAATGTCGAGCTCGGCGATCTCGCGCTGGCGTTGCGCGGCGACCATCGCCAAGTAGCGACGCGCGACTTCCGCCAGCAGGTCGAGGCGCCGGGCCTCGCGCTCGACCGCCAGGGCATCGATGCGACTTTGCGCCAGCGTGCGACGCGCATCGAGCTTGCCGCCACGCTCCAGCACCGACGCCAGGGTCAGGGTCAGCTCCGCGCCGCTCAGGCCACTCGCCTCGCCGGTGCCGAAAGCGTTCTCGACGCTGGCGCCGGCGACCAGTGGGGGGCGCAGGGTTGCGCGGCCCAGTTCGGCGGCGAGCACGTTGTGTCGCGCCCCGAGCAGGCGCAGATCGGGATGGGATTCGGCGACGCGCGCAAATGCGTCGTCCAGGGAGAGTCGATCAGCCGCGTTCGCCGGCCATGCAATGGCGGACACGGCGACCAGTGCGGCGAACGCCGCAAGTCGCACAGACATGGAAACACTCCAATCGGAAAGGGCCAGAAGCCGGCATCAGCGCCGGTGGGGCGTCAGGCCGAGATCGGAGGTCGGAAGGGGGCGAGCCATCGCCCGCTAGGCACAAGGCGCGAGTCCGTCAGGTTCGTGGGTTCGCTGTGACTGATCCGGGGCAGCACCAGCGGTGCAGCGGGTGTAGGCACCACATGCCCGCAGCAGTGAGCCAAGTGGTGCATGACGTGCAGCGTGCCGGCGGCATTGCCCTCTTCATCGGGCGCTCCGGTTTCGCTGATGTCGTGCACGCTCGCGGCGCCGTGCGACAGCTCGTGCAATTCGCTCACCGAGCCCAGCACCGGCTGCAGGACCACGCTCAACGCCAATGCCGCCAGCATCAGCCAGCGACAGAGGGACAGCGGGGGACGGCGCGAGGTCATGCAGAGGGCGATTTCGATTCGGCGCGGGCACGGCGGGCATCGCCGAGGATCTCGATGGCTTCCTTGATCACGTACAGGCCGATCAGGGTGCCGATGACGTAATCCGGGTACGGGGTGGCGAGCCAGAGTACCAATACACCGGCCAGGATGACGCCGATGTTGGCCACCACGTCGGCGCGGGTGAACAGCCAGGTGGCACGCAGGTGGACCTCGCCCGCCTTCAGCGGGGCAAGCAGGCGCAGGACGGTGACGTTGACCGCAAGCGACAGCAGCGCGGTGCCGATCATCCAGCCGCTGAGCGGCTCGGCGCCATAGACGACGCGCCGGCCCACCTCCACCAGCACGCCGATACCGAGCACGAGCAGCACGCTGCCACTGAGCCAGGCCGCGTTCGCCTTGAAGCGGGCGGTGCGCCCAATGGCCACCAGGCCGATCGCGTAGGCGGTGGCGTCGGACAGCATGTCCAGGGCGTCGGCCAGCAGGCCGGTCGACTGGGCGATCCAGCCGGCAAGGCCGCCGATCACCGCCATGGCGGCGTTGAGCACCAGGGCGATGCGCAGTACGCGCCGCTCCTGTGCGTTCTTTGCCTCATGGTGGCAGCCGCAATCGCTCATCGGGGTCCTCGTCGAACAGATGCCACCCGGCCAGGGTGGCGGCGGAATGCGGCGAAGGATAAAGTCTGTAGTAGCTACGGAGTCAAGCACGTGAAGATCAGCGAAGCGGCCGCCGCCAGTGGCTGCCACCTGGAGACCATCCGCTACTACGAGCGCTCGGGCCTGGTGTCGCCGCCCAAGCGCACGCACAGCGGCTATCGCTCCTACACCCCCGCCGATGTCGACCGGCTGCGCTTCATCAGCCGAGGGCGCGAGCTGGGCTTCAGCCTGGAGGAGATCCGCAGCCTGCTGCGCCTGGACGACGACCCCACCATGTCGTGCCGCGACGTCGACGCCATGGCCCGCACCCATCTGGCCGATATCCAGGGGCGCATCGCAGAGTTGCAGCGTATGGCGTCGGAACTGGAACGGGTCATTGCCGACTGCGCCGGCGGCGAGCGCGGAACGTGCACCATCCTGGGGGCACTGCGCCGGCCGGGCAGCGCCCAGGTTTCATGTCCGGAACCGGGGTGCCGCTCATGAGCCTCGAACGGTATCTGGAGGCCGCCGGACGCAAAAACACGCAGCGCAGGCGAACTTGTCGGCTGCTAGCCACGATAACGGGCCCTTATCCGCCGCCCTACCCTCCCCGGGCAACGTCCGCATGCGGCCAGAAGCGGACGTCGGCCAACACCTGAATTAAGCCGCGCCGCGAAGCGGCGTCGGCTTGAATGAATTGTTAGGCGCGGTCTATAACCAAGCCTTTGCAAATAGCGGTACGAAAACTGCAATAAGAATTAATGTGGCTGTTAGGTAGGATGCAATATAAGGAAGAGCGCGTCGTTTTGAGTCTTGCTGTAGTTCCGGCCATCTCCAAAGCAAAACTAGGGCAAACATATCCCCGAGCGAAAGTAAAAATCGCTCCTCCAGCATTTTGTGAAGAATTTCATCGTTGGTGGTTCTTTCGATCAAGAAGAGATGGATACGGAATATTAGCGATGCTGCGAGAAGTAGCGACGCAGTTACTATTGCGATCTTCTCTATATTGGAAATTTCAAAATCCATGCTCCACCATTCGGGTCACAAGCGCCTAACACCTGAGTTAAGCCGGCACGCTGAGCGGGCGCGGCGTTGGGACAATCTTAGCGCCAGCGCCGAGACCGCGAAGCGGGCTCGGCTTGAACGAATTGTTAGCTGCCTGCGGCAAAGTACAGTATCGAAAGAAGTGCTGCTCCGAGTATCCGTCTGAGATAGTGTGCGACAGTATGTTTAGTAGGCATCGATCGATCATTCGCAGCGAAGCGCAAAAAAAGGTAGCAAGCGAATAGAATTGCGACTGATGTCCAGCAGAAGACAACGCTTATTTTGTAGGAGAAGAAGGAAAAGAATCCGCACATAACTAGTGCGATATAAGAGAGGTAGACAAGGTACTTGTTTATGTCCCCAATTAGTGGGTTGACTCCCTGATAGAACACCTTCTCTTGCACTTCTTCCTGAAGTGCCAAGCTAAAGACAAGAAATCCAAAGATGCCATGTGCGATTGCGACTGTCTTGAATGCGATATCAATACCATTCATGAGCAGCTAACACCTGAGTTAAGCCGCGCCGCGAAGCGGCGTCGGCTTGAACGAATTGTTAGGCCTTTCCCGGTGCAGTGACCGGACGAGACCTACTTGCTGGTGAACTCAAGAACGCCGATGCCTGTGACCTTGCCACCCTTGACTGTCACCGTAACGTTCTTTCCCTCCGCGAAGTACTCGTAGCGCTGGAACTCCGGCATACCCGGGAAAGGCTGGATCCGCTCCGGCTTCCCGGCAACCTTGAGAAGCTTTTCGACCGAGTCGCCAACCGTAACCGTACCAGCTTTGAACTTGACGCTCTGAGCAAATGCTGGCGCCGCCAAGGCAGCTAGCACGACGGCCAGAATGAATCTACGCATGCTAAGGGATTCCCTTGAAAGGCCTAACACCTGAGTTAAGCCGCGCCGCGAAGCGGCGTCGGCTTGGACGAATTGTTAGGCCTCATGCTGCCACACCCGCAGTACCAGCGCTCTTACTGCAGCTCCGCTCGGAGCCTAGCTGCCAGCTCCACTCGCTCCTCCGCGGTGTAAACACCCTTGTGCCCGGTATGAAGCCCATCACCGTAGTAACGTGGAATCACGTGCTGATGGTAGTGCCACACATCTTGGTCGCCAGCTGGGCCATTGTGTTGGCGCGTTGATATGCCTTCGCAATCGAGAGCGCGCAGCATCGCGTTGGCTAAGCGACGTGTGGCGGAGAAAAAGTGGTTCCCGAGGCTATCGGGAATTTCAAGCGCATTCTCGTAGTGGATACGTGGCACTACCAAGCAATTGCCTTTGATGCCGCCGTAGTAGTGCAGCGGAATCACTGCAAGAAGATTGGCATCAGCAAAGACAATGGCCGAATTCGGGTTGGGCCCGGACAGGCCCGCTGCGATGTCGCAGAACGGGCACTCATATCCCAACGGAGCATGCTTCATGAGGCCTAACACCTGACTTAAGTCGCGCCGCGAAGCGGCGTCGGCTTGGACGAATTGTTAGAGCGCGCCGAACGTGCTCTGCATTTGAGGCAGATCATAGGGCAGGAGCAGAGACCGATGCTGGGCGTAAAGCTGCTGGAGCGTGGACCGGTTGGGGCCAACCACATCCATTCCCCGGTCGTCATAGGGGAAGAGAGCGACGCCCGCCTGGAGGTTGAGAAGGTACACGGAGCATTGCAGCTTGGGGCTAATGCCCAGATCCTTGGCCAATGCGCACCAGAGCACATTGGAAAGCAGGGCGATTGGCGCCGCGAAAGCCAGCGTTAAGTCGACCTGCGGCTCTTCCTCGTCGGCCCAGTCATCTGGGTCAACTGCGTCGGCCCAGAAAGCTCGTACTGCTGGGAGAGGGATCTGCGCCGCCTTGAGTTCACGGACAAGTTGCCGGCACTCGAGCCCGCCGCCCTCATGCATGCGGTCCCTGAGGCAAACGGCAAAGTGGTCTGACCCGCGAAAAGCATCTTGAGCGATGAGCAGCGCCTTGCGATGTGCGCTTAGGAATTGCTGGAGGGCCGTGTCACCCTCAGCAAGCTCGAAACGGAGGCCATCGGGGTAGCAGTAAAAGAGGGGTCGCTCAAAGAGGCTGTGGCCGAACACTCTCTCAATTTCGCCGCGAAGGTCCATGCGCGCTCTAACTACCTATTAGCCGGATCTCTTGATCCGTTTATACGACATGCACCAGCCATAACGCTTGTGATGGCTATCCGCATGAATTCACTGGACTTTAGGCTCTCAGTGCCTAACTGGCAAGGTGGCGAATAACCGGACCCAGCATCAGTCTTGCCTGCCGTATGCTCCGGTCGTTTGACCCCAAAAGGAGCGACCCTCATGGGGTGACACGGCCCACCCCTCTACTCTCCCACTGCGACTGATGGACCAGGTGTCGATTGTCTGCCGACGTCGCCACCTGAGCCGAAGGACCGAAGAAGCGTACCGCTTCTGGATCCGCCGGTACGTCCACTTCCACAAGCCGCACCATCCTCGCACGGTGGGACCTGAGGGCATCGTCGGCTTCGTGAACCATCTGGCGACGGCCAAACACGTCGCCGCATCGACCCAGTCACAAGCTCTCAATGCACTGCTCTTCCTGTATCGAGATGTGTTCGAGGTTGAGATCGGCCACTTGAGTGGATTGAAACGTATCCAGCGACGGGATAGCTTGCCCATCGTCCTGACCGCGCATGAAGTGTCGGCCATCTTGCGTAGGATGGACGGAGTGACTGCGCTCATGGCCCATATCCTCTACGGCTCGGGTCTGCGTGTTACGGAATGCATGACGTTGCGAATCAAGGACGTCGACATGAAAGCCGGGATGATCCATGTCCGTGCAGGAAAAGGGGGCAAGGACAGGACCACCATTTTGCCGACACGGCTGCAGCGTCATTTGCTTCGCGTGGCGAGTAGACACCGCCAAGACGTAGCAAGAGGCGCAGGCTTTGCTCCGCTGCCCAATGCATTGGAACGCAAGTACCCCAGTGCTAGCCGTAGTCTGGCGTGGCAGTTCGTATTTCCATCGCGCGTTCTGCGGCGCTGTCCTAGCACCGAACGGTGGCTTCGCTGGCATGCATCCGAATCCGGCGTCCAGATGGCCTTCAAGACAGCCCTTCAGGAGGCGCGGGTCATCAAGCAGGCGTCAGTCCACACACTTCGCCATTCGTTCGCGACTCACCTCCTAGCTGGAGGGACCGATATCCGAACGATTCAGCTGTTGCTGGGTCACCGCAACCTCAAAACAACGATGATCTACACACATGTCGAGCAGGCTGCGCGCAAGACCACCAGTCCCTTGGACTATCTGGACTTCGACTGAAGCTGCCGAAGCGGACATCCAACGGATGTCCGCTTCGGGTCGCATAGCGACGGTAATCGGTCAATACCAGACGTTCGCTACGGATCGCATAAGGACAAGCGGGCCAGATGGCCCGCTTGCCACTAAGCGGGTCTTACTTGGACTTATCTTCCTTCGCCTCTTCCCGCTCTTCGGCATCCTGCTGGTCGGGCGTTTCCTTGCTCACCTCAACCACGGCCCCGGTCTCGGCGTTTACTAGAACTTCGGTGATGTCACGGGTTCCGGGCATGGAGATGTCGAAGGACCAGACGAGTGCGCCCTTCTCCTGCTCCAGCTCGGAGCTTTTCACTTTTCCGCCAGGCGCTTGTTCCAGTGCAATCTTCTGGGCCTGTTCCTTGCTGATCTTTGCATGATCCTTCGCGAAGGCAGTACCCACGAGGCCACCCAATCCAACTGCGAGAAGCGCGACAGCAGTAATTCGAACAATCACGTTCATTACTTTCTCCTTTTTCGAGGTTCCGACGCGTCGTCGGCATCTACAGGGTCCACGCGATTGCTGATGTCAAACTTAGGCTGCGCGAAGCCTTTACAGGCCTAGTAGGTGACCTGAATACCCAGGTACACCACGTCGACGCGCATGGAGGCAGGCCCGTTGACCTGGTGATCGATGGCGCCCATCAGCTTGACGTGGTCCGACAGAGCGCGACGACCACCGATACCAAGGAACGTCTGGGTCAGTCCGCCATGCTCATGTGTCGAGTTGATCTCGGCGAGGCATTCCATCTCGCCGCAACTAGCCGCCGCGAAAATGCCGAGCTGATCGGCACCCCGCTCATGCTCCACCCAATGGCGCGCCACCTCCACGCCTGTGGTGAAGCGAGCCCAGTGGTGGACCGCCTGGATCGGAAGCGCGTACTCCCGATGCGACTGGCTCAATCCGTCACGAACCGCCCTCGGGGTTCCGGGGACGACGACATGCGGTTGGATCGCCAGATCCAGGCCGGCGCTGTCCTGATCCAGGAACCGCCAACGCACCGCATATTCGATCGCGCCGAGGCCCGTCGCGGTTCGTCCCTGCAGTGGAACGCGCATCCAGGGCAGGTGCGCCGACAACTGGATGTTGTCGCCCAACCCGTAGTTGATATCGGCGTCCGGAGCCGACGCGGATCGTTCGCCGTCGCTCCACTCGCCGATGGCCGCCAGATTCACTTCCCAATGTCCGGGCCCCGGCGAACCTGCATCATTGGTCATCAACGGCGGACCGGCCTGTGCCTGAGCGAGCCCGCAATAGCTCATGCACACCATCGCAAGCAGAATTCCGATGAACGCCTTGCCGTCCATCAGTGAGCCTGCCTCGCGGCTCGCTGTGGCAGCAGCAGGATCAACGCCACGATCGCAATCAGCAGTACGCCTGAGCCCGTGTAGCGGGACAGCGCCAAGCCCCCGTTTGCTAGCGGTTTGTCGAGGAAGTCACCGACGACTGCGCCAAGGGGGCGGGTCAGCACGAATGCTGCCCAGAACAAACCGGTCCGACTGACCTTGGTCACGAAGTACAAGAGCGCAATCACGGCCAGTGACCCGCCGAACAACAGCATGCCGCCGGTATAACCCATGCCCTGGGTGTCCGCCACCCAGTCGCCAAGGGCCGTGCCCAAGGTCTGTGAGAAGGTGATCGTGAGCCAGTAGAACCATTCCGACCGAACATCTTTTACGCTCGCCACCGAAATCGTGCCGGTCGTTCGATACCAGAGAAAGAGCGAGGCGAGCAGCAGCGACAGCAGCAAGGTCGTGCCACCGGTGTAACCGATGCCAAGCGACCGGTCTGCAAAATCCGCGAGCGTTGTCCCGACCGTCGTACTTGCGATGATGGTGCCCCAGTAGAGCCACTTGTTGAACTGCGGCGCGCGAATCTGGGCATACACGAAGGCAATGAAGATCGCGGCGAAGATCACCGTGCCGACCAGGTAGCCGAGATTCATCGACATGGTGACCGCATCCCCACCGATTTCGCCCAGCGTGGTCGCAAGGATCTTGATGATCCAGAAGCCGAGGACAACCTCAGGCACCTTGCTCAAGGTTGACGAGGAATCTGCTTCAAGTCTGTTCGTATTCAAGTGCTGCCTCCAATAGCGATGCGATGACACAGACCCTGCTTGTCATGCGCGTGTGCGACGTGGCGACCGCCGCTGGCATGGCCACAGTCAGTTGGAATGGCCTTAGATTGGCCTTGGAGGCTGAGGTGAAACTTAGGCGTTGCCGGTTCCGAGCTGAACGCTGGCTCGCAGTCCCCCAAGCGGGGAACGCGACAGGTTCAGCGTCCACCCCGCTCGCTCACATGCCGCTTGGGCGATGGCAAGACCCAGGCCTGACCCAGGCGTGCCTGAGGCGGCACTGCGGTGGAACGGCCGCAACATCGCAGGCAGATCTCCTTCCGGGATGCCAGGCCCGTTGTCGTCGACGGTAACGACAATCGACGCATCACGCACAGCGGCCTCGATCACGACCTTGCTACCGGGTGGGCAATGCCTGACGGCATTGCCCATCAGGTTACCGATGACCGCGGAAAGTAACCCTGCGTCGGCATGGACCGACCCGGCCGTGCCAGTCAGGTCAATGGAGATGTGCTTGGCTTCGCTCTCGGAGCGATGCAAGTCCACGAGTCCCAGAATCTCGCTCATGAGGTCGAGTTCGGCGACCTGGAGGGGGGCATCCGCCGTCTCCAGGCGAGACAGCCGCATAAGCTGGTCGACGAGTGCTGATGCGCGCCGAATGCCGGCTCCCTGCGCCTCCAGTGCCAGTTGACGCTCCTGGTCCGAGTCCGCTCGCGCCACGAGCGTGTTCTGAAGGCCGATCGCTGCGATCGGCGTGCGCAGTTCGTGGGCGGCATCGGCCAGGAAGCGCCGCTGGTGTTCCAGAGCTTTCGAAAGACGCTCCAGCAACCCATTGGTCGCGACGAGCAAGGGACTCATCTCCAGCGGAAGCCCCGGATCGACAATTGGCGTCAATGCGCCTGGATCCCGGCGTCCAATCTGGCGTTCGAGTTCCGTCACCGGCGCCAATACAGACCGCACGATCAGATACAACAGCAGCAGTCCCGCGACCGCGAGGAACAACAGCGGCCACAGCGCGGAAAACGCGATCTCGCGAGCGAGCTCACGACGCGCCGCCAGCCGTTGTCCAACCGAGACATCACGGTCCGCCCGGCGCGCGGTGAAGACCCGGATCTCCCCGAGGGAGGTATGCAGGTCCGCGAAGCCAAGTGGCACTTGCTCCGGGAATACCCCATCGACCGTGGAATGAAGTTCACCCGAGCTTCCTCGCTCCCGTATCAGCAAGTCGAGTTCTTCTGCTTTGCCCGCTTCCGGGGAGACCAGTGCCGTGGACTGGGTTGGCGCCGTCAACACCAATGCTTGCGCTGCCTGCTTGAGTTGGGCATCGAAGACCTCGTCGGCCTCCTTCAGCAGGGCTCGGTAGACAAACCCGATCTGCAAGGTTGCGATCACCAACAGGATCAGCATCAACAGACAGACGAGCCGCCGCGTCAATGACCATCCTGGCTTCCCACCTACTCGCATTCCGGCACCTTGTAACCCAACCCACGAATGTTCTGGACGACCTGCTGGCCGAGCTTCTTCCGGATCCCGTGCACGTAGACTTCCACCGCGTTGCTAGCGACCTCATGGCCCCAGCCGAACAACTTGTCTTCCAACTGTTCGCGCGAGAGCACGCTGCCGGGCCGCAGTACGAGGGGCTCGAGAATCGCCCATTCGCGTGCCGTCAGATCGACAATCGCCCCAGCCTTGCGCGCCACCCGGTGTTTCAGGTCAAGCTCAATATCATCCAGCGCGTACTGTGAGCGACCCTGTCCGTGGGCTCGGCGAAGCTGCGCCCTGATACGTGCCAACAACTCGTCGTAGTCATAGGGCTTGATCACGTAGTCATCCGCCCCCGCATCGAGGCCGGAGATACGAGCTTGGACGGCATCCCGAGCGGTTGCCACGATCACCGGCGTTGTGTCGCCACGCGCGCGCATGTCACGCAGCACCACCAGGCCGTCGACCCTCGGCAGGCCCAGGTCAAGCACGACCAGATCGTAGGTATTGGTACGCAGCGCCGTGGAAGCCGAGGCGCCATCCTCGGCCCAGTCAACCGCATGACCATCCTTGGCCAGCAGCGCCTGCAAGGCCGAGCCGATCATGCTGTCATCTTCAACGACTAGGAGTCGCATGCCGGCCAGCGTCCCCTGCGATGCTTATTCGTACCTTAAGCCTACCCTTTCGATGTCCGCTAAGGGTCGTCAGAGGTCACTGGCAAACTTCTCTTCCCGTCAATGACCAAGCATGGAGGCAGCTGTTGAACACCACTACCCACTTCCTTGCGGAAGCAATCCAGCTAGCCAACGACAACGTGCGAGGTGGTGGACGGCCCTTCGGCGCCGTTGTGGTTCGAGACGGTGTTGTCATCGCCCGTGGCGTCAACGAGATCCTGGCCACGAACGACCCGACATCGCATGCCGAGCTGAACGCCCTTCGGGGCGCCAGCCGGGCGCTCGGGACACCCAACCTTGCCGGCAGCGAGGTCTATGCCAGCGGCCAGCCCTGCCCCATGTGCATGGCAGCAATGCGGATGGCCGGGATCACGCGGGTGCGTTACGCCTACTCCAATGAGGACGCCGAGCCCTTCGGGCTCTCCACCGCCGCGATCTACACCGACCTGGCCAAGCCGTTCGCGGACCAGTCCATGGACATCCAGCACGCGCCGATCAGCCTTGAGCCGGATATCTACAGGGCGTGGAAAGACGCCCAACAAGGCTGAGCGCTTCCCACGCCTAGAACCAGACTTTTCTGACCCGTCGGATGGATATTGGCTGATGCCCTCCCTCCGGGCCACAGGCGAAACTGTACTCGTTGGCAACGCACGGGACCGGCCACCGGCTAGGACATCCACCCGTCGCGCGCCCCGCCAGGGATGACGGGGCTGCCGACCGCGCTTAGACCAGCGTTCCGCCTCAGGAAGCTCTTGAGCTGTAGGGCGGAAGTGCCCGCCGGGAAAGGTCATTAGTAGTATTACTACTAACCAACTATCATGGCCCGTCTCAAACGGTGAGCCCACCGTCCCAGAGACTGCCGCCATGCTCAATCCCCCCTCGCCCCTCCTCCCGCCTGGCGTCATCGGACCTGCCGATGCTGACGCGCCAGAGCTTGCGCTGCCTTTACTGTCGAACCGGGTGACCTGCGGCTTCCCGTCGCCGGCCGAGGACTTCTATGGCGAGAACGACACGCTGGACCTCAACCGGCACTGCATCCTCAATCCCGTCTCGACCTTCTTCATGCGGGCCGACACCGGGATCTCGATGATCAATTTCGGCATCTACCCCGACGACACGCTGATCGTGGATCGCAGCATCACGCCACAACACGGCCACATCGTGATCGCCATCTGGGACAGTGGCTTCACCTGCAAGCAGCTGCAACGGCGCGGCAGGCGGTTCGAGCTTCATTCCGGGCATCCGGACTATCCCCCGATCCTGGTTCCCCCCGACATGGAGCTGGAGATCTGGGGCGTGGTGACTTGGAACTTCCGTCAACTCTTGGGGCGCAGGCGATGAGCGGCACCGCGCAGAGCTGGAAGCACAAGCTGAAGCCGATGGAAGGCCCCCGCTGGCCGCTGCGGTGCCGCCACGTGTTTGCCATCGAAGACGTCCTGCGGCTGCAGGCAGGCCTGTGGCCGCGCGACATGGACGACCGCTGGGCGATCTGGCTGGACGGCGATGTGTTGCGGTGCTGGCGTTCCTGGACCGGTGCCTGTGTCTATGAGGCGCATCTGGCCTTGCACAAGGATGGATCGGCCACCGCGGTGATGCTGGACGTGCTGGATGAGCCGGAGACTTATGCGCGAGCCACTACCGAGGAAGCCGAGTTGCAGCGCTTCGAGGGCGTGTTGAGCCTGATCCGCCAGCTGCCCAGTGAAGCGGAATCGACCTTCCACCTGCCCGTGGACTGATGGGTCTAGCGGAGCAATGACCGATGTTCGGCCTGGTCGACGGCAACAACTTCTATGCCTCATGCGAGCGGGCGTTCAAGCCCGAGCTGCAGGGCGTGCCCGTCTGCGTGCTGTCCAACAACGACGGCTGCGTGATCGCGCGCAGCCAGGAGTGCAAGGACCTCGGCATCGGGATGGGGCAGCCTATCCATGAGGTGCCGCCGGCGCTGCGCCGGCAGCTGCGCATCTTCTCGGCCAACTTCGCCCTCTACGGCGACCTGTCGGGCCGAGTGGTGTCGATCCTGCGCGACCAGTTCGCCCGGGTGGAGGTCTACTCCATCGACGAATCCTTCGTGGATTTTCAGGGGATCCGGGCGGAACGGCGCGAGCAGGTCGCTGCCGAGGTTCGGGCCCGGATCCGGCAGTGGGTGGGCATTCCCTGCTGCGTGGGGATCGGGCCAACCAAGACGCTGGCCAAGCTGGCTAACAAGCTAGCCAAGAAGACGCCCCACGGCGTCGTGACAGTGCTGCCCGGTGATGCGGCGCTGGAGAAGTTTCCAGTGGAGGATGTCTGGGGCGTGGGGCGCCGCCTCACGGCGCGGCTAGGTGCCGAGGGCATCCTGACCGCGGCAGACCTATGCCGCGCCGCCCCCGAAACACTGCGAGCACGCTACGGCGTCGTGTTGGCCCGCACCCAGCGCGAGCTGCAGGGCATCGCCTGCGCGGATCTGGAAGAGAGCGAGCCTGACCGCAAGCAGATCGTGGTCAGCCGCTCGTTCGGCCGCGAGGTTGTTGCGCTGGAAGACCTGAAGCAGGCCGTGGCGACCTTCGCCCAGCGCGCCTGCGAGAAGCTGCGTTCCCGCTCCCTGCAGGCCAATGGCGTCTGGGTCTGGTGCAACACTAACCCCTTCAAGCCGGACGCCCCGCAATACCACCCTTCCGGCGCCATGCCGCTGATCGCCCCCACGTCCGACACCCGTGAGGTGCTGCGCCTGGCGCAGCACCTCGTGCGGGCGATATATCGGCAGGGCTATCGCTACAAGAAGGCCGGCGTCGGCCTGCTGGATCTGACTCACGGCGACCACCAACAAGGGGATCTCTTCGCACTGGCCGATCCGCGCTCGAAGAGCCTGATGGAGGTCATGGATCGAGCCAATGCCCGCTTCGGGAGAGGGGCGCTGGGGTTGGCGTCGAGTGCGTG